>SVLA01000135.1 GCA_015068175.1 Oscillospiraceae bacterium
GCTCCGGGAATTCCTTTCGCAGCCATGCACACCATTTCGAGCGTCAACCCCCTTTTCCGGAAAAGGGTATACTGCTCCGCATACGATTATACACTATACTCCACAGAAAAACAAGTGTCCCCCCCCCCCTATCCGCTTATTTTTGTGGATAATTTCTCGATTTTTTGTCGTTTTTCCCCAGGTCATGAAAATACCCCCGGCGGAAGGCTCCGCCGGGGGTTGCTCAGTTTTTGGATTTTGGGCCTTCGCGGGGATCATTCTTCCAGCAGGGCCATGGCGCGGCGGTACTTCTCCTCCCGCCGCAGGGCCCATTCGTCCACCACATCCAGCCGGCTGGTGTCGCTGTTATGCCGCAGGTCCGCCAGCTTCACGGCCCGGGCGATGGCATTGGGCTTCAGCGCCGCCACATACGCCATATAGGGCACCGCCGGATCGTGGGTCAGCAATCTCAGGGCCTCCAGCACCGGCGCAGGGTAACCCATGGCTTCCAAATCCGCCAGCGTATAGTCCGTATCCTCCACCACATCGTGCAGGAGGGCGGTGACGGTGGTATATTCGTCGGTCATCTGCTCCGCCAGATGGAAGGGGTGAAAAACATAGGGCAGGCCGGTTTTGTCCACCTGGTCCTTGTGGGCGTCAAAACACAGCCGCAGGGCCTTCTTGGTCCAGGGCGTATAGATCATACCGCCCCTCCGTTCTCAAACCGGAAGGCATCCCAGGGGATGGCCACCGGCACTTTTTTGGTCAGGATCTCGTCGATATGGAGCAGCAGAGGGAAATCTGCCAGGTCCAGCCGGCCCTGTTCTGCGCTGATGCGGACGGCCCGGGCCACCCGCTCCGCCACCACCAGGGATTCCAGAGTCACGCCGCTCAGTTCCTCCCGTGCGGCATCGATGTCCAGGCCCCGGCCCAGCAGGATGCCGATGAGCCGGGTGCGGCCGCCATAGACCGTCACATACAGATCGCCGATGCCCACTGCCAGATTGTCCAGCGTGCCGGCCCCCTGGAATTGCAGCAGCTTGGCCATTTCCCGCAGGCTTTGGTAGAATACCGCCGCCTGGGAATTGAAATGCAGTTCGCTGTCCAGGCCGAATTCCTGTTGATTCAGGCCGATGGTCAATGCCACGCCCAGGGCATAGCCGTTTTTCAGCGCCACGGCGCTTTCGATGCCGGTGACATCGGTGGTGATGCTGACGTGATAGTAATCCGTTTCCATGAAGCCGCGGATGCGCCGCAGGGTCTCCAGATCCCGGCCGCAGAAGGCCACTTCCGTCTGGTCATGGGCCACCAGCTCATAGCTGGTGCAGGGGCCGCCGATGGCATTCAGGGATAGCTTTTTGCCCATGGCTTCCAATTTCTGCTGCCAGCAGTCGGGATAAGTGATGAGCCGGCCGTCGGGCAGGTCCATGAGACCCTTGGTGACGGTGAGCAGCGGCACATTTTCGTCCAGAATGGGCAAAATCTCCTCCGCAAACCATTCCACGCCGAAACTGCTGACACCGCCGATGACCAGGTCCGCCCCTTCCAGGGCCGCCCGGACTTCCTCGATATGGTGGTAAGTAATGCCGGCGGGGAAATCCTTGGTAAATTTGGGATGCCGGCCGGTCTGTCTGCAGGCATCAATGATGGCTCGGTCCAGATGGGTGCCCACCAGCCGCACTTCGTGGCCGTTTTCACGGGCGGAAAATGCCAGGGCAGAACCCATCATGCCCGCGCCGATGATCGTAATAATCGCCATATGATCGCTCCTTCGTTTTTCTTTCCATTTTACCATGTCCGGAAGTATTGTCAAGGTTTTCAAACAGGGGCAAGGGTACGTTGCATCGTATGAACGGCACGGTCAACCGAAATTTGTCATATCCGGTTGCCAAGGGGCCTTTTTTTCGTTATAATAAGGAAAAACTCCGGAGGTCCCACCATGAAATATGATTTCACTTCCATCTTAGAGCGGTCCGGCATGGATGCCATTGCCGTGGATCTTTTGGGCAAACCCGGTGTCCCCGGCGCCCCCAAACCCGGTTTTGACGCCATTCCCATGTGGGTGGCCGATATGAATTTCCCCACGGTGCCCACCATCCCCGAAGCCATGATCCGCCGTGCCCAGCACCCTGCTTACGGCTATTTCGAACCCCGGGCAGAATATTTCGACGCCATTATGGATTGGCACCGCCGCCGTAATGGCGTGGAATACATGGAGCCCCGGCACATCGGCTACGCCAACGGCGTTCTGGGCGGCGTGGTGGCCGCGTTGAATGTTCTCTGCTCCAAGGGCGACAAGGTCCTGCTCCACGCCCCCACCTATATCGGCTTCACCCGCGCTTTGGAGGACAACGGCTATCACATCGTCCACTCTCCCCTGGTTTTGGATGATCAGGGTATCTGGCGGATGGATTTTGCGGACATGGAGCGGAAGATCCTGGAGCATAAGATCCACGCCGCTGTATTCTGCTCCCCCCACAATCCCTGCGGCCGTGTTTGGGAACGGTGGGAGATCGAGGAAGCCATGGCGCTGTACAAGAAGCATGATGTGTTCGTGATCTCCGACGAGATCTGGTCCGATCTGATCCTGGCAAGCCATCGGCACATCCCCACCCAATCCGTTTCCCAGGATGCCAAAATGCGGACGGTGGCTATGTATGCCCCCAGCAAGACGTTCAATTTGGCAGGCCTGGTGGGCAGTTATTCCGTGGTGTATAATTCCTGGCTGAAGGACCGCATGGACAAGGAGATCGCGCTGTCTCACACCAATGCCATGAACGTGCTGAGTATGTACGCCCTGCTGGGGGCATACACCGACGAGGGCCACCAGTGGCTGGACGAACTGCGGCAGGTTTTGACGGAAAATGTGGATTTTGCCTGCGACTTTATTGGGAAGAATTGGCCCGGTGTGACGGTCAGCAAACCTCAGGGCACCTATATGCTGTTTGTGGATTGCACCGGGTGGTGCGCCGCCCACGGTAAAAGTCTGGACGAAGTGCTGAAAGCCTGCCATGATGTGGGCGTTGCGGTCCAGGACGGCCGGCCCTTCCACGGAAAGTGCCACATCCGCATGAACCTGGCCCTGCCTCTTTCCCGGGTGCAGGAAGCCTTTGAGCGCATGGATCGGTATGTGTTCAACGCATAACGAAGCGCCCGATGCACACGCATCGGGCGTTCAATTTTCAGTTGATCGCGCTGTTATGACGATGCAATGCCCCCTTGCCCCCCGCATTTATGAGGGGGGTGCCCCAGTGCGCACACTGGGGCGGGGGGAGCAAATATAGAACAGTGTACCGAACTCCCCCAGTCATGGAATGGCCATAGTCCATACCATGACAGCCCCCTCTTAAAAGCGGGGGCCACGGGCGCTCCCGCGCCGATGCAACGAAACGTTAAATCCCAATCGGAAGCTCTCCCAACGCAAAACAGCCGCCCGGAGGCGGCTGTACGTCACATATTCGCCTTGATGGTGGAGATCAGGATGTCGCCGGCCACCACCCGGTCTTCCGCGGCGAAAGCCTCCGCAAAATTATCGGAATAAATGACCTGGGCGTTGGGCGGGAACTCGTCATCCCCCTGCCAGATCAGGATCTGGATGTGGAAGCCGGGGATCAGTTCCAGCTGATAGCCGGCATCGCCGTGGGGCAGCTTGCTGCCGCCCAGCTTCTCGCAGGCAGCAGAAAATGCGGCCAGCTTGAAGCTGAAGGTATAGGCCGCCCGGGTCAGAACCCGGCCGGTGTAGGGTTGGATGTACATCTCGCCCCAGGGCATTTCCCGGAAGGTTTTCCATCCGCCGGTCCAGGGGATGTTTTTGCCCTCCAACAGCCACCGCAGGAGGAATGTCTGGGTGGGCAGGGGCGGCACGGGGCCATCATCCAACGCCTGGATGGCATAATCCGGATGAGAAATGGCAAAATCCCGGTCCAAAAGGTTTACATAAAACTCTTTTCCGTCCCATCTTACCCCGGTGCGGCCGGCCGCTTCCGTGGCATCCAGGCCACGGAACGCCTCCTCATAGTGGGCAAAAGGCACTTCTTCCTTGTGATTTTCAATCTGCATAGTGTTACTCCTGAACAGAATTGGGAAACAGATTCCGGTCCGTATGGGGAATGAAGCAAGCCGCCACGAAGGAATCCATGTAACCCGGATGGGTACTCAGCTCCAGATAGGTCATATTGGCCATGATCTCGTGGCACTTCTCCGTGGCTTCGTCGCTCAGCACCATGGCATAAGCGCCCGTAAGGCTGGAATTGCCGATATAGCGGTACTTTTCCAGCTCCACATCCGGCAGCATACCGATATTGACGGCATTTTTCATGTTGATGCCGCTGCCAATGCCGCCGGCCACATAGACTTTATCGATGCACTCAGGGGTCATATCCACGGTCTGCAGCATGGTGTCAATGGCGGAGAAAATAGCGCCCTTGGCCCGGATGAAGTTGTCGATGTCCACCTCATTGATGGACACTTCCCGGCCGGTCTCGCTCTCATGGGCATCCGCCAACACATAGCGGCCCATGCCGTGGGTATCCCGGCGGACCCGGCTGCCCTCCCGGACGAACAGACCCTTGGCATTGATGATACCGCAGCGGTACAACTCCGAAATAATGTCGATGATGCCGCTGCCGCAGATACCAACCGGCTTCTGCCCCCCATCGCCCACGATGGTGAGGGTGGGCTCCATGGTGTCCTTATCCAAAACACAGGCTTCCACGGCGCCATCGGTGGCCCGCATACCGCAGGAAATGTCGCCGCCCTCAAAAGCCGGGCCGGCAGAGCAGGCGCAGCTCATCAAAAAGTCGCTGTTGCCGAAGACGATCTCGCCGTTGGTGCCCAGGTCGATGAACAGACTCATCTCTTCCTTGTTCCAGAAACCGGCGGCCAGAGTGCCGGCGGTGATGTCGCCGCCCACATAGGAGCCGATGTTGGGGGCAATGATCACCGGTGCCAGGGGGTTGGCGGGCAGTTTCAGGTCCCCGGCCTTCAGGCCGTCCCAGCCGAAGAAGCTGGGGATATAGGGATCCATACGGACGGATTGGGCATCCACCCCCACCAACAGGTGGTTCATGGTGGTGTTGGCGCCCACGCAAAGGCGCAGGATCGCATGGGCGGAGATACCGGCCGTCTGGCACAGCTTGGCGATGATGGGGGTCAGGGTCTCCTTGACGATGGCATCCTGGAGCTTTTTCTTACCGCCGGGTTTGCCCTGCTCAATGATCCGGTTGATCACGTCGGCGCCGAAGCGGATCTGGCCGTTGCCGGAAGAAC
>SVLA01000136.1 GCA_015068175.1 Oscillospiraceae bacterium
GGACATGGAGATGCCCTTGTCGTGAATGACTTTGGGAGAAAGGCCCACAATATTCTCACCGCGATGGATCATCTGGCCCTTTTCAATGGGCCGCAGACCGGCGATGGCTTCGCACAGCTCCTTCTGACCGCAGCCGGCAATGCCCGCAACGCCTAAGATCTCACCGCCGCGGATATAGAAGTTCACGCCGTCAATGGCGGTGGCGCCTTCGTCGTTGCGAATGGTCAGATCCCGAACCTCCAACAGAGGCTTGGTCTTTTCGATCAAGGGACGGTCAATGTTCAGAACCACCTTGCGTCCCACCATCCACTCGGTCAGCTCCTGCTCGTTGGTCTGGCTGGTATCGACGGTGGTGATATACTGACCCTTCCGCAGGATCGCCACCCGGTCGGAAATATCCATAACCTCGTTAAGCTTATGGGTGATGATGATAATGGAGTGACCGTCCTCCTTCATCCGACGCAGCACACGGAAGAGCTTGTCGATCTCCTGCACCGTCAGCACGGCGGTAGGCTCGTCCAGAATGATGGTCTTAGCGCCATAGTACAGCACCTTGATGATCTCCAGCGTCTGCTTTTCGGAGACAGACATATTATAAACTTTTTTCTTCGGGTCGATCTCAAAGCCAAATCTCTGGGCAATTTCCTGGATCTTGGCATAGCGATCCTTTTTCAGCGGGAATCCGGCACAATCCTTGCCCATCCAGACATTGTCCGCCGCGGAGAACACATCCACCAGCTTAAAGTGCTGATGCACCATGCCAATACCCAGCCGCTTGGACACCTCGGGAGAAGTGATGGATACGCGCTTTCCATCCACATAGATGCTGCCGCTGTCCGGCTGATAAATTCCGGAGAGCATATTCATCAAAGTGGTCTTGCCGGAACCGTTCTCACCCAGCAAAGCCAGGATCTCACCCTGCTTCAGGTTCAGATCGATTCCGTCGTTGGCGACCACCTTGCCGAAGGTCTTGGTGACGCCTTTCATTTCAATGGCAAACTCCATGGAGATTCCTCCTCTTTTTTGAGTCAAGGATACAAGAGGTCTACCGGGATCACGCCTTCCTTATATACGCGGATGGCCTGCCCCTTTTATGCCGGAGGATCTCTTCTGTCCTTGAAGAAATCCGGGCTGACCGGAAAGGTCAGCCCGGTTGCTTTATCGGGTAAGATTACACTTCTTCGACACCCTTGACCAGGTAGTTCATGGTGCCCTTGATAACGCCGTCGTCCACAGAGCCTGCGCCGGCTTCCACAACGGTATTGCCCTTGTTGTCTTCCAGAGCAGCGTCGTTCTTGGTAACGGTAGCATTGCCTTCCGCGTCCACAGTGATGCTCAGCTTCACGCCGGAGAACACATCCCACTCGCCGCCAACGATCATGGCCTTAACCTTGGCGATGGCATCGCCGGTGCCCTTGGCGCAGTTGTCAGTCAGAGGAGAAACGTCCACGAAGCCTTCCTTCAGGCCGCCGTAGTAAGCGTTGCCGCCCATCTTCTCGACGAACTTGGAAGCGTCACCGTTGCAGGCGATGGCAGCTTCGATCGCAGTCTGGTAGTAGACATTCCAGTTCCAGATAGCGGCGGTCAGGTGCGCCTTGGGAGCGTCCTTGGTCATATCGGAGTTGTAGCCGCAGCCGAAAGCGTTGTTGTTCTGAGCAGCGATCTGGGGCTGTGCGGAGTCGCAGTGCTGGGAGATAACGCCGCAGCCGAAAGACTTGATCAGATCTTCCGCGAAGGCCTTCTCATTGACTTCATCAGCCCAGCTCTTCAGGTTCTTAACATAGATCTCAGCATTGGGGTTGACAGCCTGGACACCCAGAGCAAAACCGTTGATGCCGGAAGCGGTCTCAGCCAGGTCGGTGGTGAAAGCAGCAACATAACCAACCTTGTTGTTGCCGGTTTCCAGAGACTTCAGACCGGCAGCGATGCCTGCCAGATAACGAGCCTGGTAGATACGGCCAAAGTAGTTGTTGAAGTTGGTGTCGTTTGCCAGGTAGCCGGTAGCATGGGAGAACATGATCTCGGGATACTCTGTTGCCTTTTCGGACAGAGCGTTGAGGTAGTTAAAGGAAATGCCGAAGATAATGTCTGCGCCGTCGTTGGCCAGAGCATCCACAGCATCCTTAACAGCCTGATCTTCTTCGGGAACATTGTCACGGATCAGCAGCTGGGTGTCAACATTCATGCCCAGAGCCTTCATGGCAGTGGTGATACCGTTGTGATGGGCAAAGGTATAACCCGCGGTGTCGCTCTTGCTGTTGATGTAGATGGCGCCGATCTTCAGAGAGGGGGCATTCTCGCCGCCGTTTTCGCCGTTGTTGGCTTCTTTTGCGGGGGCGCAGGCAACCAGACCCAGGATCATGACCATAACCAGGAGCAGTGCAAGGATCTTTTTCATGTTTCTTTTCCTCCAATTATTCTTCTTTTCTATTAAAATCGGTCCAACCCGGTTTTAATTCCAGATAACGGTCAGTCAATATTCTAACCGATTATACAATAAAAGATTACCATATCCGACCAAAATAGTCAAGCGCACTTCTGCCGTTTTCATCGAAGAAACAAAATCTTTGCGCCGTTCCCGGCGAGATTTGCGTAAGTTTTCCGCCGGGAAATGGGGGAGGCGTGACCGAAAAAGAGGAGAACTTTCCCTTTCCTTTTCGGTATTTTCAAATTGTTTTGGATATATTCACAAGAAATACACAAATTTCTCTTGTGATTAAGAATGGAATCATATATAATATATAAAGTTGGCAACCCCAAAAAAATGATTAGGAGAATCTTTGATGAAAAAAACCTATACCCAGTCTGTGGATGAGGTCCTGCAGGATCTCGGCGTTGGCCCGGAAGGTTTGACCACCCAGCAGGCGCAGGAAAGGCTCACCAAATACGGTCCCAACAAGCTGAAGGAGGCGGAAAAGCCCACCTGGCTGCAGCGCTTTATGGCGCAGCTGAAAGACCCCATGCTGATCATTCTGATGATCGCCGCCGTGGTATCTGCCGCAACCACCGTTCTGGACTTTATGCAGCTCCCTGAGCCCCGGGACTTCGGTCATCTGGCGGAGGGTCTGGTGGAAGTGGGCATCATTCTGGTGGTGGTCCTGCTGAACGCCATCCTGGGCGTGATCCAGGAGAGCAAGGCGGAAGCCGCCATCGAGGCTCTGCAGACCATGACCGCCGCCACCTGTAAAGTCCTGCGGGACGGCAAAATGGTGATCCTCCACTCCGACGAGCTGGTCCCCGGCGATGTGGTGCTGCTGGAAGCCGGCGATGCCGTTCCCGCTGACGGACGGATCATCGAAAACGCTTCCATGAAGATCGAGGAAGCCGCCCTCACCGGTGAAAGCGTCCCCGTCAACAAACTGATCGATGCCCTGAATTTGACCGCCGGGCAGGACGATGTTCCTTTGGGCGACCGGAAGAATATGTGCTACATGGGCTCCACCGTGGTCTACGGCCGCGGCAAGGCTGTCATCACCGAGACCGGCATGGACACCGAGATGGGCAAGATCGCCGGTGTCCTGGCAGCAACCGCCGATGAGGAGACCCCCCTGCAGCGCAAGCTGGACGCGCTGGGCAAGACCCTTTCCTTCCTGGTGCTGGGCATCTGCGTGTTCATTTTCGCCTTCAATCTGCTGATGAAGGGCAATTACAGCCTCAACGGCATTCTGGAGACCTTCATGGTCGCCGTTTCTCTGGCTGTCGCTGCCATTCCCGAGGGTCTGGCGACCGTGGTCACGGTGGTCCTTTCCATCGGTGTTACCAAAATGTCCAAGCGCAATGCCGTCATCCGCCGCCTCACCGCCGTGGAGACTCTGGGCTGCACCCAGGTCATCTGCTCCGATAAGACCGGTACGCTGACCCAGAACAAGATGACCGTGGTGGATTCCATGGGCGATGAAAAGCTGATCGCTACCGCCATGGCGCTATGCTCCGACGCAAACCTCAACGATCAGGACGAGGCTGAGGGCGAGCCCACCGAGTGCGCTCTGGTGAACTTCGCCTGCAAGCTGGGCCTGAAGAAGCAGGATCTGGAGAAGGCGACCCCCCGTGTGGACGAAGCTCCCTTCGATTCCGGCAGAAAGATGATGTCCACCATTCATGATCTGGGCGGTTCTTATGTGCAGTACACCAAGGGCGGTCCCGATGTGATCCTGGAGCGCTGCGCCTACTATCTGGAAAACGGCGAAGCCAAGCCCATGACCGACGAGAAGCGCGCCCAGATCATGGCCACCAACAAGGCGATGGCTGACAAGGCGCTCCGCGTCCTGGCCGCCGCTCAGCGTCTGTGGAGCGAAAAGCCCGCAGACAACACCCCCGCGTATCTGGAAAAGGAACTGGTATTCCTGGGTCTGACCGGCATGATCGACCCCGTCCGTCCCGAAGTGAAAGACGCCATTAACGAGTGCCGCTGCGCCGGCATCCGCCCCGTGATGATCACCGGCGACCATAAGGATACCGCCGTTGCCATCGCCAGGGAGCTGGGCATCATCGAGGATGCTTCCCAGGCCATCACCGGCGCCGAACTGGACAACATTTCCGATGACGACATTCTGGAGGCTGTGAAGAAGTACGGCGTTTACGCCCGCGTCCAGCCCGAGCATAAGACCCGGATCGTTACCGCCTGGAAAGCCAACAACTGCATCACCGCCATGACCGGCGACGGTGTCAACGACGCGCCCTCCATCAAGTCCGCCGACATCGGCGTGGGCATGGGCATCACCGGCACCGATGTTACCAAGAATGTTGCCGACATGGTTCTGGCGGACGACAACTTCGCCACCATCGTTTCCGCTGTGGGCGAAGGCCGCCGGATCTACGACAATATCCGCAAGGCGATCCAGTTCCTGCTGGCATCCAATATGTCCGAGGTCCTGGGCGTGTTCGGCGCCACTTTGCTGGGCTTCGTGCTGCTCAACCCCGTCCACCTGCTGTTCATCAACCTGGTCACCGACTGCTTCCCCGCCCTGGCTCTGGGCATGGAGGAGGCTGAGCCGGACACCATGAACCGTCCTCCCAGAAACTCTTCCGACGGCATTTTCTCCGGCGGTCTGGGCGTGGATGTGGTCTACCAGGGCATCCTGGTCACCGTTATCACCATCGTCGCCTACCTGATCGGCGCTTCCATGGAATTCGGCGCAGGCTGGTTTGCCGCACTCCGGGCAGCGGGTGAATCCGGTCACGGCATGACCATGGCGTTCCTTGCCATGAGTATGTGC
>SVLA01000137.1 GCA_015068175.1 Oscillospiraceae bacterium
CACGGCCGGACAGGGGATCCCGGATGCAGCCGCCGATACAGGTGGCGGCGCCGCCGAAGGGCTCGATCTCGGTGGGGTGGTTATGGGTCTCGTTTTTGAACATCAGCAGCCAATCCTGATCCTCACCGTTGACTTCGGCGGTGACATGGATGGAGCAGGCGTTGATCTCTTCGCTTTCGTCCAGTTCCGGCAGCAATCCCCGCTTCTTCAGGGTCTTGGCGCCGATGGTGGCGATGTCCATAAGGGTCTGGGGCCGCTTGGCGGCCTTCTCATCGCCGTAGACTTCCACGCGGGCATCCAAATACCGCTGATAGGCGGCGGCCACGGCGGGATCGTGAATCTGCACATGGTCGATGATGGTGGAGAAAGTGGTATGGCGGCAGTGGTCGGACCAGTAGGTGTCCACCACCCGGATCTCGGTGATGGTGGGGTCACGGTGTTCGGTGTCCCGGAAGTAGGTCTGCAGGAATTTCAGGTCATCCAGGTCCATGGCCAGGCCCAACTGCTGCAGGAGGGCGGACAAAGCGGCATCGTCCATGGCGATGAAGCCGGTGACGGTGGCCACGGTCTGGGGGATGGCGTAATCCACGGCCAGGGTCTGGGGCAGTTCCAGGGCGGCCTGGCGGCATTCCACGGGGTTGATGACGTGGCGCTTGATGGCGGCGATCTGATCCTCGGTCAAATCGCCCTCCAGCACATAGACCTTGGCGGAGCGGACCGTGGGGCGGTCGCCCTGGGAAAGGATCTGGATGCACTGGGCGGCGGAGTCCGCCCGCTGGTCGAACTGGCCGGGCAGGGGTTCCACGGCAAAAACAACGGCACCGGTGGGGAGGTCATAGGTGACATCGTCCACCTGGGGTTCGGAAAACACGGTGCCCACGGCGTAGGTAAAGAGGGCCTGGTCGATATTTTCCACATCATAGCGATTCAGCACCCGCAGGGATGTGAGGGTGTGGATCTGCAGGAAATCCCGGATCTCTTTCATCAGACCGGTGGCTTCATGGGTCTGGCCTTCCTTTTTTTCTACATAGACGCGATAAACCATGGGGGATTCCTCCTTATTTGTATGCGGCCAGCGCGCGCTGACCGATATCGCTGCGGCGGTAGGCGTTTTCAAAGGTGACGCCGTCGGCCAGGCGGTAGGCTTCCCGGACAGCTTCGGCCAGAGAGTCGGCTATGGCGGTGGTGCCGGTGACACGGCCGCCGGAGGTCACCAGTTTACCGCCCTCCAGCTTGGCGCCGGCCACATAGGTGGCAGCGGCGGCTTCGGGGGTCACGGTGATCTCATAGCCTTTTTTATAGCTTTCCGGATAGCCCAGGGAAGCGGTGATGACACAGCAGGCGTGCTTGTCTGCGAAGCGGACCTCGGTATCGTTCAGGGTGCCGTTGGTGCAGGCTTGCATGACGGTCAGCAGGTCGCTTTCCAGCAGGGGCAGCACCACCTGGGTCTCGGGGTCGCCGAAGCGGCAGTTGTACTCGATCACTTTGGGACCGTTGGGGGTCAGCATCAAGCCAAAGTAGAGGCAGCCTTTGAAGGTACGGCCTTCGGCATTCATGGCGGCGACGGTGGGCAGGAAGATCTCTTCCATGCAGCGCCGGGCCACTTCGGCGGTGTAGTAGGGATTGGGAGCCACGGTGCCCATACCGCCGGTATTCAAGCCCGTATCATTGTCGCCGGCCCGCTTGTGGTCCATGGAAGAGACCATGGGCTTGACGCAGTTGCCGTCGGTAAAGGCCAGGACGGAAACTTCGGGGCCGGTGAGGAATTCCTCAATGACCACGGTGGTGCCGGAGGCGCCGAATTTGCCGCCGGCCATCATATCGGTGACGGCTTCTTTGGCTTCTTCACGGGTGGCGGCGATGATGACGCCTTTGCCCAGGGCCAGGCCGTCGGCCTTCACCACGGTGGGGATGGGGGCGGTATCCAAATACCGCAGGGCGGCATCCAGGTCGGTGAAGATCTCGTAGGCGGCGGTGGGAATGCCGTACTTTTTCATCAGCTCTTTGGAGAATGCCTTGCTGCCTTCGATGATGGCGGCATTTTTCCGGGGACCGAAGCAGGGGATGCCAATGGCCTCCAATGCATCCACACAGCCCAGGACCAGGGGGTCATCGGGGGCGACCACGGCGTAATCGATGGCGTTGGACCGGGCAAAGTCCACGATGGCGGGGATGTCGGTGGCGGAAATGGCCGCGCAGGTGGCATCTGCGGCAATGCCGCCGTTGCCGGGGAGGGCGTAGACGGTTTCTACGGTGGGATTCTTCTTCAGGCTTTTGATGATGGCGTGCTCACGGCCGCCGCCACCAACGACGAGTAATTTCATGTTTTTCCTCCTTTAGGTAAGTGGGGGAATTATGAATTTGTAATTTCAGATTGCTTAGTGGTGGAACAGGCGCATTCCGGTGAAGGCCATGGCGATGCCGTGCTTATTGCACTCCTCGATGACCAGATCATCCCGGATGGAGCCGCCGGGTTCGGCGATGTACTTGACACCGGAGGCCACGGCACGCTTGATGTTGTCAGCGAAGGGGAAGAAGGCGTCGGAACCCAGGGCCACGTTCTGACGGGTGGACAGGAAGGCCCTCTTTTCCTCAGCGGTGAGGGGTTCGGGGCGAACGGTGAAATAATTCTGCCAGATGCCCTCGGCGCAGACGTCCTCTTCGTTGCCGTTGATGTAGCCGTCGATGACATTATCCCGGTTGGCACGGCCCAGGTCCTCACGGAATTGCAGGCCCAGGGTCTTGGGGTGCTGGCGCAGGAACCAGGTGTCGGCCTTGGTGCCTGCCAGGCGGGTGCAATGGATGCGGCTTTGCTGGCCGGCACCCACACCGATGGCCTGGCCGTCATAGGCGAAGCAGACGGAATTGGACTGGGTATATTTCAGAGTGATGAGAGACACGATCAGGTCGATCCGGGCATCGGCGGGGATGTCCTTGTTCTCGGTGACCACGTTTTCCAGCAGGTAGCTGCCGATCTTGAAATTATTGCGGCCCTGCTCGAAGGTGATGCCAAAGACCTGCTTCCGCTCCTGGGGATCGGGGATATAATCGGGGTCGATCCGGACCACGTTATAGCTGCCCTTGCGCTTGCTTTTCAGAATGGCCAGGGCGGCATCGGTATAGCCGGGGGCGATGACGCCGTCGGAAACTTCCGGGGCGATGAGGGAGGCGGTCAGCTCGTCGCAGACATCGGACAGAGCCACCCAGTCACCGAAACTGCACATCCGGTCGGTACCGCGGGCGCGGACATAGGCGCAGGCCAGGGGATTTTCGTCCAGACCTTCGATGTGCTCTACGAAACAGGCCTTCTTCAGGTCCTGGGGCAGGGGTTTGCCCACGGCGGCGGAGGTGGGGGAGACGTGCTTGAAGGAGGTGGCGCAGGCCATGCCGGTGGCTTCCTTCAGCTCCTTGACCAACTGCCAGGAGTTCAGGGCATCCATGAAGTTGATGTAGCCGGGGCGGCCGTTCAGGATCTCGATGGGCAGTTCACTGCCGTCGTGCATATACAAAGAGGCAGGCTTTTGGTTGGGGTTGCAGCCGTATTTCAGTTCAAAATGTTCCATGGGAATGACCTCCAATATTCGGTATTGTAAGGACCGCAATGCTCCGTGGGGTCCTTTTGTAGGGATCAGATGTGCTTATTGAGGATCCGCTGTTCGAATTTGCCGGTGGCAATGTCGGTATAGCGGACGAACAGAGAGATCTTGTTGTTTTCGTTCAGGCTGTTCCACAGCGTGGCGGTGAAGGCGTCGATGTCAGCCTCCATAGCCACACGCTCCGGCTCGCCCTGGAAAGTAGGGATCACGGGATTGCCGTCGCAAACGTAGGTGTGGAGGAAATGGCCCAGGCCGGCGGTGGCGGGATACTCCCAGAAGAACCGGGCGCAGGCACGGCCTTCGGGATCGGCGGCCTTCAGAATGGACATCTTATAGCTGCCGTCAGCGGCCTGGAGACCGGAGATCCGGGGGGTCCAGTTGGGACCGTCGTCCTCAAACTGGCGGGTACGCAGGGCGGATTCCCAGCTTTCGCCCCGGGCCAGGTACTGCCAAATGGTGTCGGTCTGGTCGCCGTTGGTGACGATGAGGCCGCAGCCGCATTCCCGGACGGGGTGGTAGATGATCAGGTGGGGGTCCTTCATCAGGGCGGGATCGTGGGCCTCGGTGCGGATGCCGTCGGGCTCGGTGATGAATACCCGGTTGCGGGAGTTGACGCTGCGGCCCATGATGAAGTAGGCGGCCACGGCGGTCTTGCCGTCGGGGGTGACACCCAGGACGATGCCCCGGCCGGGGTAGGTATTGGTGGACAGCTTTTCGGCCATGGAGCCGATTTCATAGACATTCATATGTTTTTCTCCCTGTGTATTACTTGATGATGACGGTTCGGCCTTCCACGGTAATGCGATCGTCGCAGAAGGCTTTGACAGCGGCGGGCAGTAGGATCCATTCCGCCTGCTCCATGATCCGCTTCTGGAGGATTTCCGGGGTGTCGCCGGGGAGGACGGGGACCGCCTTCTGGGCGATGATGGGGCCGCCGTCGCATTCTTCGCTGACGAAGTGGACGGTGGCGCCGGAGAGCTTGACGCCGTATTTCAGGGCTTCCTCGTGGACCCGGAGGCCGTAATAGCCGGGGCCGCAGAAACTGGGGATCAGGGCGGGGTGGACATTGATGACGGCGTTGGGATAGGCATTCACCAGCTCTTCGGTGAAGATGACCATGCAGCCTGCCAGGACCACCAGGTTGATGTCCAGGGCCTTCAGCAGATCCACCAATGCCTGGGTCATGGCGCGGTTGGAATCGAATTCCTTCCGGGGCAAAACATAGCCGGGGATCCCGGCCTTTGCAGCCCGTTCCAGGGCGTAAGCACCGGCCTTGGAGGAAATGACGGCGGCGATGGCGCTGTTGCCCAGTTCGCCCCGGGCCTGGGCGTCGATCAGCGCCTGCAGGTTGGTTCCGCCGCCGGATACCAAAACTGCGATCCGCTTCATGCCAGGATCACCTTTTCTTCGCCG
>SVLA01000004.1 GCA_015068175.1 Oscillospiraceae bacterium
AATGATGGAATCCTTGCTCAGGCCCACGCTACCCCCGGCGATGTTGATATGGGTGGGCAATCTGGCTTTCCCGGTCTGGCTGGTGATGGCCGCGGCGATCACCGTGGGGGAATGGCGGTTGCCGGTATCGTTTTGTACAATGAGCACCGGCCGGGTCCCCCCTTGCTCGCTGCCCACAACCGGGGACAAATCCGCATAAAAGATGTCGCCCCGTCTTACTGTATCGTCCATGTGCTTCACGCTCCGTAGAAGTCTTACCAGCGCTACCGGAAGGCTCCATATGTAACGCGGCTGTCTATATTCTCCCACGTCCCATGGAATTTATACCCTCCGTGGCCGTAAGCCATTCTATGGGTTTTCCGGCAAAATGTTACTCCATAACAAAGTTACTGACATCCACCGTCAGCAATCGCCGTCCCTGCCAGTAGATCTCGGCGGATCTTGGCAGATCGTTTCCGTCCAGCCATACATCCAAATGGAGCGCGTCGTCCCCATAGTTGTCCTCGATGGCCACCCGAAGGCCCCCGTCCTCTTCGTTGCAGGAGGTCAGGTAGCCGCCCCGCAGGGTCTTGATCAGGAGCCACGGCGCCGAAACCGGCGAAAGCTGATCGTCCGCCATGGTCTCAAATGCCATCGCCGTCTGATCAAAGGTCAGCTTGCCACCGGAGGCCGTCAGTTTCCCGGTGATCCCGGCCAGGGTTGCCGGTTCTTTCACCCGGAACTGCAGATTACCGTTCTGGTCAAAACTGCACTCCATCCGAAACCGGATGGTCTTGCTGCCATAGTCTGCCGTCACTTCCGCATCGAAACTTCCGCATTTGGAGATCATCTCCGCCCGCAGGCCCATAGCCCGTTCCAGGAGTTGATTTTGGGGCGAACACCCTAAAAGAAGCACCGCCGCCAGCGCCACGCACAATAACTTTTTCATTTTCCTCCACCCTTTCATGATCGCAATGTTCCTTACGATCACATCCTATGGCGGAGTTTTCCGTTACAGAACCCGGCGCGCACCGTAATACCGGGGCTGCCAGTAGGAATTGGACATGGAGGTGATGGTGATGCCCTTACTGGAACTGGCATGGATGAACTGCCCATCTCCGATATAAATGCCCAAATGATTCACCGTGGTATAGTCCGTGGAGAAGAACACCAGGTCCCCCGGCCTCAGTTCCGACTTTTTGATGCTCATGCCGGCGGTGTATTGCTCCTTGGAAGTCCGGGGCAAGGTGATGCCGTGCTGACGGAACACATACTGTACAAACCCGGAACAATCAAACCCTGCCGGGCCGCTTCCGCCCCACAGATAGGGTACACCGATGTACTTCTTGGCCGTGGCGATGACGCCGCCGGCATCCACGCCCCGCAGCGCCGCGGCGCTGGGTGCAATACCTGTGGTTTTGCCGCCCACGAAAAACAGCGGTTCTTTCCTGGAAGCCTTATTCTCATAAGGGATCTCCGTCAGGTCCACAAAATCGCTGCGGATATAGCCTACGGTCTCACCGTAAATCACCTTGAACCATTCATTGTTGATGCCAATGATATAGACCTTGCTGCCGGTGCCGGTCTTTCCAAGGCTGGAATAGGAGGTAGACGGGCCGCTGCGGATATTCACATTGGAACCGTTGACGCTGCCCCATCCCAGCTCTGCGTTTTCCTTGGCCGATGCCTTCAGCCAATCGCCGTGCATATAGCCTTCCTTCAGATTGTAGATCACTTTGTACCAATCCCCGGACTTGCCCAGGAGGATCACCACTTCATTTTTGGACGCATAGGCCACGGTGGTGTAGCCGCTTCCCGGACCGCTCCGAAGCCGCAGGGACGACGCGGTCACGAATGCGATACCGGTCTTCCGTGCCGTCGCCGCCGAAGCATTGATGGAAAAAACACTTACAAACAAAAAAATTGCCAGCCCAAGGCTGACAATACGTTTCGATAATTTCATACGTTGCCCTCCGTCTTACTGGGAAAATGTCTTACTTGCCTGCCAGCGCACGCTCGAGCCATACGCAGCCAAAATCCAAAGCCGTGTACAGACCGTCTTTTTCGCTCTTCTTCACGATGCGGTCCCGGCTCTTGGCAGCGGGATCCGTGAGCTGAAGCTGAACAGAAACCTTCGTCGCCACATCCAGATCGCCCACCTTCTTGGTGGCCAGGATCTGAAGCATGACAATGTGGGAATCCGCCATAGATCCATAATAGATCAGGTTGTCCTTCCGCATCAGCGGATGGCCCTTATACATCAGAACTGCTTTTTCGTCAGCCATTTTGGTTACCTCCTCTCGAAAATTTGTAACCGAATTGTAACATTTATTGACCGATTCGTCAACCCAAATGGGCCGATTACCAGCATTTGGCAGCGGACCGGTCAAAAATCATCATGGATTTTGTAAGACGGAGGGAGTATGAAATTGTTTCTTTTTATACTATTGAAGGGGCTTTTGCCGTGGCAAAAGCCCCTTGCCTGTGGTAAGATCCCGGCTTATGCCAGGTAGCAGCGGACCAACTCCTGAAGAAGCTCGTCCCGATCCAGCTTGCAGATCATACTGCGGGCGCCGTTGTAATTGGTGATATAGGTGGGGTCTTCCGTCAGCAGATAGCCAACGATCTGATTGACGGGATTGTAACCCTTTTCCTTCAGTGCGTCAAAAACCGTCCGCAGGATCCGGCGCATATTTTCCTTATCATCGCTGGGCACGGTAAATTTCAGAGTCTGCTGTTCCGTCATAAGATCGACCTCCTTGGGTGAATTGTCCATATTATATCCCAAAAGTATCCGATTGTAAAGACCCCAATTGAAATTTTTAGTGAACAGTTGTTTGCATTATCGCAGAGTAGCGCCCAGTTTCTCCTTCAGCGCTGCCAGGACCTTGGACACCACCCCTTCGGAATCGCTGTCCGTCAGGGTCCGGTCATCGGCCCGCAGTTCCAGGGAGAAGGCCATGCTTTTCTTGCCTTCCGGCACACCCACGCCTCGGTAGATATCAAACAGCTTCACGCCCCGCAGGAGCTTACCGGCGGAAGTATGGATCACATCCTCGATCTGCGCCACGGTCACTTCCTCGTCACAGATCAGGCTCAGATCCCGGGTCACGCCGGGATACTTGGGCAGCGGCACATAGGTGGCCTCCGGCAGCCGCAGCGCGAACATCTTGCTGAAGTCCACTTCCACGCAGTACACTTCCGTATCCAGACCATAATTGGCAGCCACCAGGGGGTGGACCTGGCCCATATAGCCCAACAGTACACCATCCACGTAAACGGCGGCGCAGCGGCCGGGATGATAGGACGGATTGTCCTTCACAGCGGTATAGGTAGCCTTCGGCAGCCGCAGGCCCTTCATGATGGCCTCCAGCTCGCCCTTCAGGCTGAAGAAGCTGACGCCGGCGCCGTAGGTACCCAGGACCAGCATCTTGGGTTCTTCGGGCAGTTGTCCTTCTCTGGGCAGATAGATCTTGGCCAGTTCATACAGCTTCACACTCTTGTTGTGGTAGGCATAGTTCCGGCCCAGAATGTCCAGCATGGAGGGCAGCGCGATGGTACGCATAATGGAAGTATCCTCACCCAGGGGGTTCTGGATCTTCATGGCATTGCGCAGAGCAGACTCCTTGGGCAGACGGATCTGATCAAAGATACCGGGAGAAACGAAGGAATAGGTGATGATCTCGCTGTAACCCAGGCCGCGGCAAAGCTGACCGGCCTTGTTCTCCGCCAGCATTTCCGCAGAGTAACCGCCGTGGGTGGAGGTGCGGAATGCGGTGGTGGGGATCTCATTGTAGCCGTAGCTGCGGCCTATCTCCTCAGCAATATCCGCCATGAGGTTCAGGTCCGGGCGGAAAGAAGGCACCTTGATGGTGTCCCCCTCCACGGGGATCTCCAGCAGTTCCAGATAGCGGACCATATCCTCCCGGCTGATATTGGTACCCAGCAGCTTGTTGATCTTCTCAGGCTCCAGCTTCAGTTCCCGATCGGCGGGGACGTAGTTGATGATATCGATGATGCCGTCCAGCACATCGCCGCACTCCAGCAGTTCCACCAGCTCGCAGGCCCGCTGGACCGCAGGCACGGTCATCATGGGATCCAGGTTCTTCTCGAACTTGCCGGAGGACTCGGTACGCATACCCAGGGCCAGCGCAGTCTGGCGAATGGAGGTGCCGTTGAAATTGGCAGACTCAAAGACCACGGTGGTGGTGTCATCCAGGATCTCGGAGTTCTCACCGCCCATAATGCCTGCCAGACCAATGGGCCTGCACTCATCAGCAATGACCAGCATACCGGGCTTCAGGTTCCGCACATTGCCGTCCAGAGTGATCAGGGTCTCCCCTTCCTCAGCTTCGCGGACAATGATCTTGCCGGAGGAAACATAGCGGTAGTCAAACGCGTGCATGGGCTGACCGTACTCCAGCATCACATAGTTGGTGATGTCCACGATGTTGTTGATGGGCCGCACGCCGTTGGCTCTCAGGCGCTGACGCAGCCACTTGGGGCTGGGGCCGATCTTCACGTTCTTCGCCATCCGGGAAGAATAGCGGTTGCACAGTGTCTCCGCCGGCACTTCCACATCCAGATGCTCAAAGATGGAACCGGCATCGCTGCCCTTCACCACCGGCTCATGGTGGCGCATGGTCCTGCCGAATGCCGCGGCGGATTCCCGGGCCAAGCCGATGATGCTGTAGCAATCGGGCCGGTTGTTGGTGATCTCAAATTCCACCACGGTGTCGTCGTTGCCGATGACCTCGTTGATATCCTGGCCAATGCGGCACTCCTCTTCAATAATGAAGATGCCGTCCATAATGGCATAGGGGAAATCGTTCTGGGTCAGGCCCAGCTCTTCCAGGCCGCAGAGCATGCCGTTGGAAGCAACGCCGCGGAGCTTGCCCTTGGTGATGTGAACGCCGCCGGGCAGCCAGGAATTGTGCTTGGCCACGGGCACCAGATCCCCGACCTTCACATTCTGAGCGCCGGTGACGATCTGCAGGGGTTCGCCTTCGCCCACGTCGATCTGGCACACCCACATATGGTCGGAATTCTCGTGACGGACGATGTCCAGCACCTTACCAACCACCACATTCTTGATCTGGGCATCCATACGCTCCCAGGTCTCCACCTTCTGACCGAACACGGTCAAGGTCTCTACAAATTCCTTATCGGAGACGGAACTCAGGTCCACGAACTCCTCATTGATCCATTTTCTGTTGAGCTGCATATTGATCCCTCCTTAGAACTGCTCCAGGAACCGCACGTCGTTATCAAAGATCAGACGCAGGTCCGTGATCTTCAGCCGGCCCATAGCAGTGCGCTCCAGGCCGATGCCGAAGGCAAAGCCGGAATACACCTCCGGATCGATGCCGCAGTTACGCAGCACGTCCGGATGCACCATGCCGGCACCCAGCAGTTCGATCCAGCCTTCGCCGTGGCAGGTAGAGCAAACCTGGCCGTTTACTTCGCCGGTGCCGTGGCACTTGTGGCACTGCATATCCATCTCGCAGGAAGGCTCCGTAAAGGGGAAATGATGGGGCCGGAACCGCACCTGGGCATCATGGCCGTAGATCCGGTTCATAATGGTGATCAGCGCGCCCTTCAGGTCGCCCATGGTGATGTTCTCCGCAACCACCAGGCCCTCGATCTGATGGAACATGGGGCTGTGGGTGGCATCCGCCTCGTCTTTACGAAACACGCGGCCGGGAGCCAGCATGCACAGCGGCGGCTTATGTTCTTCCATGAAGCGGATCTGCATGGAGCTGGTCTGGGTCCGCAGTAGAACGGAATCGTCCTCCGTAAAGTAGAACGTGTCGCTGCGGTCACGGGAAGGATGGCCTTCCTCGATATTCAGCCGGGTAAAGTTGTAGTCGGCGTACTCCACTTCGGGGCCGTCCACCACGGTGTAGCCCATGCCCACGAAAATGTCCTTGATCTCCTGGAGCACCTGGTTCATGGGATGCTGATGACCCATCACCACGGCATCGCCGGGAATGGTCACATCGATGGCTTCCGCCGCCAGCTTTGCTTCCAACACCGCCGCATGGATGGTGGCCTTCCGCTGTTCCAGCTTGGCCTCGATCTCGGCGCGGACAGAGTTGGCCAACTGACCCATAACAGGCCGCTCTTCAGCAGACAGCTTGCCCATCATCTTCAGCACAGCCGTCAGTTCGCCCTTCTTGCCCAGCCACTTGACCCGCAGCTCTTCCAGAGCAGCCGGCGTGGTGGCTTCTTCCAGGGAGGCCAGAGCCTGCACCCGGATGTTTTCCAAAGTTTGCTTCATTTATGGTTCCCTCCTGCGAGAAATTTACAAAAAAATGATCCTTCCATCCCATCAAACCGGGACGAAAGGAAACCTTCCGCGGTACCACCCGCATTCACCCCAAGGGGGCGCGCTTTCTCGGATGCCAACACATCCACAGACCTCTAACGGTGTCCACCGGCCATTCCTACTGCAATTTTCAGATGGCAGCTCCTGGGGGAAAGCCCCAATACCACGGCCATGCGGCTCACACCGTCCCGCATTCGCTGAAAAACCGTCACTCGGCACCAGGCGACCCATTCATCGCTTTTACATATCGAAAGGATATTAACATATTCAGTAATAAAATGCAAGATATTTTTGAATTTTGACACCATAAATTGTTGTTTACGGTGCCAAAGGCGCATACCTTCCCCCGTGGGAAGCCATCGTAGTTAAGCAGCTAAACAACAATTCTCTTTCTCAACAAACAGCACCCGTCAAAGCGGGTGCTGTCATGCTATTCATTGTGTTGGTGTGTCCTGCTTACTTTCTTTTCTTCTTCAAAACCACAAGGCCAACACCGGCGGCAACCGCAGCCAGCACGATACATACCGCCGGCAGTGTCCAATCGGTCCTATCTCCGCTTTGTGCTTGGCCCGGATCGGATATAGTAGGTGCAGGACCCGATGCTTCCGTGGGTTCTGTAGCTTCTGTGGCGTCCGTAGGTTCCGTGGGCGGATTCTCCAACGGATCAAGCACATTTTCCTCCAAATGGCCGCATACGTCACACATACGCCGTTCCAAACCGGCTTGTCCCACAGCAGGAGCCGTAACCTCTATCCAACCGCCAAAGGCATGTTCCTCGGTCGCAGGAATAGTTTGCTGACTCTCCAGCACCGCACCACAATCAACGCAATGGGTTCCATCTGTCAAACCTGCCTGACCGCAGGTTGCCGCATACCCCTTATCCACCACTTCCGTATGATCACATGCCGTATCATAGGGGACCCAGGTGACGTCTCCACCGTAGGATTGAAAAACCTGCGCACTCCAGGTCGAATTATCCCGCGAATAATGGACCGTCACCTTAGCATACTCAAAAGTATAATCGGAGAACTGGGGCGCATCACCAAGAAAGTAGATATGCTCCAGTTCTCTGCACCACTCAAATACCCAGTCGTCAATCTTCGTGACTGTTGACGGGATGGTAATCTCGGTAAGGCTTGTAGCAGAGTCAAATAATCTATCGTTTAGTTCCGTCAATCCTTGGGGTAAGTCAATATACTTCAGCTTAGAACAGTTAGAAAAGGCATTGGCACCAATTTCCGTAACACTATCGGGGATGGAAATACGAACAAGGCTCAAACAGCTAGAGAAAGCACTATCGCCAATAGATTGAATACCTCTTCCAAACTCAATAGATCGCAGGCTCTCACAATGTCGAAAGGCACATCCTTCGATCGTTCTAACACTGTCTGGCAGCGAGATCTCTGTCAAATCCGTACATAGATCGAATGCATAATATTCGATCTTAGAAATTTTCTCATTCAGCGTAACACTTTTCAATCTTAAGCATCCGCCAAACATCCCCCGGCTAACTTTTCTAACATCTTTAGGAAATACAAACTCCGTCAAATTGCGACATCCATCAAATGCATTATCGCCAATATTCTTAACTGAATCGGGCAAGTTAATACTTTTAAGCGCAGAACAACATCTAAAGGCATAGTCACCAATGGATGTTACCGTATCAGGAATGGATATTGATTCAATATATTTGAGACCATAAAAAGCATTACGATGGATCTTTGTAACACCGTCTTCAATGATAACATTTTTGATCTCATTAAGATTGCCAAACCATTCAGGAAACTCGTCATATTCCATAGCGCCATCATTAAGAATGGTCAGCGTGCCCGTTTCAGTATCCAGCACCCAGGACACATTATCATTATACTTTCCCTCGATCTGCTCCGCTGATACAGGCAAGACGAGGATGAAAACAGCCACGGTCAAGGCCAACATCAAAAGCAAAAGATGAAGTTTTCTCATATGCTCATTCTCCTCTCATACAAAACCTTGGGTTGATGATCACGACTACGAAGCAACTTCCTCCGCATATTCAGTATAACATACCCCTTCAAAATGTCAACTGTGCCGCCAATTCTTACACGATCATTTGATTTATGCATAACCGCCGTCACCCCTGCAAATACTACCGGAAAACGTATTGGAGGGTCCATATGTCCGTGAACAAACGGGGTCATCAAAGCTTCATCCTCCCCCAAATGCCCGTTATTACCCATTGGGCCAGCATCGCAGGAAAAAAAGAATCCGCCGGTCCCCTGGCCACAACCTTCGACCATACTTCTCAGGATACCCACTTCGGCCAAAAGACCTGGGAACAAGCGGAGCAACAAATGCAAAAACTGGCCCTGGAGACCCTGCTGAAGAAGTCCGGCATCCGCAAACACCAGGTGGGTCTGGTCTTTTCCGGAGATCTGCTGAATCAGTGCATCGGTTCCTCCTTTACCCTCTGCAACGCCGGCATCCCCCATCTAGGCCTCTATGGCGCCTGCTCCACCATGGCCGAAAGCCTCCTCATGGCCTCCATGGCAGTCTGCGGCGGCTTTTCCGACCGGGTGGTGGCCATGACCTCCTCCCATTTCGCCTCCTCCGAGCGCCAGTATCGCTTCCCCCTTGGCTACGGCGGCCAGCGGACCCCCACCGCCCAATGGACCGTCACCGGCTGCGGTGCCGCCATGGTATGCTCCGCCGGCAAAGGCCCCCGGATCCATAGCTGTACCGTGGGCACCGTCTGCGACCTGGGCATCACCGATGCCGCCAACATGGGCGCGGCCATGGCCCCCGCCGCCTTCGCCACCATCCGGGCCCACCTGAACGATCTGGAAACCACCGCCGACGGTTACGACCTCATCGTCACCGGAGACCTGGGCCGCATCGGCCGGGATGCCCTCCTGGAGCTGGCATCTGCGGAAGGCCTGGATCTGTCAAAAAATCTGGTGGATTGCGGCATGATGATCTTCAACGACCGTACCCAGGATGTCCACGCCGGCGGCTCCGGATGCGGTTGCAGCGCCGTGACTCTCTGCGGTCATCTGCTCAACGAGCTGAATAGCGGCAAACTGAAGAAGATCCTCTTCTGCGGCACCGGCGCTCTCCTCTCCCCCACATCCACCCAGCAAGGTCTGCCCATCCCCGGCGTCAGCCATGCCGTCTGCATTCACGGAAAGGAACTGTAATATGGAATATCTGAAAGCATTCCTGGTGGGCGGCAGTATCTGCCTGGCGGCCCAGCTCCTCATTGATAAAACCAAGCTGACCCCGGCCCGGATCCTGGTGAGCTATGTGGTGGCGGGGGTCCTCCTGGGGGCCCTGGGCGTCTATCAGCCTCTCATGGATTGGGCCGGCGCCGGCGCGTCGGTACCCCTCACCGGTTTCGGCAACACTTTGGCCAAAGGGGTCCGGGAAGCGGTGGACCAACAAGGCTTCCTGGGAATCTTCACCGGCGGATTGAAGGCCACAGCCGGTGGGATCACCGCCGCCATGGTGGCCGGTCTCATCGCCGGACTTATCTTCAAAGACAAGGATAAGTCCTGAATCATTGGGTAAACTACCTCTGCGGCTCACCGCAGAAAATAAAGGAGGTCATTCCTATGAAGAACACCAACCAGAACAAGAACCAGACTCAGAATCAGAACAAGACCAACAGCACCAACAATACCAATACTACCAACAGCAACACCAACGAGACCGGCAAGAACTGCCGCTAAAAAAGCGCCACACCCATCCGGGTGTGGCCTCTTTTCTTATAAGATCTCCGCAAACCGATCCATACTGAAGAAATACAGCACAGTCTGCTTCACTTTTTTCTCAAAGATCCGCTCCATGGCATCCCGATAGGTCTCCACCTGCGGCCGGTAATCCTCAGCCCGTTGGGCCAGGGTTTCTTCCGTCACCCGGTCGGTCTTGAAATCGATGATGATCAATCCGTCCTCATCCACGATGGCGCAGTCCACCACACCTTGCAGCAGGATCTTCTCCCCAGCCAGGGCCGGATCCAAATCCGCCCCCTCTTCCAGGATGGAGAACTTAAACTCCCGCAGGACCTCCGCGCCCTCCAGGAGCCGCTTTCCCAGGTCGCTTCTGAAGAATGCGGCGATCTGCCGATGATCCACGGCCCCAACCTGCTCCGCCGTCAAAAATCCCTCCGCCTCCAGCCGGGCCAGTTCTCCAAGAATCCCGTCTTCACTTCCACAGCACGAAAACCGGATGTACTGCATCACCCCATGGTATGCATTGCCCCGCAGGACCCCATCAACGGTCTGCTCCGAAAATCCGGGCAGACGCCAGGTCCGGGCGGCCACCTTTTTTTCTTCCGTATTTTCTGCGGCTTCCGCATCCTTCTGCCGCCCCTTGCGCTGTGTGGCTGTCTGCTTGGAGGGCGCCATGGTGGCCCCTTCATGGCCATATCGGAAGGCCAATCCCTGCCGAAGTCGGTCCATGGTCCCCTCCGGCAACGTTCCGTCCACAGCACCGGATGCCGCCGCACCGGACACTTCCTCCGTGTCCCGCACAACGCCGATCTTCCATATCGGCTCACCCAGCCGTGTCTCTCCGGGACGTCCTCCCAGCTCGAAGAGGGCCCCCGCTTCCGTCCGCTTCAGGGCGGTCATCAGCACCCATTCACCGGGACAGACCACATCCTTGGAAAGAAGGGCCGGATCGCAAAGATCCATCCGCGATACGGTCTCCGTCAGGTCCTTTTCCAGGCTGTCGGAGGCGTAAGTCATGATCAATCGGTCGCATGCCCGGGTTAATGCCACATACAGCACCCGCAATTCTTCCGACAATCCGTCCGAAAGGACCTTCGATGCAATGGCCCGCTTGGCCAGGGTGGGATACCGCAGACGGTTCCGCGCATCCACCACCGACAGCCCCAGTCCCAGATCCTGGTCGCATAATACCTGCCCGCGGGCGCTTTCCGTGTTGAAACTCCGGGAAAGACCGCAGACAAACACCACCGGGAATTCCAGTCCCTTGGACTTGTGGATACTCATAATGGTCACCGCGTCAGATGCCTGCTCTCCGGCTATGATCAGGCCCTTGGCCTCCATGGCCTGCAGATGCTCCAAAAAGCGATCCAGATCCTGGCCTTCATACCCGGCCGCCAGCTCATAAAAGACCTGCAGACGCTCCGTCCTGGTCTTTCCGTCGGCCATGGCAGCATAAATACTGTCTATACCCGTCAGAATGAAGACCTGTTCGATCAGTTGGGGCAGGCTCCGCAGCCGCGCCTCCCGGCGCAGGATACCCAACGTCTCCACGAAAGCCACCGCCTTGGGCAAATTGCTTCGGCAGAGGGCCTCATAAAAACAGCAGCCCTTATGTCCGGCCCGCAGGCCGGCCAATTCATCCGCCGTAAATCCGAAAACAGGACTGGCCAGCGCCGCAACCAGAGGAATATCCTGCCGGGGATTGCTGATGGCCTGTAAAACGGAACGAAGAGTTGCAATCTCCGGCATCTGCAGCAGATCTTCTCCGCCGCCGGTGGCGGCCCGGATCCCCTGCTGCGCCAATGCCCGCACATAGTGCCCGCCAATACTGCCGGGCGAACGCAAAAGGATGGCCACATCCGACGGTTCAATGGCCCTCAATCCTTGCTTACTGCGCACAAAATGGGTCCCGTCGGTCAGTTCCCGGATCCGTTGGGCCACGAACCGGGCCTCTTCCCCATAGGTGTCCTCCCGGACATCCACGGCCCACAGCTCCACTTCCGGCTCCCCCAAGGGTTCATGGGGAATGCCTTCCCGCAGAGCCTCCTGCTCTCCGTAGTGCAATCCGCCCACCGAGGGGGACATACACAGCTCAAAAATGTCGTTAACACTTTTCAGCACCGCACCGCCGGAACGGAAATTCTCCGAAAGCATGATCTTTCGGCCCTCCCCGTCCCCGGCATCCGCCGCATGGGCGTAGTGATCGTACTTATCCAGGAAGATCCCCGGATCGGCCAGGCGGAACTGATAGATGGATTGCTTCACATCACCCACCATAAAGCAATTTCCCCGCTGCCGGGTCAATGCTTCATAAATGGCATCCTGCACCGCATTGGAATCCTGGTATTCATCCACCATGATCTCCCGGAACCGCGCCCCGATCTCCCGGGCAGCAGCAGTCTGCCCGCTGCGGGAACGGCCCAGCAGCAGATCCAGCATCCGATGCTCCAAGTCACCGAAATCCAGGATCCGGCGGCTCCGCTTCGCCTGATCAAATTCCTTCTCAAACCGGCGCACCAGGGCCGCCACGCCCCGGACCGCCGACGCGGTGGACCGCAGATCCTCCAGCACCGCTTCACTTTCATCCGTGAAATTCTTCAGTTTCTTTTCCAGTCCCTTTTTGCAGCCGTTGCGGACGGCGCTGATCCGGGCCTTCAACTCGGGATCCCCAAATTTCGTCGGGAACCGCAGGGTGCCGTAATCCACATTTTTCCGGGCCATCACCTCGTCCCAGGTTTGGCTGTCCCGAAGATTCTGCAGCTGCGCCACCGTATCCCGAAGCAAGGCCGCCTGCTTATCGCATCCCTCCGCCCCTTCCAAAAGGGCGGCGCACCGCTCCATGGCCCGGATCTGCAGATCCAGATAGCCAAACAGTTCCTCCATCAGCGCCCGTCCCCAGGGGGTCTGTGCCGCGTCGGTCACATCCTCCACCCGGACCCGTTCCACGCATCCATCCAGCCACCCATGGGGATCCAGATGGCACCGGGCGCTGTCAAAGACCTTCAGCAAGATCTCCGGCACCAGCCGGTCATCCCGGCCCAATCCCTGAGCATCCACAAAGGCCCTGAAATCCGGATCATCCTGAGCCGATTCATAGGCCCGTTCCAGCATCCGGGTCATGACGGTGTCCCGAAGGGCGCTGCATTCATTCTCATCCGCCACCCGAAAATCCGCCGCAATATCCACACAGTAGGCGTATTCCCGAAGAATATCGGCGCAGAAGGAGTGGACCGTGGAGATCTTGGTCAAATACAGCCGCTGCATCTGCCGCTGCAGATGGCGGTTCTCCGGCTGTTCCGCCAGCCGTTCCGTCAATTTGTTGACGATCTTCCCCCGCAGTTCCGATGCCGCCGCCTTGGTATAGGTGATCATCAGAAAATCGTCGATATTGGCCGGCTGTACCGGATCCAAAATGTAACTGAGTAACCGGTCCACCAGGACCTTGGTCTTACCGGAGCCGGCCGCCGCGGAGATCAGCAGCTTTCCGCCGCGGTTCTCCACCGCCATTTTCTGTGCCGGTGTCAGCATTTCAGCCATTGTTCCCCACCTCCCTGCGGATGGTCTCCCAAAATTCATCGGCCTTCACAGCCTTAAAATTCCGACGGCCTTCCACCGTCTCCTTGTGACAAATGGCCCCGTAGGGGCAGAAGGTGCAGGCATCATGGCTGCTTCCCCGGGTGTAGGGATTGGCCTCCACATTGCCCGACGCGATCTGATCCACCATGGCCGCCAGCAGATGGAAAACATAGATCCTGAGCATCCCCATCTGTTCCCGGTCCGCAAGGTCGCCGCTGACGGTCCCGTCCTTTTTCCGGGTGGCGCAGAGCCGTTTCCATCGCTCTGTGTCCATGGCATCCAGGACCTCTTCGTCCCTCAGCAGAAGACCCCGGCGGAGCCATTCCTTCTGCCGAAGCTGCTCTGCTTCTTCCTCCGTCAGCCTACCCTCTGCAGAAAGCAGCGGCACCCGGGCCGGAAAATACTGCACACCGGCACCGGTGCCGTATTCCCCATGCTCCAAAGCAAACAAATACAGCAGCATCTGCAGTCCAACGCCGTTTAATACGTCGCAATAATCAAAATCCTTCTTGCCGGTCTTATAATCCACCACCCGGAAATAATTCCGCCCGTCCTCATTCCAGATGTCCACCCGGTCCACAAAACCCCGCAGATACGCCGGCATAAGGGCTCCTTCAATGGCAATGGCCGCCATCCGTCCACCCTCACCAAACTGCAGTTCAAAATCATCGGGCCGGAAGCGGCTCTGCTTCAGCTCCTTCCAGAGTTCCGCAACCACCATTTCCAGTTCCCGGCGGTTCCGCCGGAACAGATAGCTCAGCCGCGCGGAATCCAATCCCGCAAAATGCTCCGCACCATAGGCATCAGAGTATTCCATGGCGATGGCCAGGGTCTCTTCCAAAGAAACCACCTCAAAACCGCCCAGTTCCATCACTTTCCGTGCGGTTTGCTCCAAAACCGCATGGACATAGGTACCGAATTCCGCCGGGTCCACGGTTGCTTCCTTCCGCTCCTTCGCCCGCAGCCCATACTTCAGGAAATAGGACATCCGGCATTCCGCCTGCCGGTCCACCTGGGATGCCGACAGCCGCAGTTGCGGGCCATACAGACCCCGGACGTTTTCCGGGGAAATGGTACCCATTGCAAAATCCGCCTGCTTCCGGACCCGGTCATAATCCGATACCACGCCCAATTCCACAGCGCCGTCCCGATGGGCCCAGCGCGCCAAATAGGCCCCGGCCTCCCGTTGATCCCGGAGAGCCGCACCCAAATGGCCGTGGACTTCCTCCGTACCGCCGGCCATCTGGCTGACCCGGCGGAACACATGCGACGGCTGCGCCCCGGAGCAATAGACACTTACGGATTCCGTAGCGCCGTTAAATACCCCGTAGATCTCCGCAAATTCCGCCTGGATGCCTTCCATGGCGCCGCCGGTCAGGGTCAGACCCAAATTCCGCAGGGCCACCCGTTCCTGGTCCGACAGCAGACCGGTGGAGCCGCCATAACCGGGCAGGGATCCTTCCTCGGCTCCCAGCACGATCAAATGCCGCACCTGCTGGCACCGCATGGTGCTGGGCGTACCCACCGTCACCGCGTCCAGCACCGGCGGGATGGTACCCACATCGTACTGGCTGAGCAGCAGCGTAAACAGCCGGGTAAAGGTCTCCGCGTCCCAAACCGTCTCCCCCAGCACATCATGCATCTGCTCCAAAGCGCCCACCAGGATCTCCCAAAGCTGATTGAGGATCTGGGCGCTACGGTTGTCCCCCCGGTCATCCATCTCCCGGGCCAGGTCCGCCAGGCGCTGAGCATAATTCGTCTGTTCCAGCAGATCATAGATCCCCCGCACTTGTTCTCCCAGATTCCGGGCATTGGCGAAAGCCTCTGCCAGGGACGCCAAAGGCGCCATGACCTTTTTCCGGGCCGCTTCCAGCCGATCCAGCCGGCGCCGGGCGCCGTCCGTCCACAGTTCGCTCAAGCCGTCAGGATGGTTCTGCCACGGCTGATGCCAATGCTTTCCCCGGACACCCCAGATCACCGCGTAGTTTTCCATCTGATCGCAAAGATCCACGTCCACCGGAGACAACGCGCTCTTCAAATACCGCAGCACATCCCGCTGTTCAAAGCCGCCCAAGGCCGCGTCCAGCGCCGAAAGCACCGTGGAGATCCCTGCTTTCTGCAGAATATCTTCCTTGCCGGAGCGATACACCGGGATGCGGCACCGGTGAAATTGAAGATCCACCAGATCCCCGTACCGGCCCATATCTCCAACCACGACCCCAATGTCCCGGTAGCGGCAGCCGCCCTCCACCAGGGCCAGGACCTGCTCTGCGGCGCAAAGCACTTCCTCCTGGATGCCCTCCGCCTGATAGGCTTTGATCCCGGCCAGGTGCCCGGGGACCTTCCCCTGGAACAGCCCATGGCAAGCCCGGGACAGATCATCCTCTCTGCCCCTGACGTGCAGGATCTCCACTTCCACGCCGGCCCGCTTCGCACAGCGGAGCAGATCACCGGCGGTGGCACCGGCCTTTTCAAAGGCCATGGCGCCGGAGTCCGCCTGATCACAGTTGACACCCACGGTCACATTGGGCGCACGCCGGATCAGATGCTCCAAAATGGCCATATGCTGTCGGGTATAATCCGGAAATCCGTCTATGTAGAAAGTGTGCCGTTCGGCAAAATCGCAATCTTCCAGTTGCTCCAGCAGCAGATTCTCCCGGTCCCGGGGATCCCGCTTGCCCCGACTGCACAAACTGTCATAGGCCTCCAGCAGAAGGCCCAATTCCGTCAGCTTTTGGGCCAGGGTCCCCTCGGCAGATTCCGCCGCCGCGGTCAGATCCGCCGGGGAAATGCAGCAGCGCTTGAATTCGTCCACCATTTCCACCAGGGAGATCAAAAATTCCGGTTTGGTCTCCACAGAGGCATAGACCTTCAGTCGGCTGTGAAGCTGTCGGGCCGCCGCCGCCATGGCCACCACCCGTCCCCCGTTATCCAGACATTCCAGGTCCCCGTGTCCGTATTCATCGGCCACCCGGGAAGCCAGCCGGGTGAAGGACAAAACCTCCGCATAACGGCTGGCCGTATCCCCTGCCGCCATGCACAGCCGCCGTTCCGTATCATGGCTGATCAGTTCCGGCACCATATAGATCCGCCCGGCCTTCCGCCCGGCCACATCCTTGCTGATCTGTTTCAGGATCTCATCCCGTACCGCCAGGGTATCGGTCCCCATGACGATCTGCAGCATCGCCATCACCGCCTTTCTCTTTTTGCCTTGATTATATCATACCTTTTGTCCAAATAACAGAACAATTATGATAAACCGAAGAAATTTTGGATCCGTCCCCACAGCTCCAGCACCCAAAACCGCACCTGGATCTCCTGAGTGGCCCCCACATCGCTGACCCCGGTCTGCACATCGGCCATCGGCTCACAGATCTCCTGAAAGACCACACACCACCAAAAAACCGCCGCCATCAACATCACGTCAGTTATCCAACGGGAATATTTCTTCATAAAAAACACCGTCCATACTGAAATTGTTTCCAGTATGGACGGAATTTACCAAATTTATACGCTTTTCGCAATAAAGATATTGGGATAATTTTCTTTCAGCATGCTGCAGATCACCGCCGCCACCTCAAACTCGCTGACGATGGCAAAGCATGCAGAGCCGGAGCCGGTCATCTGATACCCCGCCGCGCCGTACTGATAGAACAGCGACTTGATGTAGTTCAGTTCCGGATGATCCTCCGTCACCAGCGGATCAAACACATTGTAAATATTGGCGCAGACCTTCTCCAGATCCCCGGCCAGAAGCGCGCTTTCCATGGCCATGTTATCCGGCCGCTTGGGAATGGCCACTTCATCGATCCTGGCATACAGCTCCGGCGTTGAAACGGCAAAATCCGGCTTGCAGATCACAAACATGCACTCCGGCAGATCCGGCAGCTTCCGCAGCCGTTCCCCCCGGCCTTCTACCATGCAGGTACCGCCCACAACGCAGAACGGCACATCGCTGCCCACCTGAGCGCCCAGCTCCGCCAGGGCGAAAACAGACAGCGGCTGACCGTAGTGCCGGTTCAGCGCCCGCAATACCGCCGCCGCATCGGCGCTGCCGCCGCCCATGCCGGCCTGCGCCGGGATCCGTTTGGTGATCCGGATCTCCAGGCCCTCCGGATCCTTGCCCAAAGTATCGCAGAAGACCTTCGCGGCCTTCCAGGCCAGATTGGTCTCGTCGCAGGGGATCCCGTCCTTGTCGCACAGCAGTTTCCAGGGTTTGCCGGTCCCCACATCGATCTCAATATCATCCCGAACGGATACGGTCTGCATCACGCTCTGCAGATCATGATACCCATCCGCACGTTTTCCCAACACATCCAGCGTCAGATTGATCTTGGCAAAAGCGCCCTCATATAATGTAGTCATTTCGGTTCCTCCAATGTTTTTTTACATTATACCCGAAACCTGCGGAATTTGCAATGTATAATTCTCCGCACCTTGGGAAATATACAACTGTACAATATATCACTTTGGAGGTACGACAATGGATACTTTGGCGCTTCTGCTGTCCATCATCGGCAGCCTGAACTGGGGCCTGGTGGGCATTTTCCAGTTTGATCTGGTAGCCTGGCTCTTCGGCGGCTCCGACAGCATCATCAGCCGCATTCTCTACACCGTCATCGGCCTGGCCGGCATCTGGTGTGTTTCCCTGCTGTTCCGGCGGCGGAATCTGATCGAAGGCGAATAAGGAAAACGGCAGCACCGAAGCACCGGTGCTGCCGAAATTCATTATGTAGGCTGATCAGCCCGCCGCAGGCTCCGTGGCCGCCGGCTCAGAGGGAGTGGGTTCCGTAACCTCCGGCTCCGTTGCTTCCGGTTCCGTGGGATCCACGGGATCGGTGGGATTCACGGGATCGGTGGGTTCCACGGGATCAGTAGGCTCCACGGGATCGGTGGGATCCACGGGATCAGTAGGCTCCACGGGATCAGTGGGATCCACGGGATCGGTGGGATCCACGGGATCGGTGGGATCCACGGGATCGGTGGGATCCACGGGATCGGTGGGATCCACAGGATCGGTGGGATCCACGGGATCAGTGGGTTCCGGAGGGGTCTCCACCTTCCAGCTGCAGCGGACGATACAAGTGTAGGTCACACCTTCATACTGTGCATGGATCAGCGTCCGTCCGGGATTCACCGCCGTAACAACACCGTTGATGATCACACAAACATTGGTATCGTCGCTGGTCCAGAGGATCTCGGAAGGATTGACATTCATGCTGGACTTGTATGCGCGCCAGGTGGCACCGGCCTTGTTCAGGGTGGTGTCACCGTAGCCGGTGGACTCGTCGGTATAAATGGTGTTCCAGGCAAAGTTCCACTCCACCTTGGGTTCCGTGGGTTTATCGGTGTTGCCCTGGCCGAAGGAACACTTGACGACGCAGCTTGCGGTCTGATTGCCGCACTGGATGGTAATGACCGCTTCACCCTCCCCCACCGCGGTGATCACGCCGTCGGCGCTGACGGTAGCAACCGCAGGATCGGAAGAAGTGATCTGCAGCGCATCGGTGGTGCCCAGAGGCTCAATGCCGAAGACCAGGGTAAAGGTGGAATCCACAGCCGTCAGCTCCACGATGGGCTGATTCAGGGTGATACCCGTGCAGGGAATGGACGAATTCCCTTCCGTGGGATCCGGCTGGGTCTCATAGACGGAATTGCCCTTGGTATCATCAGGAACTTCAGTACCGCTCTGGAAGTAGTTGACGCCGATATAGATCAGCACAGCAACAATGGCAAGCAGCAGGAGGATCACAACAACGATCAGACCGGTGCTGCTGGGTTCCTCCTCACCGCCGTCGGCGGCAGGAGTGCTGCGGCGCTTCGGCTCTGCAGCCGCCGCAGGACGGCTGCTGCGCTTCTTTACGTTCTTCTTGGAGAATCTTCCGCCCCGGGTATGCTCATAGCCGCTGGCGACGGTCTCTTCACCGCCGGCCGCGGTCTGATTCTGGGCGCGGTTGGCACTGTTGCAGATGGGGCATTGGGCCGCCGTATCCGGGTAGGTAGTGCCGCAAACATCACAGATCACTTTACTCATGGAGTTCCTCCTTCTGATACGTTCTCATCAAACGTCTGATTTTCCATTATTCTAGCATAGACCGTCGGGAAATGCAACCCCACAAAATGGTTACAAACAGCAACAATTCCGTTACAAAAGCATTTTTTCCCAAATTGCCCGGAGAAACGGTCTCCTTTCGATCCCAAAGACAAGAAATGACAGGAATTATGGTTGCATTTCTGCAAAATTTCTAGTATGATATATGATGAAGAATTACTGGCGTCGGATATTGGACCTCCGCCGCCGAAAAAGAAGGAGGCGTTTGCTTTGTCCGAACCGAAGCTCATCACGCCATTACTGGACGGCCATATCATGGGTGATCCCATCAGCGATCACCACGGTGTCCGCTGCTGTCCCGCCATGAACACCGGGACCGAAGAGAAATTCATGGTCAAGATCATCTCCATCCCGGCTTCCCCCGCCCAGTTGGATGCCCTGCTTCTCAGCGGTGCCTATCCCGATGCGGAAGCCGCCGGCGCCTATTTCCGCCGTCTGGCAGATGAGACCGTGGCAGAGGCCGAATTGCTGAAAAATCTTTCCGGGCTGGAAGGCTTCACCGCCTACGACCGCTGGCAGGTAGTCCCCATGGACGGAGCCGTTGGTTACGAGATCTATTTGGTCGGCCCCTACGGCATGACCCTGGAGCGCCATGCCCGCCGCAATTGCCTGACCCACCTGGCCGCCGTGAACCTTGGCCTGGATCTGTGCGCCGCCCTGTCCGTCTGCCGCCGCAACGGCTGGCTCTATGTGGACCTTCAGCCGGACAACATCCTGCTGACCGAATCCAAGGGATTCCACATCTGCGACCTTGGTTTCATCCGCCTCAGCTCTCTGAAATACGCATCCCTGCCGGATAAATACCGCAGCGCCTACACCGCCCCGGAGATCACCGACGCGTACGCCGCCCTGAACACCACCATGGACATCTATGCCGCCGGCATGGTCCTTTATCAGGTCTATAACAACGGTATTCTGCCCACCCCCGGCGAAGAACTGCTGCCCCCGGCCCATGCAGACTACGAAATGGCTCAGATCATTCTGAAGGCTTGCGCCCAGGACCCCGCCGACCGCTGGCAGGACCCCCAGGAAATGAGTCAGGCCCTCATTGGCTATATGCAGCGCAATACGGTCAACGATACCCCCATCATCCCCCCCGTGGTCCCCGTTGCGGAACCGGCGCCCGCGTTGCCGGAGGAGACGGGAGAATTGCCTGATGTGATCGACGAGCCCCCCACCGAGGAAGAGATCCCCGTGGCAGAGACCGGGGATGCTCCCGTTGTGGAGGAAACGGAAGAATCGGAGGAACTTCCCGACCCCGTTGTGGAGGAGACCGAAGAAACCGATGCACATCCTGCCCCCGTGGTGGAGGAACCCGAAGAAACCGAGGACCAGCCCACTCCCGCTGAAGAAGTGGACGCCCCGGCCCCAGTGGAAGAAGAGACCCCTGCGGAGGAAGCGGACGAGATCCTGATCCCCGCTGCCGAAGAGGATGTCCCCGACGACGATATCCCCGAACAATTTGTCATCGACGGATTTAACCCCGACGATACCGCCCCCGGCGACGAGGATGCGGATGCCTACCCCGACGCCGTCCTCACGGACGAAGTCAGTTCCATGCTGGCCCAGGCCGACGAACTCATCGCCCACCAGGCTCCGGCCCCCGTGGTGGCCCCGGAACCCATCGATGTTCCCATGCCGCCCCCCATCCTCCCCGATCCCGAACCTGAAGAGGAAGAGATCCCCGCGGAGGAAGAAGGCGCGCCTGAAGAAGACCGCCCCCCTGAAGCGCCGGAAGATGCCCTCCCCGCCCCGGAAGAGGACGAAAACGAGGAAGACGAACTCCTCCCCCCGCCTCCCAGGAAAAAGCGCGGCTGTATCATCGGCATCATCGTCACCTTGCTGCTCCTGGGCATTCTGGCCGTGGGTGCCTGTCACTTCTACGAAAACTATTATCTCCAGGATATCCGCGATGTAACCGTGGAAGGCGCCAGAGATTACCTCACCGTCACCCTGGATACGGACATCGACAACACCCTCCTGACGGTCACCTGCACCGATACTTACGGCAACAAGCGCACCGCTTCCGTAGTGAACGGAAAGGCCACCTTCAATGCCCTTTCCTCCGGCACCACCTACAAGATCGGTGTGTTGGTGGACGGTTTCCATCAGCTCACCGGTGACACTTCCGCCACCTATACCACCCCTCAGCAGACTTCCATCATCACCTTCACCGGCATCACCGGCGATACCGACGGCTCCGTGATCCTGAACTTCTCCGTCCAGGGCCCCGACAGCCGCCAGTGGCAGGTCCAATATACCACCGACGGTGAGGAGTCCCGCTCCGTCAACTGCAGTGCCCATATGGCCCTGGTCACCGGCCTGACCCCCGGCAAGACCTATGATTTCAAGCTGATCCCCGCCGAGGAACTGTACATTGTCGGTGACGATACCATGCAGTTTACCGCCTCCAGGGTGGTCTACGCCCAGGATCTGACCATCTCCGGCTTCCACGACGGTCTGCTGGTTGCCGATTGGACCCTGCCGGAAGGCACCACCGCCGCTTCCTGGACCGTCCGGTGCTATAACAGCAACGGCTTCGATGCCACCTATACCGTCACCGAACCCCACATCGCCATTGCCGGGCTGGATATCAGCCAGGGCTACACCCTGGATGTGAAAGCCGATGGCATGACCGTCAGCCGCCAGACCTCCATCACCCCCAATTCCATCACCTTCAGGGAAATGACGGCCTATGATTCCATCCCCGGCCAGCTCACCGTGACCTGGACCTATGAAGGTACCGCGCCCGAGGGCGGCTGGCCCCTGGTCTATACCATCAATAACGGTGCCCCCATCTACGTCACCTGCCCGGATGCCGCCTTCACCCTGGACCGCCTGGTCCCCGGTGCCACCTACAGCTTCCGCTTCGATCTGCCTGCGGATCTGTCCGTCTTCGGAATCTCCGCCCAATACACCGCTCCCGTCAGCGAACCCTTCGCCGGTTACGGTGTCAGCACGGAATATTTCCAGATCCGCACCTGCTTCGCTCCCGACAAGGCCGATTGGACCTATGAGGACCTGGCAAAGGAAGATTACACCGACCGCTTCACCCTGGGCGACCGCCCCGGCCTGGTGCTGCGGCTCCTGGCCGAATATGAGACCTCCAAGGATCCCATCCGGGTGCTGTACATCATCCGGGATGCCGCCGGCAACCTGGTGACCGTGGACGGCTTCACGGAGACATGGCTCAATCTTTGGTACCGGGGCTACTGCGAACTGGATCTGCCCGCGCTGCCCGAGATCCCGGGCCAGTACACCCTGCAGATCTTCTTCAACGAACAACACCTCAGCGCAGAACCCCTTACCTTCTACGTCGAAGCCCCCGTTGTAGCAGAATGATCCCCATTTCAGCGGCCATCGTCCATGATGGCCGCTGTTTTTTGCCAAAGTTGAAATAATTCTTGCATTTTCCCCCCTGCCGTGCTACACTAATGAAAAGCTTTTACACAGGAGGCCGCCTATGCTGCCCACCACCGCTTCCGCACAGTTTTATTTTTGCTACTATTACTTTACCTTTCAAAAGTAATAGCGATTTGTGCTGTTTCGGTTTGCAAAAGCCTTAAACATCTACTACCCGTGCCGCACAGGATCGCCCCTGTGCGGTATCTTTTTTAGGAGCTGATTTTATGATCGCAGTACTCAAGCGGGGCACCACCCCGGAGCAGACCCAGCACCTCGTCCGCTGGCTGCAGAATATGAATCTGGAAGTCCACCTCTCCCAGGGCCACGAGATCACCATTCTGGGCCTCATCGGCGACACCAGCCGGGTGGACATGGACCTTTTGCGCTCTCTGGAGATCGTAGATTCCGTCAAGCGTGTCTCCGAACCCTTCAAACAGGCCAACCGCAAATTCCACCCCAATGACACGGTCATCGACATCGGCGGCGTGAAGCTGGGCGGCGGCCATTTTGCCATGATCGCCGGCCCCTGCAGCGTGGAATCGGAAGAACAGATCATCGCCGTGGCCCAGGCCGTCAAAACCTCCGGCGCCCAAATCCTCCGGGGCGGCGCTTTCAAACCCCGCACCTCCCCCTATGCCTTCCAGGGCATGAAGGGCGAAGGCATCCGCCTTCTCCTGGAAGCCAAGGAAGCCACCGGCCTGCCCATCATCACCGAGATCATGAATATCAACGATTTTCCCCTCTTCGACCGAGTGGATATCATCCAGGTGGGTGCCCGGAATATGCAGAATTTCGACCTGCTGAAAGAATTGGGCAAAACAAAGAAGCCGGTCCTCCTGAAGCGCGGCCTGGCCAATACCTTCCAGGAACTGCTGATGAGTGCCGAATATATCATGAGCGAAGGCAACGAATCCGTGATCCTCTGCGAGCGGGGCATCCGCACCTTCGAGACCTACACCCGCAACACCCTGGACATCTCCGCGGTTTCCGTCCTCCATGAGCTGAGCCATCTGCCCGTGGTGGTGGATCCCAGCCACGCCACCGGCAAGGCTTCTCTGGTGCCCCCCATGGCCGTTGCCGCCGCCGCTGCCGGCGCGGATGGCCTCATGATCGAGGTCCACAACGACCCCACCTGCGCTTTGTGTGACGGTGCCCAATCCCTGACCCCCGCCGCCTTTGACGAACTGGCCCACCGGGTCCGGAAGGTACGGGAGGCGCTGCTATGAACGTAGGCATCCTGGGTCTGGGCCTCATCGGCGGATCTTTGGCCCGGGCATATGCTCTCCAGGGCCATACGGTCTACGCCGCCGACAAAGACGAATCCATCCTTTCCTTCGCCATCCTGGCCGGCGCCATTCACGGCCCCCTGGATAAGATCACCATTCCCTTATGCGATCTGATCCTGCTGTCCATCTACCCCAACAGCAGCGCCGCATGGCTGGAAAACAACGGCCATCACATCACCCCGAACACCCTGGTCCTGGATTGCTGCGGCATCAAGCAGGAGATCTGCAGCCGTTGTTTCCCCGTGGCGCAGAAGTACGGTTTTATCTTCGTTGGCGGCCATCCCATGGCCGGTTCCCATTTCTCCGGCTTCAAGTATAGCCGGGCCAATCTCTTCCAGGGTGCCCCCATGGTCCTGGTCCCCCCGGTTTTTGACGATATCCACCTGCTCCAGCGGGTCAAGGACGCCCTGGCCCCCTGCGGTTTCGGCTCCTTCTCCGTCACCACCGCAGCCGATCATGACCGCATGATCGCCTTCACTTCCCAAATGCCCCATCTGCTGAGCAACGCCTTTATCAAATCCCCCACCGCCGCCTCCCACAAGGGTTTTTCCGCCGGCAGCTATAAGGATCTGACCCGGGTCGCCTGGCTCAATGCCCCCATGTGGGCGGAATTGTTCCTGGAAAACCGGGAAGATCTCCTTTTTGAGCTGGATACCTATCTGGAAAGTCTCCGGGCCTACCGGGACGCCATCGCCGACGGTGATCTTGCCACCCTCACCGCTCTTTTGGAAGAAGGCAAACGCCGCAAGGAGGAGGTAGATGGATGAATACCATTTCCGTTTCCGCATCCCGGAATTACGATGTTCTCATCGGCCGCGGCCTTCTGGACACCCTGGGCCGCCATGTGACCGCCGACCCCAAGGTCCGGAAAGTGGCCGTGATCTCCGACGATGTGGTCTGGAGCCTCTACGGCGAACGGGTCACGAAGAGTCTGCAGAACGCGGGCCTTGAAACCAGCGCCTATGTTTTCCCCAACGGCGAAGAAAGCAAAAACGCCGCGGAATATCTGAATATTCTGAACCATCTGGCCGCCAACGGCCTGACCCGCACCGACCGGATCATCGCCCTGGGCGGCGGCGTGGTGGGGGACATCGCCGGTTTCGCGGCGGCCACCTACCTGCGGGGCATCCAATTCATTCAGGTCCCCACCACCCTTCTGGCCATGGTGGATTCCTCCGTCGGCGGCAAGACCGCCATTGACCTGCCCGCCGGCAAGAATCTCTGCGGCGCCTTTTGGCAGCCCAGTCTGGTCCTCTGCGATATTGACACCCTCGACACCCTCCCCGACCCTATTTTCCGGGACGGCTGCGCCGAGGTCATCAAATACGGCATTCTCTACGATCCCGCCCTTTTCGCCCACCTGGAACAGTACGGCACCGCCTTTGACCGCATCCCGGTCATCAGCCGCTGTGTAGAACTGAAACGGGACGTGGTGGCAGAAGACGAATTCGATACGGGCGCCCGGATGAAACTGAACCTGGGCCATACCTTCGGCCACGGCATCGAGGCCCACAGCAATTTCACCGTTTCCCACGGCAAAGCCGTCGCCATGGGCATGGCCATAGCCGCCCGGACTTCTCATTGTCCCGATACAGACCGGATCCTTGCCTGTTTGACCAAATTCGGCCTTCCCACGACCACCGCCTGCACCGCCGACGACATCTGCCGTTATGCCTTTTCCGACAAAAAACGGGCCGGCGGCACCGTCCGTCTGATCCTCCCCCGGGCCATCGGCCATTGCGAAATCGTCCCCACTCCCGTGGAACAACTCCATTCCCTTGTGGAAGAAGGTCTTTAACATGGATATTACCATACAGCCGGGGAAACTCTCCGGCACCGTCCGGGCCATCCCCTCCAAATCCCAGGCCCACCGCCTGCTGATCTGCGCCGCCTTTGCCGACGGCCCCACCGAACTGTACTGTTCCCAGGTGAACCGGGATATCGAGGCCACGGCCGATTGCCTGAATGCCCTCTGCGGCTCCGTCCGGCGTACGGACTATGGCTATGCCATCAGCCCCTATGCCCCCGGCAGTAGCGATCACGCGATCACTTTGAACTGCCGTGACAGCGGCTCCACCCTGCGGTTTCTTTTGCCGGTGGCCGGCGCATTGGGTAAAGAAGTGATCTTCAAAATGGAAGGCCGCCTGCCGCAGCGCCCCCTCTCCCCGCTGTGGGAAGAGATGGAGCGCATGGGCTGCCGCCTGCGCCGGATCAGCTCCGACGAGCTGCTGGTCCGGGGCAAACTCCGCCCCGGTGATTACTGTATTGACGGCAACGTCTCCAGCCAGTTTATCAGCGGTCTGCTATTCGCCGCCCCATTGCTGGACGGCCATACCGCCATCCATGTGAAGGGTAAACTGGAATCCGCCCCCTATGTGGAAATGACCCAAAAAGCCATGACCCTCTTCGGTATCGACACCGCGGGACTCCGGATCCCTGCTGGACAGAAGTTCCACAGCCCCGGAAAGATCACTGTGGAAGGCGATTGGAGCAACAGCGCATTTTGGCTCGGTGCAACGGCTCTGGGAAGTGACCTGAAAGTAACCAATTTGGACCAAAAAAGTCCCCAAGGGGACCGAAAAGTGGCCGAATTGCTGCCCATCCTTTCCCGAAATACGTCGATTTCCGTGTCGGATATCCCCGATTTGGTGCCGATCCTGGCGGTGGTTGCATCGGCAAATGCCGGCGCCGTATTCACGGATATCGCCCGGCTCCGTCTGAAAGAGTCGGACCGTGTCGCTTCCACCGTGGCCATGATCCGGGCCCTGGGGGGCGAAGCGGAAGCAACGGATGAGACCCTGACCGTCCACGGCACCGGTCTCACCGGCGGCACGGTGGATTCCTGCAACGATCACCGCATTGCCATGTCCGCCGCCATCGCTTCCACGGTCTGCTCCGGCCCCGTTTCCATACTGGGGACCCAATGCGTAGAAAAATCCTATCCCCGTTTTTGGGATGAATTCAAACTTTTAGGAGGGAAATATGAGCTCAACCTACGGTGAAAACTTAAAACTCTCCATTTTCGGCCAATCCCACGGACCGGCCGTCGGCATGACCCTGGACGGCATTCCTGCCGGTCTGCCGGTGGATCTTGAGAAGCTCCAGGCATTTCTGGATCGCCGGGCCCCCGGTCAGGGCGATTGGTCAACCCCCCGGAAAGAGGGCGACCGGCCCGAATTTTTGGGCGGCATCCTGGACGGCTTTACCTGCGGCGCCCCCATCGCCGCCGTCATTTACAACCATAATACCCGCTCTTCCGACTATTCCTCCCTGAAAAACACCCCCCGTCCCGGCCACGCGGACTATACCGCCCAGGTCAAATACGGCAGATTTCAGGATGCCGCCGGCGGCGGCCACTTTTCCGGACGTCTGACCGCGCCGCTGTGCATCGCCGGCGGACTGTGCAAACAATGGCTGGAAGAAATGGGGATCCGTATCGCAGCCCACATTCTGTCCGTTGGCGGGTGCAGAGACCATTCGTTCGATCCCATGGATCCTGAATTGGTGTCCATTGGTGACGGTTTCCCGGTTCTGGACTCGAATTGCGGCGAAAAAATGCGGCAATGTATTGCCGAAGCAAGATCTGCCGGCGACAGTGTGGGCGGTGATATCGAGTGCGCTGTCTGTGGACTTCCTGCCGGCATCGGCGAACCCATGTTTGGGGGCGTAGAGAGCAAGATCGCGCAGATCGTCTATGGTATTCCCGCTGTGAAAGGTCTCCACTTCGGCAACTATGAAAGCCGCGGATCCGCCAACAACGACCAATATACTGTCGAAAACGGTCAGATCAAGACCGTGACCAATCACGCCGGCGGCATTCTTGGCGGCATCACAAACGGTATGCCGGTATATTTCCGGGTGGCCGTCAAGCCTACGCCGTCCATTTCTCTGCCACAGCAGACGGTGGATCTGCAGACGATGGAGAATACCACCATCCAGATCAAGGGCCGTCACGATCCCTGCATCGTCCCCAGGGCGGTTCCGGTGGTGGAGGCCGCCGCCGCCATCGCCATCTACGATCTGGTCCTGGGAAATACCCAGACGGACCGCCGCAAAAGCGATCTCCCCATTTTTTGACACAGAAAGAAGGAATTCCCCATGGATATCCAGGAATTACGCAACGAGATCGACACCATCGACGCCCAAATCGTCCGGTTGTTTACCCAACGCATGGATGTTTGCGCCCAGGTGGCTCAGTATAAGCAGGAGCGGGGCCTGCCCACCTATGTTCCCGCCCGGGAGCGGGAGAAACTCCAGGGCGTGGCCCAGGCCGCCGGTCCGGAAATGGCCAACTACACCCGGGTGCTGTATTCCATGATCCTGGAACTGAGCCGGAATTATCAGTGCAAACTCCGGGATACGGTGACCCCTTTGTGCGAAAAGATCACCCACGCCATGGATCACACCCCCAAGCTCTTCCCCCAAAATGCCATGGTGGGCTGCCAGGGCGTGGAGGGTGCCTATTCCCAGATCGCCTGCGAAAAGATCTTCAAGAACCCCATGATCATGTATTTCAAGAACTTTGAGGGTGTTTTTACAGCCATTGAGAAGGGGTTGTGCCAATACGGTATTCTGCCCATCGAAAACACCACCGCCGGTTCCGTCAAAAAGGTCTATGATCTGATGATCAAGCACAATTTCTCCATTGTCCGCACCTTCCGCCTGAAGGTGGACCACAATCTGCTGGCCAATCCCGGCGCTGCTCTGGAAGGGATCCGGCAGATCTATTCCCATGAGCAGGCCCTCAGCCAATGCTCCGAATTCCTTTCCAAGCTGCCCAATGTCCAGATCACGCCGGTGGAAAATACGGCCGTTGCTTCGGAAATGGTGGCTTCTTCCGGCCGTACCGACGTGGCTGCCATCTCCAGCAGAAGCTGTGCTGAGCTGTATAACCTCCAATGCATCCGCAGCGCCATCCAGGACCAGGGCAACAACCACACCCGGTTTATCTGCATCAGCAAACAATTGGAGATCTACCCAGGCGCAGACAAGACCAGCATCATGATGATCCTGCCCCACCGTCCCGGCTCTCTGTACAAGGTCCTGGCACGGATGTATACCCTGGGCATCAATGTGACCAAACTGGAATCCCGGCCTCTGCCGGACCGGGACTTTGAATTCATGTTCTATTTCGACCTGGATACCTCCATCTATTCCCAGGAATTTGTGCAGCTCATGTGCGAACTGGACGACCTGTGCGAGGAATTCAAATACCTGGGCTCTTACTGCGAGGTGGTCTGAGTGAAATGCGGTCTTTTGGGGCGAAAACTGGGCCACAGCTACTCCCCCGCCATTCACAGCCATCTGGGGAATTATTCCTACGAATTGTTTGAAAAAGAGCCGGAAGAACTGGAAATGTTCCTGAAAACCGGTTTTTTTGATGGCATAAATGTGACCATGCCCTACAAAAAATCTGTGATCCCCTTTCTGGATGAACTGACCCCCGCGGCCAACGTCCTGGGGGCGGTGAACACCATTGTCCGCCGGGAGGGACGGCTCATCGGCCACAACACGGATCTTTTTGGCTTCACCTCCATGCTGGAACAAAGCGGCCTGGAGGTTGAAGGTAAGAAATGCCTGGTCTGCGGCAGCGGCGGCGCATCCAACACCGTCTGCGCCGTGCTGAAGGAGCGCGGCGCTCAAGTGGTGATCCTTTCCCGCAGCGGCGGAACGACCTACGAGGATCTGCTCAAACATACCGATGCCGCCGTAGTGGTCAACTGCACCCCGGTGGGTATGTACCCCCACACGGGCCAGCGGCCTCTGGATCTTGCATCCCTCCCCCATCTGGAAGGGGTGCTGGACGTGGTATATAATCCCGCCCGTACCCAACTGCTGCTGGACGCGGAGGCCCTTGGCCTTGTGCATATGAACGGCCTATGGATGCTGGTGGCCCAGGCGGCGGAAGCCAGCGAATGGTTCCAAAACCGCGCCATTGACCGGAACTTGATCCGTACGATCTACGGTATTCTGAAAGTCTCCATGGAAAATATCATCCTGATCGGCATGCCCGGCTGTGGAAAATCCACCCTAGGCCGTCTGTTGGCGCAGCGGACCGGGAAAGCCTTCGTAGACAGCGACGAGAAAATCGTTGAAGCCGCAGGAATGACCATCCCGGAGATCTTCCGGCTCCACGGCGAGGAACATTTCCGTCGGTTAGAACATCAGGTCCTTCAGAATCTGGGCAAAGAATCCGGACTCATCATTGCCACCGGCGGCGGTTGTGTCACTAGGCCGGAAAATTATGCGGCACTGCATCAAAACGGCACCATCTACTGGATCCAGCGGTCCCTGGATCTGCTGCCCACCGACGGGCGGCCCCTGTCCCAAAGCAACCGGCTGGAGGATCTGTATAATGCCCGGAAGGGTCTATATGCGCGATTTGCCGACGGCATCGTCCACAATGACGGCGAGGCCGGCGCGGCGGTGGCCGCCATCTTGGAAAAGGAGAGGTTCTTATGAAAATTCTGGTGATTAACGGACCCAATATCAATATGCTTGGCATTCGGGAACCGGCAATTTACGGCAAGAACACCTTCGCAGATCTCCTGGCGCTGATCGACCGGACCGCCCTGGAGGAAGGTTTGGACATCGAGCAATTCCAAAGCAACCACGAGGGGGCCATCGTGGACCGGATCCAGGCCTGCTACGGATGCGTGGATGCCATTGTGATCAACCCCGCCGCCTACACCCACACCAGCGTGGCCATT
>SVLA01000138.1 GCA_015068175.1 Oscillospiraceae bacterium
CGGCTGTTCAAACGCAGACGCCATGGATAAAAGCTGGTTCGTTTATATCCTGCGGTGCGGCGACGGAACATTTTATACCGGCATGGCCGCCGATGTTCTGGCCCGTCTGGAACAGCACCGGGCAGGGAAAGGCGCCAAGTACACCCGTGGCCGCGGCCCACTGGAATTGGTCTATACAGAGGAATGCGCGGATCGATCCACAGCGCTGAAACGGGAAGCGCAGATCAAGAAACTGTCCAGACCTGCAAAATTGCAGTTGATCCTGCAACAAAGGCAATAAGATAACGCGGCACCCGGGTGGGTGCCGCGAGTCTTTCTGAAAAATACTTTTGTACGCGGTTGACAACCGTTTCTGAACTTGCTACAATGTCAATGGATGGCATGATCACAAGGCATCAAGCAGAAATGCTTGCGCTGAATGAAAGGGTGAACACAATGCAAAAAATCATCTGCTTTTTACTGTCTGTTTTATTGATTTTTCTGTGCGGCTGCACCCAAGAAGATGTAACTCCAACAACGGCTCCTACGGAACCATCGGAGCCTTCAGAACCGTTGCTCATACGTGGAAATAAAGTGTTTACGGATGCTTTTTTTGAGGATGTGGTAGAGATTACGGCCTATGGATGTATGAATGCTGTTGACAAGGAGCATATGGGGCCGGTGGTGAAAGCGCTGCAGTTCCTAACGTTGATGGAGTCAGATCTTTACTTGTCCTATGTCGATGAGAACGGAGAACCGCTTTGCGGCCCTGGCTGGCTTGCTTTTAAGAAAAGCGATGGCACTACACTGAGCTTCATTACCACCAATGCAATCATGACACTGTCAGATGGTTCGCTCAGTTACTATATAATTGGTGATAATCTCAATCTGATTTTGCGGGAGGCCTTTGAGCGGGCCCTTAGTGATAACAATGAATAAACAATTACGCGGCACCCGGGTGGGTGCCGCGTTTTGCTGTGTCATTCAGAACCATTTTACCTTCAGAACGAAGTTTTTGGCGTCCTTGAATCCGACCTTGCCGTAGTATGCTTCATGCATTTCGTCCTTGACGGCCTGCAGTTCGATGCAGGCGGCGCCGGCGGAGCGCACCCGGGATTCCAATTCGGCCAAAAGTTGGGTGCCCAAACCCCGGTTTTGCAGGTGGGGATCAATGACGATCTCCTCCAGGGTATAGCCGACGATGTCATCGTACTGCTTGAAGTATCCCATGGCAAAACCGATGGTCTCCCCGCCGTCGGTCATCAGCAGGCTGTAGGAATCTTCCATGGTCAGCACCTGTCGGATCCGCCGTGTGGCCTTTTCTTCCGTCCAGCAACCACCCTCGACCCGGTTGTACTGATCCAGGTACAGCGGGATCACCCGGTGGATGTCCGCCGGAGTCATGTTGCGGATCTCCATGGTCTTATACCAACTGCTCGCAGTAGATGCACCGCAGGCCATCCTCGGTGGGCTTGGCGATGTGGCGCAGTTCCTGCTCCGTCTGGCTGATGCACTTGGCATTGCGGCAGGGACGGTCGTAGACCATGCCTTCCACTTCCACAGGCTTCTTGACGGGGTCGCGCTTGGCTTCCTCCAGCAGTTTCAGGATCAGCGCCATCCGCATATACTTGCCGTTCAGGGTCTGGCGGAAGTAAGCGGCCCGGGGATCGTCATCCACCCTCACGCTGATCTCGTTGACCCGGGGCAGGGGATGGAGCACGGCCATATCCGCCTTGGCGGCGGTCATCTTTTCGGCGGTCAGCACATAGCTGTCCTTCAGCCGTTCGTATTCGGCAGGATCGTCAAAGCGCTCCCGCTGGATCCGGGTCATATACAGCACGTCCAGGCCGGGGATGGCATCTTCCAAGGAGGCGGTCTCTTCATAGGGGATGCCTTCCTTTTCCAGCACATTCACACGGACATATTCCGGCAGTTTCAGTTCATCGGGGGAGATCAGCACGAAGCGGATGCCTTCGTAGCGGCTCATGGCCTCGATGAGGGAGTGGACGGTGCGGCCGTACTTCAGATCGCCGCACAGACCGATGGTCAGATGGTTCAGCCGGCCCATTTCCCGGGAAATGGTCAGCAGGTCCGCCAGGGTCTGGGTGGGATGCTGATGGCTGCCGTCGCCGGCGTTGATCACCGGAATGGTGGCGCCCAGGGACGCCACGAAGGGCGCGCCCTCCTTGGGGTGGCGCATGGCGATGATGTTTGCGTAGTTGCTGACGGTCTTGGCCGTATCGGATACGCTCTCACCCTTGGCGGCGGAGGAAGAGTTGGCCTCGCTGAAACCCAGAACGTTGCCGCCCAGCTCCAGCATGGCGGCTTCAAAACTGAGGCGGGTCCGGGTGGAAGGCTCAAAGAACAAGGTAGCCAGGGTCTTGTGGGCGCAGCGATCCCAATAATTTTCGGGATGGGCCGCAATATCCTTGGCGGTGGCGATGAGCTGATCCAGCTCTTCCACGGAGAGGTCCAGAATAGAGATCAGACTTCTCATATCACTTCGCTCCGTTCACGGCCAGGTAGTTCTTGATCCGGGTCACGTTCTCTTCGTTGGCGGGATCCTCTTCCAGGTACTCGATGATGTCGTACACGTCAATGACGGAGTAGACGGGGAAGCCGAACTGCTCCTCGATCTCCTGCATGGCGCCCTTTTCGCCCTGGCCCTTTTCCTTCCGGTCCACCATGATGAAGGTAGCCACCACTTTGGTGCCTTCCAGGTGCTTCAGGATCTCCATGGATTCCCGAATGGCGGTGCCGGCGGTGATGACGTCCTCGATGATGACGATCTCTTCACCGGCCTGGGGAACGTAACCGACGAACACGCCGCCTTCGCCGTGGTCCTTCACTTCCTTGCGGTTGAAGAAGAAGGGCAGGTTCAGGCCGTTTCTGCTCAGGGCCACGGCGGCGGAGATGGACAGAGAGATGCCCTTGTAGGCTGGGCCGTAAAGAACGGTGGCCTTCTTGCCCAGCTTGTCCATGTAGGCCTTGGCGTAGAATTCACCCATCTTGGTGATCTGGTCGCCGGTCTTGATCATGCCGGCGTTGACGAAGTAGGGGATCTTGCGGCCGGACTTGGCGGTGAAATCGCCGAATTTCAGCACGCCGGCGCTCTGCAGAAATTCAATAAATTCTCTCTTATAGGCTTCCATAATATCCTCCGTGATTCGTTGTAGTGCGTGATTAGTCGCAGAATTCGGCCACGCAGCGCTCATAGGCGGCCACGGGGTCAGCGGCGGCGGTGATGGGACGGCCCACCACGATGTAATCGGAGCCGATCTCCTTGGCGGCGGCGGGCGTCATGACCCGCTTCTGGTCGCCCACGTCGCCGTCGGCAAAGCGGACACCGGGGGTAACGGTCAGGAAATTCTTGCCGCAGCGGTCATGGACCTTGCCGGCTTCCAGGGGGGAGCAGACGATGCCGTCCAGGCCGGATTCGGCGGCGCACTGGGCATAGTGCATCACGACCTCGTCCATGGGGGCGTGGATCATCAGGTCATTTTCCATGCTCTCCTGGTCGGTGGAGGTGAGCTGGGTCACGGCGATCAGCAGGGGACGGGTGCCGTCGGGACGGGTCAGACCCTCCAGGGCGGCCTTCATCATATTCTTGGTGCCGGCGGCGTGGAGATTGGTGATGTCTACGTCCAGATTGCTCAGCACGGCCATGGCTTTCTTTACGGTGTTGGGGATGTCGTGCAGTTTCAGGTCCAGGAAGATCTTGTGGCCACGGGCCTTGATCTCCTTCACGATGGCGGGGCCTTCCGCGTAGTACAGTTCCATGCCGATCTTGACAAAGGGCTTTCTTCCGGTGAACTTATCCAGGAAGTTCAGGGTTGCTTCGCGGCTGGCGAAGTCACATGCTACGATCACGTCTTTTCCCATTAGTGGGCACCTCCAATAATATCTTTCAAATTCTCAATTTTGTACTTCTTCATCACTTGGGGCAGAGCGTCGATGATCCGCTTGCAGGCGAACGGATCCACCAGATTGGCGGCGCCCACTTCCACAGCGGTGGCACCGGCCAGCATCAGCTCTATCACGTCCTCTGCCTTGCTGACACCGCCCATACCCACGATGGGGATGCTTACGGCTTCGTAGACCTGGTAGACCATCCGCACTGCCAAGGGCAGCAATGCGGGGCCGCTCATGCCGCCGGTCTTGTTGGCGATGATGGGTTTTTTGCGGTTTAAGTCGATCCGCATACCCAGCACCGTGTTGATGAGGCTGACGCCGTCAGCGCCGCCTTCCTCCACCGCCCGGGCGATAGCGGTGATGTCCGTCACATTGGGACTCAGCTTCAGGATCACCGGTTTGGTGGTGACGGCCTTGACGGCCTGGGTCACTTCTTTGGCCATGGCCGGATCCGTGCCGAAACTCATGCCGCCGCCGTGAACATTGGGGCAGGAGATATTCACTTCCAGCCACCCTACCTGCTCCTGCTGATCCAGCAGACGGCAGGTATTGACATATTCTTCAACGGAAAAACCGGAGATATTGGCCATCACCGGCTTGTGGAAGAATTCCTTCATTTCCGGCAGTTCATGTTCGATGACATGATGAACGCCGGGATTCTGCAGGCCCACGGCGTTAAGCATACCGCCATCAAACTCCGCGATGCGGGGAGTTGGATTGCCGAATCGGGGCTGCCAGGTGGTGCCCTTAAAAGAGAAGGTACCCAGGCAGTTGATGTCGTAGAGTTCCGCGAATTCCTTGCCGAAACCGAAGGTACCGGAGGCGGGGATCACGGGGTTGTCCATTTCAATGCCGCACAGTTCGATCTTGGTGCTCATCCGAATACCTCCTCCCGGAAAAATACGGGGCCGTCTTTGCAGACCCGCTTATAGCCGGCCTTGGTCTGGATGGTACAGCCCATGCAGGCGCCGAAGCCGCAGCCCATCCGCTCTTCAAAGGAATACTGGCCGGAGGTGGTCATCACATTTTCCATGGCCCTGAACATGGGCATGGGGCCGCAGGAGCAGAAATAGGTGTAAT
>SVLA01000139.1 GCA_015068175.1 Oscillospiraceae bacterium
ATAGTGCCGCAAAAGGGTGTACAGCACATCGTTGCAGACGTAGGTGCCGGCGGTATTGGAAATGGCGGCAGGAATCTGCTGATCCCGGATGGCTTTCACCATTTGTTCCAGGGGCAGGGTGGAAAAATAGGCGGCGGGACCATCCGTGTCCACCTTTTCGCCGCTGCACAGCCGGCCGGCGTTATCCGGCAGCCGGGCATCCCGGATGTTGACGGCGATCCGCTCCGGGGTGATGGCTTCCCGGCCGGCGGCCAGACCCACGCACAGGATGGCGTCGGCGCCTATGGCCGCAGCCGCGTCCAGAACGGTTCGGGCAGCCTCGCCATAAACCGTGGGGATGCGGAGTTTGGTCAAGGCGTGATCGCCGATGACATTGGGCAGCAGATCCACCGCGTCCCAGGAGGGGTTGAGATGGTGTTCACCGAAGGGTTCAAAGCCGGTGATGAGCAGTTTTTTCATAGGAATGCCCCTTTCAGAATTCAGGTTATGGCACAGTTTATCGACAACATATTCGAAGGGAAAACGGAGGGACCCCTTACAATGGCTGTGCGATCAACCCTGATTTGGTTTCATACTACCATGAGAAAGGGGAAAATACAAGAAAAAGGACTATCTTTTTCTCTGTGGGGGATGTATAATAATGAAAAATCATATGGGAGGAACGAAATATGACCCCTCAGTTATACATGAGACCTGAAATGAAGGCGTCCCTGGATGCCGGCTTTGCTGCCGCTTTCGGCGGCGCCCCCACCCGTTATTTTTCCGCCCCGGGCCGCACGGAGATCGGCGGCAATCACACCGACCATCAGCGGGGACGGGTCCTGGCCGGCGCGGTGAATCTGGACACGGTGGCGGCGGTGCGCCCCAACGGCACCGACACCATCCGTATTCTGTCCCAGGGTTATCCCATGAGCCAGGTGCGGCTGACGGAGCTGACCCCCAATGAGGCAGAATTCAACACCACCCCTGCCCTGATCCGGGGCGTGGCGGCCCGCTTTGCGGAGCTGGGCTGCAAGGTGGAAGGTTTTGATGCCTACTGCACATCGACGGTGCTGCCCGGTTCCGGTCTGTCCTCCTCTGCGGCCTATGAGGTCCTTATCGGCACCATTATTAACCATCTGTTCTTTGACGGCCGGGTGTCCCAGCCGGAGGTGGCCATGATCGGCCAGTATGCGGAAAATGTATTTTTCGGCAAGCCCTGCGGCCTCATGGATCAGACCGCATCCGCCGTGGGCGGCCTGGTGACCATCGACTTCTTTGAAAAGGGCAAGCCGGTGATCCAGTCTGTGGAATTTGATTTTGCATCCTGCGGTCATGCCCTGTGTATCATCGATACCCGGGCCAGCCATGCGGATCTGACCGACGAATATGCCGCCATCACCCAGGAGATGAAGGCGGTCTGCAGCCATTTCGGTAAGGATGTTCTGACCGAGATCGACGAGGCGGATTTCTATGCCGCCATTCCCGCTCTGCGGGAGAAGTGCGGCGACCGGGCGGTGCTGCGGGCCATCCACTTCTATTCCGACAACGCCCGTGTGCCCCAGCAGGTGGCGGCCCTCCGCCAGGGCGATTTTGCCCGGTTCCTGGAGTTGGTCACCGACAGCGGCTATTCCTCCTTCATGTACCTGCAGAATGTGGTGCCGGCAGGCTATAAGGACCATCAGGATGTGGCCATGACCCTGGCGCTGTGCCGCCGGCTCCTGCAGGGCAAGGGCGGTTTCCGGGTCCATGGCGGCGGTTTTGCCGGCACGGTCCAGGCCTTCGTTCCCTTTGAGATCCTGGAGTCCTTCCGCAGCGGCATCGACAGCGTTTTGGGCGAAGGCGCCTGCCATGTGCTGAGTATCCGGCCCCAGGGCGGCGTGGAAATGAAATAAGCGGGATATTTGGAAAAAATAAGCGGCATTTTCATACAAATGCCGCTTATTTGCACTTCCATTTTTGGGAGAATGGGTGTATAATACACCCAAATGCGGAAAAAATGAGAGGCGTTAGAACGTGACCAAATTACTGAAAATCGAAATAGCCGTCCTGCTGATCCTGGTGATCGTGGCCGTCGGAATACGGCTGGGAGATGTCCATGCGCCGGGGGATGAAACATTACAGACATCCGGCAATACGGAACCCAGTGTCCAGGTGACGGAGCCGACCGTGGCCCCGGAACCCACGGAAACAGATCCGCCGCCCACCACGGAGCCGCCCACGGAACCGCCGGTGGATGTAGTGCTGGGCGACGGCTTTACCATGGAGGCCAAGCATTGGTTTGCCTACCATTGCGGCGAGGAACGGATGCTGGTCACCTCCCATGATCCCACGGAAAAGATCTGGCCCGCCAGCGTGACGAAGCTCTTTACTGCCCATGTGGCGCTGAAGTATCTGGACACGGAGACTGTGATCAAGGTGGGCACGGAAGTGAATCTGGTGGCGGCGGACAGCTCCATCGCCTACATAAAGCCGGGTCACAAGCTGACGGTGGCCCAGTTGGTGGAAGGCATGCTGCTGCCCAGCGGCAACGATGCGGCTTACGCATTGGCGGTGGCGGCGGCCCGGGCGGAGAGCGGTGATTCCAAAATGTCTGCCAAGGATGCCCTGGCACGGTTCGTGGAGCTGATGAATCAGGAAGCCCAGGACCAGGGCATGACCGGGAGCCATTGGGCCAATCCCGACGGCTATCACGATTTTGACCACTATACCTCCATTGCGGATCTGGTGACCATTGCGAAACTGGCCCTGGATAACGAGCTGATCCTCCAATGCGCCGGTACACCCACGGACCGGGTGGTATACGTCAGCGGCGAGGTGGCCAACTGGAACAACACCAATCAGCTCATCCATCCCGAATCCCAATATTACAGTCCCGATGCGGTGGGCCTGAAGACCGGCAATACCAGCTATGCGGGATTTTCTCTGCTGTCGGCCTATAAGATGGACGGGGAATACGTGATCGTGGGTATTTTCAAGTGCCAGCGGCCGGAAGAGCGGTTTACCAACAGCCTGCGGCTGTATGAGGTGATCAAGGACGCTTACGGATACAACGATACGGAAGAATAAGGATGCCCGCGGCACCGATTTGGTGCCGCGGTTTTTTTAGTGCTTTGCGGGGCCGCAAGGCCTCCTCGGCTCCCCTTGTCAGGGGAGCTGGCGAAAATCTTTGATTTTCGCCTGAGGGGTAGTGGTTCTCTCCCTCCGTCACGGCGTTTGCCGTGTCACCTTTCCCCCAGGGGGAAGGTTAAGTACGGCCCTCTCCGTCATTTGCTTCGCAAATGCCACCTCCCCCAGAGGGGGAGGCAAGGGGGCGCAGGGGAGGCAAGGAGGCGCAGGGGAGGCGAGGGGGACGGGGATAAAAAAGGCGGGACCGCTGAAAAGCGGTCCCGTTGGTGCTTTGGAAAATTACTTGCCGGCGCCGGCCACCTGAGCAGCCACTTCGGCAGCGAAATCATCGACCTTCTTCTCGATGCCTTCGCCCTTGATATAGTGGATGGCGTCCACGAAGGTGATCTTGCCGCCCAGCTTCTTGGCAGCGTCAGCAATGTAGCCGGCCACGTCGCCCTTGAACAGGTCGCCGCGGACGAACTCCTGCTGCAGCAGGCAGATCTCCTTGTAGAAGGCGGCCATCTTGCCCTGCGCGATCTTCTCCTTGACCTGGGCGGGTTTGGTAGCCATCTTGGGGTCGTTGTCCATCAGAGCCACCTGCACGGCCAGCTCCTTGTCCACTTCGGCCTGGGGCACCAGGGACTTGTCCCAGTAGCGGGGATTCATGGCAGCGATCTGCATAGCCACGTTCTTGCCCACTTCGGTAGCGTCGATGTCGCCCTCGACACACAGGTTCACCAGAACACCGTGGGTGCCGCCGGCGTGAACGTAGGCGACGGAGGTGTTGGTGGCGAAACGGTCGAAACGGCGGATCTGCATATTCTCACCGATGGACATGACCTTCTCCTGCATGATCTCGGTCACGGTCAGCTCGGAGTTGGGGTACTTGCAAGCCTTCAGAGCTTCCACATCGGCGGGGTTGGCGGTGGCGACCACGATGGCCAGGTTCTTCACCAGGTCCAGGAAAGCTTCGGTCTTGGCGGCAAAGTCGGTCTCGGAGTTGACCTCGATCACGACGCCCACGCCGTCGACCACGGTGGCGTAAGCAACGCCCTCGGCGGCAATGCGGTCAGCCTTCTTGGCGGCCTTGGCCAGGCCCTTCTCACGCAGCCAGTCGATGGCGGCGTCCATATCACCGTCGGTAGCAGTCAGGGCGGCCTTGCAGTCCATCATGCCGACGTTGGTCATCTCGCGGAGCTTCTTAACATCCAGTGCGGTAAAAGCCATTTTGTTATCCTCCTAAAAGTTACGGTATAAAATTACTCAGCAGCGGGGGCCTCGACAGCAGCCTCGGCATCCTCACCCTGACGGCCCTCGATGGCGGCGTTGGCCATGGTGGCGGCGATCAGGCGGATAGCGCGGATGGCGTCATCGTTGCCGGGGATCACGTAGTCGATCTCGTCGGGATCGCAGTTGGTGTCCACGATGGCCACGATGGGGATGTTCAGCTTGTGAGCCTCGGCAATGGCGTTGCGCTCCTTGCGGGGGTCAACGATGAACAGAGCAGCGGGGATCTTCTTCATTTCCTTCACGCCGCCCAGGTACTTCTCCAGCTTCTCGATCTCGCCCTGCAGCTTGATGACTTCCTTCTTGGGCAGCATGGCGAAAGTGCCGTCAGCTTCCATCTTCTTGAGCTGAGCCAGACGGTCGATACGGGTGCGCATGGTGCGGAAGTTGGTCAGCATGCCGCCCAGCCAACGGGCATTGACATAGTAACCGCCGCAGCGGGCAGCTTCTTCCTTGATAGCATCCTGAGCCTGCTTCTTGGTGCCGACGAACAGGATGTTGCCACCGTTGGCAGAGGTCTCACGAACGAAGTTGTAAGCCTCTTCCAGCTTCTTAACGGTCTTCTGCAGGTCGA
>SVLA01000140.1 GCA_015068175.1 Oscillospiraceae bacterium
TGCGTCGCCATGCCGTGCGCCACATCGCCATCGGCAACGGCACCGCCAGCCGCGAAACGGAAGCCATGACTGTGGAACTGCTCCGCAGTTTCCCCGAAGCCCGCTATATGATCGTCAACGAGGCCGGTGCCTCCGTTTACTCCGCTTCTCCCCTGGCCGCCGAGGAATTCCCGGAATACGATGTGAACCTCCGCAGCGCCGTTTCCATCGCCCGCCGGCTCCAGGATCCCCTGGCGGAGCTGGTAAAGATCGATCCCAAGGCCATCGGCGTGGGTCAGTATCAGCACGATTGCCCCCAGAAGGAGCTGGATGCCGCCCTGAACGGCGTGGTGGAGGACTGCGTCAACGCCGTAGGCGTGGATGTGAACACCGCCTCCCGCTCCCTGCTGCAGCAGGTATCCGGCCTGAATGCCACCACCGCCAAAAACATCGTGACCTTCCGGGAGGAAAACGGCCCCTTCGGCAGCCGCGCCCAACTGAAGAAAGTCCCCAAGCTGGGTCCCAAAGCCTTCCAGCAGTGCGCCGGCTTCCTTCGGGTCCCGGAAAGCAAGGAAATCCTGGACAATACCGGCGTCCACCCCGAATCTTATGAGGCCGCCAAAGCCCTGCTGGCGCTCTTTGGCCTGAAGAAGGGCGACGATCTGTCCGCCCTCCCCGGCAAGCTGGAATCTTACGGTCTGGCCAAGGCCGCCGCGGAATGCGCCGTGGGCGAACACACCCTGGCGGACATCGCCAAGGAACTGGCCAAACCCGGCCGGGATCCCCGCGACGAACTGCCTGCTCCCATCCTGCGCAAGGATGTGTTGGAAATGAAGGACCTGAAACCCGGTATGGAACTGACCGGCACCGTCCGCAACGTCATTGATTTCGGCGTTTTTGTGGACATCGGGGTTCACCAGGACGGCCTGGTCCACATCTCCGAAGTCTGCAGCCGCCGTGTAAAGCACCCCAGCGAGGTGCTGAAAGTGGGCGATATCGTCAAGGTGGTGGTTCTCTCCGTGGACGAAAAACGCCACCGCATCAGCCTCAGCATCAAACAGGCCCAAAACAAGTAAAAACATCCCGGACGGTTACCATAACACGGTACCGTCCGGTTTTTATGTAAATTAGTTCCCATTTTTCCTCCATTTTCGGGGTTTCTTGACATTTTTCGCAAAATGTGATATATTACATTTTGTAATTATTTCAGACACCGTTAGGAGCTTGAATGCATGAAACGAACAATCGCGCTGATGCTTTCCCTGGTACTGCTGTTTGCCGTGGCCTGCCTGGCCGCCTGCGAGAGCAACGAACCGGTGGAAACAACGCCCCATACCGACCCCACGGTCCCTGCCACGGACCCGGCCCCCACCCTTTCCGTTGCGGACCGCTTCTCCGCCGCTCTGCGCTCCCTGGACCGCTCCCGGAACCTGGTGCTGAGCTACACCACTTCTCAGAACCGCACCGTTGCCGGCGAAGTGTTCACCTCCAGGGTGGAAGGCACCGCTTCTTACCGGGGGCTGCAGGCCAGCCATCCCCAGGCATTGGTCCGGGAGAATCTGACCTACGGCACCTATTCCACCGTTGTTTATCAGTCCTATCTCAACGATGCGGCCTTCTGCCGGGTCAGCAACAGCAATTTTACCGCTGAGATGACCATGAATCAGTTCCTGGAGGCCCAGTTGCCGGCGGTCCTGCTGGATCAGGAGCTGTACGGCTCCGTGACCGAGGTCCCTGCCGAGGACGGCACCATCATCATGCACCTGGAAGACCCCAGCTCCCTGGAAAACTGGGTCACCGATAATACCGCCGCTCAGCTTACCCAGGCCAGTGGCACCGCCGCCATGAGTGCAGACAACCGCATCACCGCCTTTACTTACAGCGCCGCCTACACCGTCGGCAGCGTCCAATACACCCTGGAAGTGTCCGTCTCCATCCAGTATCCGGACAGCCTGGACCTCTCCGCCCAACAGCCGGTGTATCCCGAAAACTGCGCCGTGATCTCCGACCTGCGGATCCCCAAGCTGCTTCTGCAGACCGTGGGCGATGTTTACACCGCCCAGGCCATGACCGTTTCCTATGCAGACGCCATTCAAAGCCAGTTCTACAACCAGGTCCGCGGCCAGAATATTCTGATAAACACCTTCGGCGCCGGCAGCGATTTCTCCGCCGCCATCAGCAGCCAGGTGACCTTGAAGGATTTCTCCGGCATCACCACCACCAACTCCCAAAGTGTCCGCTTCGTCAACGGTCTTTACAGCTACAGTATCAACGGCGCGGATTTCATCAGCGATGCCACCATCACCGCCCAGGCTACCCGCACCATGTGCGAGGACTCCATCCTCTCCGCATTGATGACACTGCAATCCATCGCCGGGGCCGAACTGCAGGATGCCGGTGACTTCCTGTGCATCACCTTTACCGGCAACGAGGATTTTGCTGAGGCCCTCTGCACAAACATCTATCCGCTCTTCTTCGGCTTTGACCTGGATGCCTACGCCGCCTCCTATACCACCGATGCCGCCGGCGGCTACCTGACCATCAACAAGCACACCGGCCTGGCCACCGCCATGGGCCTTTCCATGAAGCGGACCCACGTCATCGACAGCGTCCCCTATACCCTGAGCTATCAGGTGGACCAGGGTCTGACCATCCCCAGCCAGACCGCCGGTGAGGAGATCCACGGGCCCCAGCCGGAGGATCCCGGTTCCACGGAACCGATCGCCCCGCTGTTTTACAAGGTGACCGATGCCGAAGGCCGTGTGATGTGGCTTCTGGGCACCCTGGACCTGGGCGATGAGCGCAGCAGCCGCCTGCCCCAGTACGTTCTCGATGCCCTGAATTCTTCCAATGCACTGGCTGTTTCCTATGACCCCGATCAGTTCCGCCAGCAGCTCGTCAGCGATCCGACCCTCTCCAGCCAGCTTACGGAAGCCTATTATTACGCCAACGGCGGCACCACCAAGAGCAATCTGCCTGAAGATCTGTATACCCTGGCCCACGCCGTTCTGCTGGCCACCGGCGGCAACAGCATCAACGCCCCCTACATGAAGGCCGTGCTGTGGGAAAGCATGATCAGCGGTCTGTTCCTGGATCAGTCCGACGACCTTTCCGCCGAGCAGAGCGTCAGCCGCTGGTTGCTGACCCAGGCGTCCGCCCTGGAAAAGCCCATCTATGAGATCGAGTCGGGCCTGACCCATCTGCAACTGGCCGTCGGTCTCTCCCGGGACCTGCAGACCGCCATGCTGCGCTATCGGCTCCAGACGGGTCTGCTGAACACCAATGCCCGCAACGAAGCTCTGTATGAAGCCTGGTGCAGCGGCGATGAAACCGCCCTGCTGGAATTGCTGACCGTTGACGAAAGCGCCCTGACAGAGGAGGAGGAGACCCTCCTGGACGAATATCACACCGTGATGCACGTCAAGCACAACAAGGGCCTGCTGAAGGCCGCAAAAGCCTATATTTCCAGCGATGAGACCGTGTTCTACGCCGTGGACATCGCCCACGTTCTGGGCGCTGACGGCCTGGTGGCCGCCCTGCAGGCCGAAGGCTTCACCGTGGAAACCGTTACCGCCAACGAATGAACAGAAGATCCCCGGATGCATGGCATCCGGGGATCCTTTCGTTTATTTACTTGGCCAGTTCCCGGGCCAGCATTTGGGTGACCTGGGCGCAGCGACGGGCGGCGATGGCCTCAAAGGTAGGGTAGTCCATTTCCGCCGAATCGTCGGCCTTGTCGGAAATGGCCCGCAGGATCACAAAGGGCACGCCGTTGCGGTAAGCCGTGTGGGCAATGGCCGCGCCTTCCATTTCCGCGCAGATGGCGCCGGTGTCGGCAATGATCCGCTCCTTTTGCTCTTTGGAGCAGATGAACTGGTCGCCGCTGGCCACTCTGCCCATGCGGTTATGGCCGGGATTAACGGATTCCGCTGCCGCCAGGGCCAGTTTGCCCAGCGTTTCATCCGCCGGGAAGGCCGTTACATCCATGCCCGGTACCTGGCCAATGGGCCGGTCCCAAAAGCGAAGATCAAAATCGTGATGGATGGCATCCATGCTCACCACCAGATCACCGATGTCCAGGTCCGCCGACAGAGAACCGGCAATACCGGTGTTGACGATGTGGGTCACGCCGTAGACGCTGATGAGGATCTGCGCGCACAGGGCCGCATTGACCTTGCCCACGCCGCATTGCACCACCACCGCCGGACAGCAGGCCAGGGTGCCTTCACAGTATTCCGACCGGGCATGGACCGCCACGGTCTTATTTTTCATCTGTTCCTTCAGTTGCGCCACTTCCACGTCCATGGCGCCGATGATCCCAAGTTTCATTTTTTCCTCCTTACTCCGGGTAGACCAGCCGGTCCGGGGTGATATTTTCCAGCAAGGCAGCATATTTGGCGCCCCAATAGTTGGCCATGGGCAGATTCATGTCCAAATAATTGCCGCAATCCCTGGCCGATGCCCCCGGCACTTCCCCACGGAAATCCCGGATGAACGCAAAACAGTCCTTCACCAGGCCCAGCACGTCGGCGGAGGCATAGTCCCCGGCCAACAGCAGATAAAAACCGGTCCGGCAGCCCATGGGTCCGAAATACAGCACCTTTTCCTTCCAGTTTGGCTCATTGCGCAGGTAGGTGGCCGCCAGATGCTCCATGGTGTGCATCTCCGCCGAATTCATCACCGGCTCCTCGTTGGGAGAGGTCAGCCGCAGGTCAAAGGTGGTGACAGTCTCCGCCCCCACCCGGTCCTTGCGGGAAACATACAGTCCCGGCTGCAGCCGGATGTGATCAATGGTGAAACTGGTGATCTTTTCCATAAAAACTCCTTCAGTAAATTGTTGTTTACGGTAGCAGTAGCAATTACACAAAGTGCTGTCATCCCGACCAAGGCGAAGCCGCGTGGAGGGATCTTGGCACCGATTTTACTGCAATCAAGAACGAAATACGAAGATCCCTCGACTCCCTTCGGT
>SVLA01000005.1 GCA_015068175.1 Oscillospiraceae bacterium
ATCCACGAGATCATCGAAGCCTTCGCCAAGACCGCCAAGCTGTGCAAGGACGCAGGCGTCGACGGTGTGGAGGTCCATGCCGTTCACGAGGGCTACCTGCTGGACCAGTTCGCCATCGAATTCTTCAACAAGCGCACCGACGAATACGGCGGCAGTTTTGAAAACCGCTACCGCTTCGCCGCCGAAGTGGTCAAGGCCATCAAGGAAGCCTGCGGCAAGGATTTCCCCGTTTCCCTGCGCTACAGCGTGGAGTCCAAGCTGAAGGGGTTCGCCCAGGGCATCGTCCCCGGCGATAACGCCCCCGAAATGGGCCGCGATATGGCCGAATCCGAGCGGGCCGCCAAGTATCTGCAGGATTGCGGCTACGATATGCTCAACGCCGACAACGGTACTTACGATAGCTGGTACTGGGCCCATCCGCCCATGTATATGCCTCAGAACTGCAACCTGGAGGATGTGGCCCACATCAAGAAGTTCGTGGACATCCCCGTGGTCTGCGCCGGCCGTATGGAGCCGGACGTGGCCGCCGCGGCCATCCGTGAAGGAAAGATCGACGGCATGGGCGTGGCCCGTCAGTTCCTGGCCGATCCCCAGTGGGTCACCAAGCTCATCGAGGACCGGGTGGAAGACATCCGTCCCTGCATCTGCTGCCACTCCGGCTGCTTCAACTTCTCTTCCTCCAAGGGCCACTACAATACCCAGGACCTGACCGATACCATGGGCCTGGCCCGCTGCGCCCTGAATGCCGAGACCATGCAGTCCAAGAAGCACTACATCGCTCCTGCCAAGAAAGCCAAGCGCATCGCCGTCATCGGCGGCGGCATCGGCGGTATGGAAGCCGCCATCGTCTGCGCCAAGCGGGGCCATACCGTGACGCTGTACGAAAAGTCCGGTGAGCTGGGCGGCGTGTTCATTGCCGCTGCCGCCCCCTCCTTTAAGGAAAAGGACCGGGCCCTCATCGCCTGGTACCGCCGGGAGATCGCCCGTTACAGCGCCATCACCGTGAAGCTGAACACCGAGGTCACCGACGTCTCCGCCCTGGAAGCCGACGAGGTCATTGTGGCCACCGGCTCCCGTGCCAACCGCATCCCGGTTCCCGGCGTGGAAAAGGCCATCCAGGCTGTGGACTTCCTGCTGGGCAAGGCCGAAGTGGGCGACAATGTCACCATCATCGGCGGCGGCCTCACCGGCTGTGAGATCGCCTATGAGCTGTTCCTCCAGGGCAAGCGCCCCACCATCGTGGAGATGCAGGACGACCTGATCACCACCCCCGGCATCTGCCTGGCCAACACCAGTTTTCTCCGGGACTTCTTCGCCGCCAACAATGTCCCCGTCCATCTGGAGACCGGCGTGAAGGAGATCAAGGACGGCGCCGTGGTTGCCGCCGGCAAGGACGGCGTTCCCTTCGAGATCCCCGCCGACTCCGTGATATTGTCCGTGGGCTACAAGCCCGCCCCCGTGGCTCCCAAGGCCAAGCACGTCCATGTCATCGGCGACGCCAACCAGGTAGGCAACCTCCGCACCGTCATCTGGGGCGCCTGGGATGTGTGCATGAAGTTGTAAATTGGTGTTTACGTCACCGCGCAAAGGCTTCTCCTTGAGGAGAGGGCTTTGGAAGCGTAAGCAACAATTGATCTTATCATGAAAGGAATATCGATATGTATTTGACTCCTGAACAGCAGGCCATTTTGAATGGCAGCCAGGGCGAGACCGTGGCCAAGGTCTGGAAGACCCTGGTGATGTACGGCGAAGCCTTCGGCGCCGACAAGATGGTCCCCGTCACCTCCACCTATAACCACCTGGTCACCTCCTTCGGCCTGAAGATGATGAAGCCCGTGTTCGACCTGATGCAGCAGCTCATCGATGCCGGCGCCGTCTCCCAGCAGAAGTTCTCCGTGGACCCCCGGCCCGTGGACAAGAACGTCCCCGCCAATTTCCTGCAGAATCTGATCTTCAACAAGATCATGTACGCCACCCAGGCTTCCTACGAGGATCAGCTTCAGCAGTTGGGCCTCATGGACACCAACGCCTTCACCTGCGCCTGCTACCTGGACCAGGTGGGCAACAAGCCCCGGAAGGGCGATGTGCTGAGCTGGGCCGAGTCCTCCGCCGTGGTCTATGCCAACTCCGTCCTGGGCGCCCGGTGCAACCGCAACTCCGGCATCATGGACATCATGGGCTCCATCGCCGGTTACGTTCCCAATTTCGGCCTCCTGACCGACGAGGGCCGCAAGGCCACCTGGATCGTCAAGGTGGAATGCGCCCACAAGCCGGAGGCCCAGCTTCTGGGCTCCGCCATCGGCATGAAGGTCATGGAAGATGTACCCTACATTTTGGGCATGGAAAAGTGGCTGGGCACCGAACTCAACGACGAAAACTGCGCCTACCTGAAGGATTTCGGCGCCGCCACCGCCAGCAACGGCGCCGTGGGTCTTTACCACATCGCCGGCCTGACCCCCGAGGCTCAGGAACTGGGCAAGGCTCTCATCGCGGAAAATGCCCAGGTCTACGTCATCGACGATGCCGAGCTGGCCCGGGTCCAGGCGGAATATCCCGTCATGTGGAAAAATCCCGATGCCAAGCCCAAGCTGTGCTTCGTGGGCTGCCCCCATCTGTCCCTGCAGCAGCTCAAGGACTGGACCGTGGCTGTGGAAAACGGCCTGAAGGAAGCCGGCCACAAGAAGGTGCTGATCCCCACCGTGTTTACCACCGCCCCCGCCGTGAAGGCCGAATTCGAAAAGACCGAATACGCCGCCCGGCTGGAAGCCACCGGTGTCATCCTCAGCTATATCTGCCCCCTGATGTACATGAACAATCCTCTTTGCAAGGCCATGCCCGTCATGACCTGCTCCAACAAGCTGCGGACCTATACCACCGCCCGCTACTACACCGAGGCCGAGATCCTGGCCAAGATCACGAAGGGAGGCTGCTGATATGAAGGAATTTAAGGGCCGCGTCATTGCCCCCGGCACCGTTACCGCCGAAGCCGTTGTTTCCCACGGCGGTTTCAATACCCTGGCATCGCTGCAGGGCGCCCTGCAGTTCGGCGACAAGAAAGCCACCTGCGGTGACCAGAATAACCCCGACCTCCACGGCAAGGAACTGGCCGGCAAAGCGCTGTGCCTGCCTCAGACCATCGGTTCCACCACCGGCGGCCTGGTGATCTACTGCGCCTGCGCCATGGAGCGTCAGCCCGCCTGCATGCTGTTCTCCAAGCCCATCGACTCCCTGGCCGCCGCCGGCTCCATTCTGGCCTCCGTGTGGCTGCCCCACGTCAGCATGCCCGTCATCGACTCCCTGGGCGATGAATTCCTGGACTACGTCCGGCATGGCATGACCGTCACCGTCAAGGAAGACGGCACCGTGGTCGTGGAATAATCCCATACAACAAACGCGGCACCCACCCGGGTGCCGCGTAATTGTTTATTCATCGTTATCACTAAGGGCCCGCTCAAAGGCCTCCCGCAAACCCGAATTAAGGTTATCGCCCACAACAAGATAACTGAGCGACCCGTCTGACAGTGTCATCTTTCCATGGTTGTTTAAAAACAACAATGTAGTACCATCACTTTTTTGAAAGGTAATAAATCCAAGGCCATATAAAAGTTCGCCATTCTCATTGACATTGGACAAGTGTGAATCCGTTTCTACCAAATTAAGCCTTTGGAAATAATCCACCACCGGTCCCATTTGCTCTTTGCTGACGACCCCCGGACACCCGAAGGCAGAAATCTCTACCACATCCTCAAAAAATGCGTCTGTGAACACCTCCGACCCCAGAATAACCAATGGCTTTGTCGGTTCTGAAGGTTCCGTAGGGTCCGTTGTTGGAGTTACCTCCTCTTGGGTGCAACCGCAAAGAAAAACCAATACAACAGACAGTAAAAGGCAGATGATTTTTTTCATTGTGTTCACCCTTTCATTCAGCGCAAGCATTTCTGCTTGATACCTTGTGATCATTCCATCCATTGACATTGTAGCAAGTTCAGAAACGGTTGTCAACCGCGCACAAACGTATTTTCAGAAAGGCTCGCGGCACCCACCCGGGTACCGCATCCTTTTTAACTCCGTGAATATGTGCCGATTGCCATCCCCCACTTTTTTTGCTATTATAGAAAAAAGATGCAATGCATGGCATGATTTTTTCGTCTATAGAAGTGAAAGGCCTTTACAAACGGGGAAAGGAGGACGCAATGAAGGATGCCCAGATCATAGAGCTGTACTGGAACCGGGATGAAGCGGCCATCGCCGCCACCGCCGAAGTCTACGGCCATTATTGCTACGCCATCGCCTACCGCATTCTCCAAAACCCGGAAGATGCCCAGGAATGTGTCAACGATACATACTGGAACGCATGGCGCTCCATCCCGCCCCACCGGCCCACCCGTCTGGCCACCTACCTGGGCAAGATCACCCGCAACCTGGCCCTGGATCGGCTGAAGCGGATGAACGCCCAAAAGCGGGGCGGCGGCCCCACCGAATCGGCCCTGGCAGAACTGGAAAACTGCATTCCGGCATCCAGGGGATTGGACCAGCTTGCCGACGAAATGGCGCTGGCCGATGCCATCACCCGTTTCCTGCGGGCACAGCCACGAACCGCCCGGAACATTTTTGTGGGCCGCTACTGGCATCTGTATTCCATTGCCGACCTGGCCCGTGCCTACGGCCTCAGCGAAAGCAACGTGGCATCCTTGCTGTTCCGTATGCGAAACAAATTGAAACACCATCTTGAAAAGGAGGGGATCTGTGTATGAAAAACGAAAAACTGCTCCGCGCCATGGGTCAGATCGATGACGGTCTGATCAGCGACGCCGCCATCCAACCCGGCCAAAAGAAACGGCCCTTCTATGGGACGCCCGCCTTCCGCAGGATCGTGGCCATCGCGGTCTGCTTTGTGCTGGTGGCCGGATTCCTGCTTTACAAACCCCGCAGCAGCGGTCCGCACCCGGACACCGTGGATCCCAGTACCCTGCTCCCCCCTGCGGTCCAGGGGGACAGCCAACGGATCACCATCAGCGGTCTGGATCAACTGAACTATTACGCCGCCGTCCGGGTCATCGCCGGTACCCCCATGCCCACCGTCCAAAGCGCGTCCTGCGGCCGCCATGAGATCACCTTGCTGACCACCGGCAGCAGCACGGACGAAAAAGAAGAGCCGCCCATGCCGGAGATCACCCTGCCGGCAGAGGGCGAGACCACCCCGTCCGTCCCGGCCCCATCCAAGCCTCCGGTCCCGGACGAGGATATTTACTACTATGCCCTGGACCCCAACGAACCCTTTTATATCAACAAGGTCACTATGTTCCAGATCGAACTGACCGACGAAAACGGTTTCCTGGCCTCCAAACTGGGCCTGGGCGTCGTGGATGTGGTGATCACGGAGGAATGCATCTGGGGCGAGAGCCTCCTCACCTTCCGCCGCGGCGAAAATTTCTATTCCTGCCTGACCAACGGCTGGAGCTATATCCGGGAAACCGGCGGCCAACTGTGGGATTTCTCCACCCATAAATATGTGGAAGGCTTCTTCATCGTCAAAAATATCGCCCAGGAAAATTACGGTTTCTACATCGAAATGGATGCCCAGGGGCAGGCCATCGCCTTCCGCTGCCGGGAATCGGAAAACGGCGGCGACCGGGTGGATCAAAACGTAAAAGTGGTCAGTTCCACCGTGATTTCCACCGAAGGCGGAAGTTTCACCGTGGCAGAGCTGGAAGATTACTTCAATACCGGCCACATCCCGGAGGGTATGATGCCCACTGCCCCGTCCCAACCCACGACGCCCTCGGAGGAACCCACGGGACCCAGCGCCGCCGCCCGCTTCTATACCAACGGCGAATTTCTCTTCGCCTTTGACAGCGACGGCACCTTCGTCTTCTCCCGACGGGACGGCCAGGAAGATTCCTACCGCAAGGGCACCTATGTCCTCAGCGGCGGAGAACTGCTGCTCACCTTTATGCGTAATGGCGATCAGGTGGAAGCGGTAAGCTGTCCCCTGACCGAAGACGGATTTGAATACAACGGCTCTCTCTATGTGAAAGAACCCACCGGCGGTCTGAACGCCCGGATCACGACACACGTTCCCACATCCAAGGCCATGGGCCTTTGATCCCCCACCGATCACCGTTTGCAGCGGAGTGTGATTCTATGAGAAAGTTTACAGCCTTTGCTTTCATTTTACTTTCCCTGTGTTTTGTGTTGACTTCCTGCCATGGGACCAATTATCCCGGCGCAGTAAAGGCAAAATACTGGGTATCGGAAGATGAGACCATGCACTTCTACTTCCCTGCCGAAGCCGGCCGCGGAAATGCCGCAGGCAGATTCTTCATCAACGACGACACCACCCTGGATCTGATCTTGGAATGGGACACCCGAAGCGGCATCGTGGAAGTCCAAACTGCCGGATATGAAAAAGTGTTTACCGCCCGCACCACGACCAACGAAGCCGCTATGACCTGCACCTTTGAGATCATCTCCCAGGAAGAGGGCTACCGGTTCCCCGCCCAGCTCACCTTCCGTTGGCAGCAAAGTGCCCCCTGATCATTTCAAAGCAAAACAATGCGGCACCCACCCGGGTGCCGCGTTGCCTTATTCCGTTACCGTGGCTTCAAAGGCCTCCAAAAACGCCTGCTCCACCTGCCCGAAGGGCACAAACGCAAAGGTCGGTCCCGTGCAGATCGCCGGCGCCGTTTTTCCCAGCCGCATGCCGGTATGGGTGTAAAATTCGTGATACAGCAGCGCATCATCGATGCCGAATACGATCTTCCGCTCCTCTTCCGTCAAAGGTTCCTCCAGCCATTTGTTCCAGATGGCCTCCTGCAGAGGCGTTTCAAATTCCAGATACAGAGGCATCTCCTTCTTCACCGGCCGGGTCACATCGGACAGATAGGCTTCGCTGCCGTCATGGAGCAAACAAGCCAGCTGCAGCCGCTTGCTCAGGCCCCGGGCCTTCGCTTCTTCAAAGCACTCCAGGCAATGCTGCGCTACGGAATGGAAGGTGGGGAAATGGCCGTTGGCCCGGGCCAGCATGCTCAGGGCATGGGCAATATCCCGGATGTCGATCAGCGCCGGATCCGGATGGATGGGGTCGAACATTTTCCCCGTAAAAGTTAAAATCTCGCTCATGATCTACCTCATGTAAAACGCACTACTTTGTGGGCATACCAATAGACCAGCCGGCACATGAGCCGCCCCGGCATTCCCCGCAGGCAGATGAACCGCAGCAGGGATTCCCTGCGGAAATAGTCCGCCTGAATATCGTTGACCCGCCGGCAATTTTCCCACATGATCTCCAAATTCCGGTCCGCTTCCTCGGTCCCGTTGAGCCGGGCGTAGAGGATGCCGATGCCGAACATCATAAACAGTTCATGCTCCAGATACTTTTCCAGCCGCCGGTCCGGCAATTCATCCAGCCGTACCGCCTGAAAACACCGCTCCGCCACCAAAAGCTGATGGGTATATCGCTTCATCATCACATTTTTCTGCACGGACTGATCCGGCCGGCCGATCCAGTAGCGGTACAGATCCGCATCCATGTAGTAAAGGCTCCTGACCTCCGGCAGGGTCTGGCACACCATCAGATTGTCCTCGTAGAAAATGTGCTTGGGCAGAGGCTGGGCCCAATCCCGCATCAGGGCCGTGCGGAAGGTGCAGGAGTGGATGGTCAAAAGCTGATGCATCTTAAAAGGCCGAGTCTCATCCCAGTGGAAGATCCGTCCTTCGGGCAGCGCATTGGTATAACGGATGGAGCGGTCGCCCTTGCCGTCATCATGGACGTAAAAATAGTTGGTCACAAACAGATCCACGCCGCCCTGCCGGTCGCATTCCGCCAGCAGTTCCAGGAACCGGGGAAAATCGGCGCTGAGGGTGTCGTCGCTGTCCACCACCTTGAAATACTTGCCCGTGGCATGGCGCAGCCCCTGGTTGATGCCTTCGCCGTGGCCGCCGTTTTCCTGGTGGACCACCTTGACGATGTCGGGATACAGAGCCGCATACCGGTCCGCAATGGTGCCGGTCAGATCCCTGGAGCCGTCGTCGATAATGATGATCTCCACCAAATCGCCGCCGGGCAGCAGGCTGTCGATACAGTTTTCCATATAATCCTGAGAGTTGTAGCAGGGTACCGTCACCGTTAACAGCTTCATATTCCGTCATCCTTTCTTTTTTTACGGCTGCTTGCGTGGTCCATTCTATCACAAAACTCAGGAAATGTCATCCATTATTTCCGCTCCCCTCCCCCCATTTTTCCCGGAGCATAAAAATACATAATATCCCGCCAAAAACCCCCCGTTTTTTCGTTGAAAATCCTGACCCTTTCCACCGCATCCTTGGATTGACTTTTCGCCGAAAAAGTAGTATATTGATTTCGGTAAAATTATAGCGATTTTAGCTATTGGGAGGAAGCAAACATGAGCAAGATCAGTGTGATCGGTGCCGGCTCCGTCGGTGCCACCATCGCAAACGACCTGATGATCCAGGGTGTCGCCTCCGAGATCGTCCTGGTCGACATCAACAAGAAGAAGGCCATCGGCGAAGCGCTGGATATCTACCAGGGCGCCCCCTTCTGTTCTCCCGCTGTGGTCCGTCCCGGCGAATATGAGGACACCGCCCATTCCGACATCGTCATCATCACCTGCGGCATTGCCCGTAAACCCGGCATGACCCGTCTGGACCTGGCCCAGGTCAACGTCAACATCCTGAAGGACGTGGCCGCCAACGTGGTCGATTATGCCCCCAACGCGGTCTATGTCATCGTGGCCAACCCCGTGGACGTGCTGACTTATGTGTTCCACAAGATCTCCGGCATCCCCGAAAATCAGATCATCGGCTCCGGCACCATTCTGGACACCAGCCGCCTGCAGTCCGCTCTGGCCAAGCGCTTCCATATCAGCCCCAAGAACGTCCACGCCCATGTTTACGGCGAACATGGCGACAGCCAGTTCGTCCCCTGGTCCCTGGCCCACATCGCCAACAACCACATCGACTCTTACAAAGAGCATTCCCCCGACCGGGACCGCATCCACTGGGATAAAAACTACAGCGAAGTAGAGGAATTTGTCAAGAAATCCGGCGCCCAGATCATTGAGAACAAGGGTGCCACCTTCTATGCCGTGGCCATGTCCGTGTGCCACATCTGCAAGTGCATCTATGCCGATGCCGGCACCGCCCTGACCGTGTCCACCATGATGCACGGCGAATACGGTGTCAGCGACGTGTGCCTGTCCACCCTGACCCTGGTGGACCGCACCGGCGTCCGCGGTAAGATCCTCAACCCCCTGACGGAAGAAGAAATGGCCAAGATGCAGGCCAGCGCCCAGAAACTGCGCTCCGTCATTGATCAGATCCAGTTCTGATCATCCGTAACATTATCCAATATTCAATTTTAAGGAGAATACAACTATGGATTACGCAAAAGAATCCCTGCGCCTCCACGGTGAGTGGAAGGGCAAGATCAATGTGGTCGCCACGGTCCCCGTGGCCACCAAGGAAGACCTTTCCCTGGCCTACACCCCCGGTGTTGCCCAGCCCTGCCTGGAGATCAGCAAGGATGTCAATAAGTCCTACGACCTGACCCGCCGCCACAATCTGTGCGCCGTGGTCACCGACGGCACCGCCGTTCTGGGTCTGGGCGACATCGGCCCCGAGGCCGGCATGCCCGTTATGGAAGGCAAGTGCGTTCTGTTCAAGGCCTTCGGCGATGTGGACGCCTTCCCTCTGTGCGTCAAGAGCAAGGACGTGGACGAGATCGTCAACACCATCTACATGATCTCCGGCTCCTTCGGCGGCGTGAATCTGGAAGATATCTCCGCCCCCCGCTGCTTTGAGATCGAGCGGAAGCTGAAGGAAAAGTGCGACATTCCCATCTTCCACGATGACCAGCACGGCACCGCCATCGTCACCCTGGCCGGTCTGCTGAACGCCCTGAAGGTGGTGGGCAAGAAGAAGGAAGACGTAAAGATCGTCACTTCCGGTGCCGGCGCCGCCGCCATTTCCATCGTCAAGCTGCTGCTGTCCGCCGGTTTCAAGAATGTCATCATGACCGACCGCAGCGGCGCCATCTATGCCGGCCGTGAAAAGCTGAACTGGATCAAGGAAGAGATGGCCCAGGTCACCAACCTGGAGAAGGTCCGGGGTTCCCTGGCCGACGTGATCGTCGGCGCCGACGTGTTCATCGGCGTGTCCGCCCCCGGCACCCTGACCACCGAGATGGTCAAGACCATGGCCAAGGACGCCATCGTCTTCGCCTGCGCCAACCCCACCCCCGAGATCTACCCCGAAGATGCCAAAGCCGGCGGCGCCCGCGTGATCTCCACCGGCCGCAGTGACTACCCCAACCAGGTCAACAACGTCCTGGCCTTCCCCGGCATTTTCCGCGGCACCTTCGATGTCCGCGCTTCCGACATCAACGAGGAGATGAAGATGGCCGCCGCCATGGCCATCGCAGGTCTGATCTCCGACGAAGAGCTCTGCGAGGATTACATCATCCCCGCCGCTTTCGACCCCCGCGTGGGTCCCGCCGTGGCCAAGGCCGTTGCCGAGGCCGCCCGCGCTTCCGGTGTTGCCCGGATCTGATCCCCATAAACAAACGATCCGGCAGAGCTGTCCTCTGCCGGATCTTCTTATGTTTTCCCGTATTTTTTCAATCCGGCCAAAGCATAGCCGCCGAAATACCAAAGGCTTTTCCAAAGGGGCAATTTCAGATACTGCCGATAGATCCGCCACCGCTGACGGGCCGCATTCCCCTTGCTGAAAGACCTGGAACCGGGCCGGCAGCGCCAATCCGCCAGGAATTCGGTGCAGCCCACCGCCCGGCATCCCCGGCGCAGCAGCGTCAGCCACAGAACATAGTCCTCATGGAAAAAGGCCGGATCAAACCGGTCGTCCCCCAGGGCGCTCCGCCGCAATACCACCGTGGAACAGCCGATCACATTTTCCCGCAGCAGCGCTTCATAGCTGACCTGCACCGGCACCGGATAATTTCTCCGTACCGCCCCGGTCTCATCCACCAGCCGATAGCCGCTGTAGCAAAGATCGCCGCCGGTCCCGTCCAAAAGCGCCCGTTGCTTCTCCAGCTTTTCCGGCGCCCACAGATCATCGCAATCCAAAAACGCTATAAATTCTCCCCGGGCCAGGTCCAGCCCCCGGTTCCGGGTAGCCGACGCTCCCATATTTTCGGGATTTTTCAGCAGCCGGATCCGTCCGTCATCCCCGGCCGCTTCCACAGCCGCCGCCCAGGTGCCGTCCCGGGATCCGTCGTCAATGACCAGCAGCTCCCAATCGCTTTCCCCTTGCGCCCGAACGGAGCGAATGGCTCCGCCGATATAGGCTTCCGCGTTATACGCCGGCATGATCACCGTTACCTTCGGCATCCCATCCCCTCCTTTTTTCTTAGTATACCACATCTGTCAACATACATCAGGGGCGTGCCTTCCGGCACGCCCCTGACCCTTATTCTCCGGTTTCTTCCTGCAGAAGCATATAGTATTCCTCGAAGACCGCATCCACCGTCTCATCATCCTCTTCGATGACCAGGCAGCGCTCGCCGTCGATCCAGCGGATGGCAAACACCAGCGCCTCGTCCTCTGCCACCAGGGGATCGTTCAGGGGCCGCAGCAGGACATAATCCACGCCGTTGATGCCGATCAGGGCGATCTGCTCAAACTCCACTTCCTCGTCATGTTCCCCGTACAGCACGATATTGTCGCTGTTGTTGGGGTCCAGCAGCATTTCAATAGGATCCATCAATCCTCATCCTCCTTATTTTCTTTCATCTTCGCATCCAGTTCCATCAGGTAACGCACATTTTCCCGATCCTTTTCCTTCTCGCTTTCCGGCAGGTCGGCGTAGGGGATCAGCAGTTTGTGGATCCGGTTGGCCCCATCCTTGGCCTTGCCGTTGGCGGGAATGCCGTAACTCCAGTTATTCAGGAAATGATAACGGCACCAGCGGATATGCTCCAGCTCACCCAGGGCATCTTCCAGTTCCGGGGTCATTTCCTGACCGGCCACCATCCGGGCCCGGACGTCCTGATATTCCGCCGCAGAGATATTGGAGTACCGGGTGAAGGTGTTCAGCTTGTCCCACTCCGGTTCCAGATTCCCGTCGATCTCTTCCACATTGCTGTAAAGCATCGCGTAGCGCAGGTTCAGCCGCTTGGCCAGCTCATGGAGCCGGGTGCTCATGATATGCTCCACGCTCATGTACTCGCTCTTCCAATCGTAGCAGATCATCTGCTCCATCAGCGCCGCGCCGTTGATCTCCGCCGCCAGCACATGGATCATCCGGTTGGGCAGGGCAAGCTGCAGCCGGTTCAGCAGGCCCAACTGCTCCTCCTGCTGGGCCACGATGATCATGCCGGCCTCCATCAGCAGTTCCCGGCTCTCCGCCCAGGACTCCTCATGGAAGATCACCGGATCATCGATCTGGGAAAGCTGCCAGTATACGTCGGAAAAGCCGTCCTCCTCACCGAAGATATGATACTCGATCTTCTGCTGCGGATGGAAAATGTTGCGCTGCAGGCCGCTCAGCAGCAATTCCTGCCCCAGCTTGCCAAAGCCGATCAGCACGATCTTCAGTTGATGGGTCTGCTCATCCAGCAGTTCCAGAGGGCAATACTTGCTCCAGAAGGAACGGGCCGCCATTTCTTCCGGGCAAAACAGATGCAGATTGGGGGCGCTGGCCGCCTGACCGGGCAGGGAGTGGCACTTCAGATGCACTTCCCGATCCTTTAAGTACCCGATATTCCGCTGATAAAAGTCCAGATTTGCCTGCTCCTCCCCCACCAGGATGTAGTTGTGGGCCTTAATGAGCTTCTGATCCACACTGATGCCCCGCCAGCCAAGCTGCCGCAGGATGGGGGCCTTCTCTTCCTCGGGACCGAACACCGCCACACTTCTGCCGCTGCGGCGGGCCAGCCAGTTCCGGAATCCCCGGTTCATGGCCGAGATCAACATAGCCAGGCCGCTGGCCGTAGCCACCGGCGCCAGCCAACGGGCCAGCTCCACGAAGACATTGGGGGGTGGATCTGCGTAGTTCAGGCAGTACATGCTCACGCACAAAAACGCGCCATGCAGGAACTCTTCCCCAGCCAGATAAAAGCCGATCATGCCCAGGATCATGGGCACCACGATCAAGCACCGGGCCACATAGCTTAGTCCCTGGAAATTGCACAGCCATTTCCAAAGCTGACGGATCCAGCCCACTTTTCTGTTTCTTATAACGGAAGCCATTTTTGATCCTCCCCGATTCCATCATACTGTCATGTATAACGGCGATCATTTCATTTATTCGCATTTGTTATAGTAAAACATTTTCCACCCAATTGCAAGCAAAATCTTCCCCCCGCCCCAAAACCTTCCCCCGGGGGTGGTGCTCCACCCCCCTTGCCTCTCCCTTTGGGAGAGGTGGTGCAAATCTCCGATTTGCACTGGAGAGGGCGTCCCCAAAGCCTTCTCCTCCAGAAGAAGGTGCCCCCGCAGGGAGCGGATGTGGTGTAGCCCCGCAGGGGCGTTGCAATGGCGGTCATCCAACCGCACGGCGGGCGCAAGCCCCCGCCCTACGATAGCGCCACAAAGGTAACCCATTCAAAAAAACCATGCCATCCCGAGCGCAGATCCCTCCACGCGGCTGTGTCCATAGTTCAGGGGCGTGCTGCAATGCAGCACGCCCCGCTTTTCTTTTATCCGTTCCCGCTGAACAAGTACCGCCGGGTGCATTCCTCAATGATCCCCACAGCGGCTTCCCGCCCATGGTACGCCCCCACCTGAACGGTGATGCCCTGCAATGCCTTATAATTGGAAAAGAAGTCCGCGATCTCCTTCAGCTCATAGTCCGCCAGATCTTTCAGCTCATGGATATGGGCAAACCGGGGATCGCAATCCGCCACGGAGATCAGCTTATAGTCCTCCTTGCCGTTGTCCACGGTGGCCAGATACCCCAGCACCCGGGCCGGGATCACGCAGCCGGGAAAGGTGGGTTCCCGCACAATGACCAGAATATCCACCGGGTCTCCGTCCGGAGCCAGGGTGTTCTCGATATGCCCGTACTCTGCCGGATAATTCATGGCCGAATACAGCACCCGGTCCAGATGGATCCGCCCGGTCTTGGCGTTGAATTCATACTTATTCCGGGACCCCAGCGGGATCTCAATGAGAGCGTTGACCACATTGTTCTTCATGACGTAACCTCCTTCATGTTCACCAAAAGAAAACATCCATATATAATCTATTCTGTTACCACAATTTCCCCAAAAAGTCAAGGTCACACGCCCGCTTTCCCGCCGTTTCCCTGCGGTTTTGTATATTTACACAATTTGCGCCTTCTGTTTTTTAGCAATCTGCCACTTCTTCGGTTTTTAGTCCAAAAAGTGTCAAATCCCGCATTTAGTCATTGAAACCCCGGAATACCCGTGGTATAATTATTAAGATTATGATCGTCATGCATTCCCACATGTTTTTGCAGAGAGGAAGGATCCGATGAACGCAAAATATTACCGCATCCCCCTGGTTGTGCTGGTGCTTTTGGCTCTGCTGGCCGGGATGCTCCCCTCCGCCTTCGCCGCCGCCGGCGATGAGATCCGGGCCGCAAAAAAGATCATCTCCGTAGCCTATGACGACTCCGGCAGTATGAAGGGCAACCGCTGGGTCAATGCCAGCTATGCCATGCAGGCCCTGACGGCGCTGCTCAACGAGCAGGACGCCCTCTACATGACCTACATGAGCGACCCCGGCGTTTCCGTCACCAAAGATCTGTCCGATTTACAGTCCACGGTGGACGGCATCCGGGATTGGAAGCATTCTTCCGGCACCCCGGGCGAGACCCTGGACACCGCCTACCGGCAGTTGACGGACATCTCCGAATCGGACCGCTCCGCCCAGTTTTGGCTGGTGATCATGACCGACGGTGAGATCAGCATGCCGGAAACCATCCAGGAAAAGCTGAATTCCTTCAAGGGCACCAAGATGTCCAACGGTTCCACCCTCAACGTGGTGTACCTGTCCATGGGCAGCGCTGATCTCCAGGCCACCCCGGATACCCGCAGCGGCCTTTACACTTTCCACGCGGAAGATGCTTCCGCCATCACCAAAGCCATGTCCGAGATCGCCAACCTGATCTCCGGCCGCATCACCGCCGAAAAAGTACAGCAGGTGGACGACACCACCGTGCAGTTCACCGCCAAGCTGCCCCTTTACAGCATTTCCGTGCTGTCCCAGCAGTCCTCCGCCTCCGTGGTCAGCGCCGCGGTGGACGGACAGCCTTTGAATGTCAACCGCAACATTTCCCTCAGCGCCCACGATCCTTATAAAGAAGTCAAGACCAAGCTTTACGGCAACGCCGCCGTGATCAACGCCGGCTCCGCCGGTGCCAGCACCGTGATCCCCGCCGGCACCTATACCATCACCTTCTCCGAACCGGTGGACCTGAAGGAGCTGGTGGTCCAATACGAGCCGGCCATTGAGATGAAGCTGCTGATCTCCAGAAACGGCATGGAAGTCTCCGACCCCTCCGGCCTGAAAGTGGGCGATAAGATCACCGTGGAAGTGATCCCCGTGGTCCCCGGCACCGATCAGGAGATCCCCGCCGGCGACCTGCCCGACAGCCTGTCCTGGACCCTGGAACATGACCTGAACGGCACCACCGAAGCATCCAAGGACGGCACCCGCCTCACCGGCATCACCGTTGGCGAAGGCGACAATGTGATCCGGAGCATCCTGAACATCCCCGGCTTCGCCCCCTCTGTCCACGAACTGCGGTTCCACCTTGTGAAGATCGTCTACCACTTCGGTATCGATGTGGACCAGCCTGATCCCCTGAGCTACCTCCGCGGTGACCTGGACCAGCGAACCGGCGACGGCGACGTGACCTTCTGGCTCACCAACGACGGCATCCCCCTGACCAAGGAAGAGCAGAAAGAGATCGGCGTCAAGCTGAAGATCTCCGACACCACCTGCGACAACAGCGCCATTGAAAACTATTTCAACTGGTTCGGCAAGGGCCTGGTGGACTGCAAACTGAAGCAGAACGATGACGGCAGCTACACCCTGACTCCCCAATCCTTCCTGCCGGTGGCCTTCCTGATCATGGCCGGCGACTACACCGTCACCGTGGCTCTGGATCAGGACGATACCGTCACCGCCGTGGGCCGCTTCTCCCTGGTCCCCCAGCTCAGCGACTTCATCGATATTCTGTGGCTGATTCTGATCATCATCGGCATCGCCTACCTGGTCCATATGATCTTCTTCAAGCGCAAATTCCCCAACAAGACCGTCCGCTGTGACATTTACCAGCTCCAGAGCAACGGCCGCGGCCTCATGCTCAACGGCCAATCCAAGAGCATCACCCTCAATCCTCTGAGCGGTCTGTTCCCCTTCCCCTCCAAGGCAAGTTCCGTAAAGTTCAAGGGCATCACCCTCCGGGCCGGCGAGGGCGGCGAGATCTACATCACCGACAAATCCATCGCCAAAGCCATGAAATTCTACGGCACCAGTCCCAGCAACCCCACCACCGCCCTGCGTTCCATCGTCAATTCCCTTCACGCTACCGAGCAGCACCTGGGAGACAAAACCGAGCGCAGCGCCGTGGATATGCCCCTGGGCGATTCCCCCGTTTATCTGCGGAAATCCGCGACCGACAAAAACATCCTGGCCATTTATATTACCGGTGGTCATTGATCCGCATACACCGAAATAAAAAAAGAATGAGAGGTCTTTTCAAATGGGCATCAACAAAGTACCTACCCTGATCCTGGGTATCGGCGGCATCGGCTGCCGCATCGCATCCAACCTCAACGATCTGCTGACCCCCGAGGCCAAAAAGCACATCGCCCTCATCGGCATCGACACCAACGTCAACGATCTGTCCAAGCTGTCCAGCCGCGGTATGCGGACCATTCAGACCAGCGACACCCGGATGGTCAGTGAATATCTGGAAGTTCATCCCGAATATATGAAATGGTTCCCGGTGAACAAGTTCACCGTGGGCCGCACCATGCTCAACGGTGCCGGCCAGATCCGCACCATTTCCCGTCTGGCCACCCTGGCCGCCGAGGAAAGCGGCGCCTTTGTCCCCATCAAGGAAGAGCTGCGCCGGATCCGGGCCAATACCGGTGAAGCCAGCAACGGCAACCTGACCGTCATGGTGGTAGGTTCCATCACCGGCGGCACCGGCGCCGGTATGTTCCTGCAGATCCCCTACTATGTCCGCAACATTATGCACGGTGAGACCGGCCTGGAAAACATCATCATCCGCGGCATGTTCGTGGGCCCCGACCTGACCGTAGACGTCCAGCCCTCCAACCTGAACAAGGCCGCCGTCCGGGTCAACGCCTACGCCTGCCTGAAGGAGCTGAACGCCCTCTACCGCCGCCAGACCCAGGCCGAAGGTCCCGGCAAGCTGAAGATCGACTTCTATACCCCCGACGCCGAGGATCGGGACGGCAAGGCCGATAAGATCCGGGACACCCTGGACGAAGGCGACTTCCTGGACGACGAATACGATCTGGAAGCTCTGCGCAGCGACAGCAAGATCATCGCCGCCGGCAACCCCGCCATTCCCTATGACTATCTGTACCTCATCGAAGGCAACAGCAGCAACGGTTCCATCGGCGATGCTTCCCTGGAAAATGTGGAAGCCCTGGTGGCCCGGATGGTCCATACCCTCATGTTCACCCCCGTCAAGGACAACGCCCTGTCCGTGGAAGACAACATGGTCCTGCAGGATATGGAAAAGGGCGGCATGAACCGCTACTCCAGCGCCGGCCTGGCCCGGCTGATCTACCCCAAGGACCTGGCCCAGGAATATGTGACCCTCTGCACCGTCCGGGATCTGGTCCGCAACGAGTGGATGCTCATCGACAACAGCCATAACGCCGATGTGCGCTCTGCCCGGAGCCTCCAGCGCACCGACGGCCAGGTCCGCATCCCCAGCCTGAAGGACTCCTACCTGGCCCACTTCGACAAGCAGGTCACCGGCGACGGCTCTTTGGGCAAGCTGTTTCTGGAGGCTTACGTCGTAAATGATGACCGGAGCCACACCCGCCGTTCCCAGCTCTTCTTCGATAACATCCGTCTGCTCATCGACGAGCTGAAAGCCACTCCCGAGGTCGCCCAGTTCAAGAGCGACTGCACCGTCAATGTGCAGAATATGCGCAACTTCTCCGACGCCGCCGACGAGATCGCCCGTCTGGAGACTGCCCTGTCCGATTACGAAAAACTGGCCCGTCAGTTGGCCAACGAGCGGGCCTCCTCCATTGCCAACGCCTTGTTCCCCCCCAGCCGGGAGACCATGGCCGACGCCAAGCGGGAAGACAGCTGTGTCTACCAGCTTCTGCACGATGTCCACCCCGTCACCGCCCGGTTCCTGTGCTATGACATGATCGATCTGCTCCAGGCCAAGGTGGACGAACTCAACGGCAATGACAATGTCCCCCTCACCGCCTATGCCGACGCGGACTTTGACGGCAAGGAAGACGGCCGCCAGACCGCATCCGATGCCCTGCAGAACCTGGAGGATAAGATCATCCCCGCCTTCAAGTTCCTGGTCAACCAGGCCGACACCATCAAGCCCCTGCGCCGCCGCCTCAGCTACGCAGTCGGCAACCAGTACAATGCCATCACCAATTTCCTGGATATCAAGCTGGAACTGAACATCTGCCGTACCCTGCTCAAGCGCTTCCAGATGCTGGCTGAGAATTACTTCTCCTTCTTCCAGAGCATCGATGCCATGATCCAGGAAAATGCCGACCAGATCCTCCGCCTGGAAAATCTGGAAATGCCCCTGGGCGCCAAGGGCATCTACTGCTCCAAGGATGCCTTCCGCATCATGGCCACCGAGTATGCCAACGTGGCGGACAACGAGCTGTCCACCGCCACCAAGACCGCTGTTTTTGACGGTCTGTTCGGTGTCCTGGCCGATGAGCTGGGTCGCGAAGGCTCCGTCATGACCGACTATCAGAAGGCCGCTTATGCCGCCGAAAAGGCCGCCGCCCTGGGCGAACTGTTCCGCACCGCCGTGGTGGGCACCATCCGCAGCTCCGTTGTGGAAAACGGCGACAGCATCATCAACCTGAACATCCGCCAGGCCCTGGAGGCCCAGTACAACCTGGACCATCCCAAGGACAAGGATCTGAAGGCCTACCTGCGGGCGCTGGTGGAGAACGGCATGCGGATGGCTTCCCCCATGGTGGCCACCTCCAACAATGCCCTGGCCGAGAAGGTGGAGACCGTCTACATGACCATCAACCCCCTCTGCGCCGCCACCCACATGGGCCAGCCCAGCATCGCCGCCACCAAGGAGCTCTACGTTCCCCAGGCCTGCGAAGCCACGGACAATGTCCACCCCGCCGTGCTGATGGACGAAGAATTCTCCCCCTACGAGATCATCTGCTTCAAGGCCCGCTACAAGTTCTCCATTGAGGACCTGACCAAGTACGGCCCCACCTCCGACAACGCCCGGGCCTACAAGAACCGCATCGCCAACCTGGGCCGGGTATCCCTGCTGACCAGCGATCCCGACTCCGTCAAGGCCATCGTTTCTCCCCACCTGGACCGGAACTGGCACGAGGAAGCCTACCTGCCCGCCATTTACGAAAGCGAGCGCAAGCGGGACCGTCTGGACACCTACAAAGCCTTCATCTACGGCCTGGGCCTGGATGTATTCACCCGGGGCCGTGACGAGGAGCTCCTGGATGACCGCGGCGAGGCCCGCCTGCTGTGGTATCAGAAGTCCGATCCCCGCTACAGCCGTGAACCCATGAAGGTCCGCGGCAGCCTCATCGGCAACAACTACACCGATCTGTTCAACGCCCTGCCCTTCAACGGCCGCATCAAGCGCAACATCCTGCGGCTGGCCGCACAGGAGCGGAAGGATTGCAAGGGTTTCTGGACCGCCGAGGATCTGGAGCACGAGATCCTGAACCACGACCTGATCGAGGACCTGATCTACTCCCGGCCCGACGCCGAGAATCCCGATGATCAGTGCATCCTGGACATCTTCCACGCCATGCGCGGCAAGATGGAAGACAGCGATTGGCGGATGCTCTTCTCCGGCCTGCAGGAAGTGCTGTGGGAGTATTGCGCCTACATGTTCGACGAAAACGAGCGCCTGGTCAACAACGCCACCCGCGGCATCCTGAACAAGATGACCGCCAATTGCAAGGTCTATGCCAAACCCGCCGCAGAGATCACCTTCGCCGACACCCTGCTGAAGGACCAGGTCAAGCTCCTGCTGGAGACCCCCTACCGCCGCAAATAATCATAGAAAGGACTCTCTATCATGGAGAATTGCTTTCGTTTTCTGATCAATGTGGACCAATGCCTGAATATGTCCCATTTCGACATTTTCTTCTACCGGCTCCAAAGCCAGCACCGGTTCCACCTGAGCCAGGTCCAGCTCTTTGGGGACTGCGACGACAGTTCCCTGCACAACGCCATCACCGATATCCGTATGTATCTGGATAAGTACCCCTACCATGTAGGGGACTTCCAGATCATCGTCACCATGCGGGGCCACTTCCGCAAAGATCCGGAACATTGGCAGGAGACCCTGCTGTTCCGCCTGATGCAACTGGAACATGAACTGCGCCAGGCCCGGATCTTCTTCAACTCCCGGGAACGGGTGGAAAAGGCCCTGAATTTTATCATGCTCTACGATGTGGACTTCTCCGCAGACCTGCCCACATTGGAGCGGTACATGGTGTCCCGCCGTTTCCGGCAGGACAGCGCCCTGCTGCTGAAGCACCTGGGCATCACCGCCGCCGATCTTTCCGCGGAGGAACTGTCCGCCGCGGCGGCAGCCTATGCCGCTTCCCCGGACCGGGATCCCGCCGCCACGGACCTGCTGGATCGCTTTGTGATCCACCGGACCCGCCGCAGCGAGCTGTCCCTGGCCGGCGTGGACCCGGAGCTGGTGGATCCCATGGACGAGGTCCGTGATCCCCTCCATGTGGAATTTACCATGTTCCTGCAGGATCAGCTCAGCAGTTTCCAGGTCTTTGAGGCCCAGATCGACCGCAACAACCGCCGGCAGAATACCCTGGCCCTTCTGCGGATCGTGGAGTTCATCAACCGCAGTGTGGATCTGCCCACCGGCACCGGCCTGATGGACAGCCACCCCTCCCTGCTCCGCCGCTGCGCGGACAATTGGACCGCTGTATGGAACGATCCGACGCTGGAGCAGCAGTATGCCGCCATGCTGGCCCGCTACCAGATCCGGCTGCGGCACGCCGCCGATGCGTTGGAGACTCCCACGGAAGCGCCCAATTCCACCCGTGCCCTGCCGGACGAGAATATTCCCGCCAACGACGCCATCACCAGCAGCGAGACCATGTTCTCCAGCAACGACCCCCGGCGGCAGGGCACCAACATGAAGGATGTCCTCCAGCGCTTCCTGGGCCGCCGTTTCTCCGTCAGCAAGCTAGTGAGCGAATGGGATGCGGTCTATACCCACCTGCGCCGCTCCCTGGAGCAAATGGACCACGAACTTCGGGTCTACGCCGAGGACCTGAGCCGCCAGTATTCCATGATCCTGGAAAAGCGGAAGCAGGAATCGGTGGCCTGGCGCACCAATACTTATGTGGCCGATGCCCACACGGAGAAAAACATCTCCCGTATCGGCTACGAGCAGGAAGAGCGCCTGCAGGCCCTGAAAAGCCCCCATATGACCCCCACGCTGTCCTTCCAGGACCAGCTCAATATGGAAAATTCCCTGGAGCAGGCCAATCAATCCATCCGTTTCTACCTGGGCTGCATGAGCAATCTCACCCCCCTGAACTACCTGGGCCTGGTGCTGACCTGCGCGGGCCTGGGCATCCTTCACTACACCGTTTTGCAGCCTTACGTTCTGCAGGACGCCCAGACCCTGCCCTTCTATTTGATGTACGCCGGCATTTTGGCCCTGCAGATGCTCCTTTGCTGGCGCATCCCCTACCGCTATTACCGCAAAAAGCTGAAAAAGGAGATCCGGGGCCTGCAGGCCGACATGGATCTGTACATCAGCGGCTACTTCGACCGGGCAAAGCAGTTCTCCACCTATATCAACCTGCTGAACCAGTTGGATTACCTGACCCGCTACCATCGGCTGCTGAAGCGCGCCTTCCATACCACCCATCGCCTCTCCCAGGGGTATCTGTGGCACAAGGTGCAGATCAATAACCACCTGACCAAACTGCATTTCTTCCAGGGCCTCATCGCCCTGAGTTCCGAGACCGATGCCGGCAGCGATCCCCATATCCTCCCCCGGGTCCAGGGCGACCATGTGGGCGACGTGGTGGACAGCCCGGTCTATTGGCCCCAAAGCTAAGGAGGCGATCTGATGACTATACTGTATTTTGCATTATTCCTGATCGCCGTGGGCCTGGTGCTGTGGCTGCTGAACAAGCTGGTGGTGAAGCTGGCCTATGACCGCAGCACCCGTTACCTCCATTGCCGCATCATCCCCGTGGTCTTTTTGGCCATTATCCTGGCGGCCAATGTCTACACCTCTTCGGAATTGCTGACCTTCCTGGATAAGATCGTCAACTCCCCCCTGCTGGCCCGCCTTTTCGACCTGATCCTGCCCAACCGGGCCTACGAACTGGTGTATATGCTGCTGATCATCATCGGCCTGAACATCGCCATCATTCCCCTGGTGGCCCTGGTCATCTGCGTCACCAAGCTGATCCTGCGCCGCTGGGAGCGCTTCGTGGACATCCGGGACTATGACGGTTTCGACCGGGTCCTCCATCTGCCCTGGCTCCTGGCCGCCTGCTTCTATACGGAAGAGGACGGCGAAGTCCACCTGAACCACCGGGGTTTTACCCTGGGTCTGTGGGCCAAATGGATGAAATACGCCTTCACCGTCCTGCTGGCCGGCGAACTGATCCTCCTGGGCGCCTCCATCCTCTGGGGCACCAAAGAATGGAATTCCACGGTGCTGACCCTGTCCAAGAGCTGGTACCTGATCCCCATGGCCGGATTTTTGATCACGGAGCAGATCCAGCTTTTCCTGGAAGGAGATGATGACCACGGCACCGGCACCTTTGGCTCTGCCGAGATCACCGAGACCCTCCGGGGCGACATTTCCGCCCTGCAGGATGCCTACAGCACCATTTTCGGCGCCTCCGACGCCCTGCTGTACAGCGAAATGACCGGCTCTCATTTGCGCCGTGAGGGCCTGGGCAGCAACGACCTGGGCAATCGCCAGATCCAGGATTGCCGCCAGCCGGAAGTGCTGACCGTCATCGCCAATCAACTCCAGCAATGCGGTGTTCACCAAAACGAGCAATATCAAAACGCCCTGGTGGAACTGCTCAACGGCCACAGCATCAATCTGTGCAACCATTGCGAAGGCGAATTCTTCATCTTCCTGGCCGCCTACCTGAATTTCCACATCTCCCAGGGCAAGACCGCCCTGATCCTGTGCAAAGACCCCCACCGGGCCCAGGCGCTGCGGGACGCCATGGATCAGCAGATGCACCGCATCAACAGTCTCTACAGCGTGTGGGATGTCCGCACCCTGGAGGAAGCGGAAATCAACTGCCGCCTGAGCATCCTGGTCTGCTCCTTCGACGAATTCCTGGACCGCCGCATCTGCGAAAAGCGCCGGGATTTCATCGGCGATCTGTTCTGCACCGTGATCATGGACGGCTTCGACCTCTTCTCCCGCAATTCCATCCGGGTGGAGCGGCTCTTCGGCGCCCTCCGGAGCATTGACGGCATGGACCAGTATGTGGTCTTCACCGATGTGGATAACGATGCCCTCCGCACCGCCATGGAGCAGGTGGTCAAAACCGAGATCCTGCCCTTCAACCACGATGTCATGGGCCCCAACACCGGCATCATGATCTGGCGGGAAGAAAGCTACTACAAGCTCCAACGCCAGCTCGGCATCGGCGGCGCCTTGTCCCCCTACATGGGCGCGGCTCTGCCTTTGGCCCTGGTGGCCGCCAAATACGATCTGCCCCAGATGTACCTGCTGACGGATTCCAGCCGGGGCGACCATTCCTACCGGGACGCCATGACCATGTCCAGCAAGGAAGTCAACCACTTCCTGGGCAAGACCGTCAACCTCAAGAGCGTCATCCGCCAGGAATTGCCCGACTCCGCCAACCCCGATGACCTGGCCATGATCGTGGCCTACGATACCGACTACAATTTCTACAACGCCCTGTGGCGCTGGATGAAATACGGCGGCACCGACGGCTCCCTGATCCACATTCTGTCCCCCTCCTACCTGCTGCGGGAATACTTCGTGGCCAACTTCCGCGAAAAAGCCCTGCTTCTGAAAAACAACGAATTCGACGCCTTCATTTCCTACCATTTGGGCATGCGCATCAGCCACATGGCGGTCCTGCTGGTCTCCCTCTGCGAAAATGCCATGACCGAAGAGGAATTGATGGCCAAGAGCAAGGAATTCGGCTGGAAATTTGAAAATGTGGAACAGCTCCTCACCGAATGCCTCCGGGTGGTCCTGACCCGGGAAGAGATCCACAGCATCTTCGAGTGCTTCCATTTTGAAGAAGCCAAGACCTTCCGGGACGATTTGGGGATCTTCGAGAATCATACCTATGTGACCCTCACCGACGATACCATCCGCCGCCGGCTCCAGGAGCGCATCGGTCATGTGACCCTGGTCTCCAAGAGCGATGTGCGGCTGAGCCTGCCCATCCTCCGGGACAACGTCCACAATTACTACCAGCGGGATCAGATCGTTCCCATCGACGGCCATCTGTACCAGATCGCCGCCATCAACGACGGCAACATCTACGCCGAGCAGATCCTGCCCCAGGATGTGCCGGAATATCACCAGATCTCCCAGTTCACCTTCCGGGATTACAAACAGGTGGACAAGTGCGTGGACTCCGGTTTCATCGACTTCAACATCTGCACCGCCTCCGTCACCCGGGAGAATTTCGGCTATTGGTCCTGCAACCGCGGCAACCGCTTCGCCGCCAACTGCGACGTGCAGCTCCACGATATGCGTTCCGCCGATGGCCACGGCCAAATCACCACCACCGATTGCGCCAACATTCTGGAACTGAACCTGCGCCGCTCCGCTCTGGGCGGCAAGGACGTGGAGACCGCCCGGTTGCTGGCCTATATGCTGAAGGAACTGTTCAAGACCCTCTTCCCCGCTACCCATCAGAATCTGTACACCGTGGTGGCCGAAGGCATCGACGACGGTCTGGTGGACCGTGTCCTTTCCGCCGGTAAGGACAGCCCCCTGGAAGACCTGGTCTGCAGCCTGATCCCCCGGCTCACCGCCGCCCCCACCGGCGATCCCGATTTCATCACCGTCTATGTGGTGGAACTGAGCTGCATCGAGTACGGCATGGTCCAAATGCTCTATAACAAGCGCCGCTCCCTCCTGCTGATGGTCCGGGAATACCTGGATTGGTACATCGCCTCCAACGCCGATGCCATCCCCGCCGCCCCCACCGACGATAAGGAAGAGGGCGACCTGGCAACGCCCGTGGAGGAACCCACCCGTGTCCGCGGCCGCTATCTCCATTTCGGTTCCGACAGCGTGCCCGCCATTTTCGCGCCGGAAGAATTGCTGCGGCTCTGCCGCCGGTACCTGCCGGAAGTGGAGCGGGCCCCCGAGACCGCCGAAGGTCCCCGGGATGCCGCCACCCGCACCTGCACCTTCTGTGGCCGCCCCACCCTGTTCCCCACCGAACTCAGCGACAGCCGCTGTATGTGCAGCCATTGTAAGGATCACCAGCTCACCCAGAAGGACGAGATCAAGTCCATGTTCCTGGAGACCGTCCTTTACCTGACCGAAGGCTACGACATCACCCTGCCCCGGAAGATCCACGTCCGGTTCCAGTCCGCGGACGCCATTGCCCGGGCCACCGGCGGCGTAGACGGCGGCCGGATCCTGGGATTCTACAATTCCGGCAATCACCAGCTTTGGCTGGAGGCCCGGGGTCCCCGGATCGCCATGCAAAGCACCCTGATCCACGAGCTGACCCACGCCTGGCAGCATCATGACCGTGCCTTCGTCCAGGCATTCCAGCGGATGCTGCGGAAATTCCCCCGGAACAAGCGGGCATTGGTCCGGCTCCTGCTGCTGGAAGGCCACTCCGTCTATATGGAGATCGACGCCATGCGCCGGATGCACGAGGACGAATTCGCTGACCGGATGCACGCCATGTCCATGGCCCGGGAGGACGAATATGGCCACGGCTACTGCCTGGTCTCCGGCTATATCGGGGACCTGATGGCCGCCGGCAGCCATATGACCCCCTACAAGGCCATGACCCAGTTGGTCCTGGATATTGCGGAAGGGCGGGTGACCCTGGAATGATGAAACGTCTGATCTGCTGGGCCGTGACCCTGGCCCTGACGCTGACCCTCTTGGGCTGTGCCTTTGAGCCCCCGGCCATCCTGGACGACGGCGCCGCCCAGTTCGGCGAAGGCAAGGAGGAAGAAAACTACTCCCCCGTCAACTCCGGCGCCCTGCTGGATGAACTCATCGGCAAATACTCCGGCTCCTACTACCGTCCCACGGAAAAACCCATGGACGACGAGGAGTACGACGACGCCCGCCAGGAGATCGGCACCGACCCCGATGACAGCACCCTCTATCAGATCCGCAATTGGGAGGATCTGCAAGCCATGTTCCTCCAGGTCTACGCCGATACCGGCGTGTATGTGGAATTTGAGATCACCGACGGCTTCGCCTTCGATCCCCAGGAGGACCTGAACAAGTCCTACCGGGCCCTCCAGCGGGAAGATCCCATCTACGTCAGCTCCGTGGCCAGTTGGTCCTGGAGTGAAAATAACGGCCGCTACCTGCTGAAGATCTCCTACAGCATCGATGTGCCCACCCTCATCGCCATGAAGGAACAGACCGAGGACCTGGTGAACGCCGCCGTTGCGGAGCTGAACGTCACCGGCAAGAGCGATTACGAGATCATCTGGGCCGTCAACGAGTACCTTTGCGATACCGTCTACTACCCCGATGCCGAGCCCTATGCCCCCGAGACCCATACCGCCTACGGCGCCTTTGCCAACGGCCTGGCGGTCTGCGAAGGCTATGCCCTGGCCGCCAAACTGATGCTCAACGAGTTTGGGATCCCCTGCGATATCCAGACCGGCGAATGCATCGGCGGCGGCGGACACGCCTGGAACCTGGTGCAGCTTGACGGCCAGTGGTACCAGATGGACGTGACCTGGAACGACAGCTCCGGCACCCGGCAGGATTATTTCCTGGTCACCGATGCCTATATGCGCAAGAGCCGCACCTGGGACTATAGCGATTACCCCGCCAGCGCCCCGGAACCCTATAAACCCTGAAAACGCACCAATGCGGCGGCCCTCCCGGACCGCCGCATCACCGTATACCTCATCCCAAAGTGCAAACCCGCCGTGCCGAAAATCTCGGTACGGCGGGTCATTTTATTGTGCGTTCACCGCTTCCACAAAACGGTCAAAGGCAGCGGCGCCTTCGGCGGTGCGCTTGTAGACGCCGGCGTGTTCCAGCACCTGGGCGAACACCTTGCCCACTTCCAGGCGCAGGATGTCGGTGATATTCTCCGGGGTGAATTCGTACTGCTCTTTCAGCACATTCACCCATGCTTCGTGCTTTTCCAGCTCGCCGGTCAGTTTTTCGCCCTTCAAAATGGCTTCTTCCAACCCGGCCAGTTCCTTTTTCAGCCGGGCCGGCAGCACCGCCAGGCCCATCACCTCGATCAGGCCGATATTCTCCTTCTTGATGTGATGCAGCTCGGCATGGGGGTGGTAAACGCCCAGAGGATGCTCCTCGGTGGTGATGTTGTTCCGCAGGACCAGGTCCAGCTCATAATCCCCCTCCCGGCGGCGGGCAATGGGGGTGATGGTATTGTGGGGCACGCCCTCGGTCTCGGCAAAAATGAAGGCCGCTTCATCGGTATAGCCACGCCAGGCGGCCAGGATCTTCTCCGCCAGTTCCGCCAGGCGGGTCTTGTCGGTTCCCCGGATCCGCAGGACGCTCATGGGCCACTTGACGATGCCCGCCTGCACATCCTCATATCCCCGGAAGGTCACGGTCCGCTCCAGAGGCGAGCGCTCCATGGGGAAGGAATAACCGCCGCCCTGGAAATGCTCGTGGCTCAGGATACTGCCGCCCACAATAGGCAGATCCGCGTTGCTGCCCACGAAATAATGGGGGAAAATGGTCACAAAATCCAGTAATTTGTCAAAAGCCGCCCGATCGATCTTCATGGGCGTATGGGCGGCATTGAACACGATGCAATGCTCGTTGTAGTACACATAGGGGCTGTACTGCAGGAACCAATCGGCGCCGGCCACGGTGATGGGCACCGGGCGGTGGTTCTGCCGGGCAGGATGGTTCATCCGGCCGGCATAGCCTTCATTTTCGGCGCAGAGCTGGCACTTGGGATAGCCGGACTGGGGGGCATTCTTGGCGGCAGCGATGGCCTTGGGGTCCTTCTCCGGCTTGCTCAGGTTGATGGTGATGTCCAGATCGCCGTACTCCGTGGGGGTGACCCAGCGGATGTCCTTACTGATGCGATAGCGGCGGATATAGTCCGTATCCTGGGCAAAAGTGTAATACCAATTGGTGGCACTTTTCGGGTCTTTGGCGTACAGTTCGGCAAAAATCGCCCGGACTTCCCGGGGCATGGGGGTCAGGATGCCCATGAGGCGGGTATCCAGCAGGTCCCGGCTGGTGATATCGTCGCCGCAAACGCCCCGGGCCACCGCATCATCCAGCAAACCCTCCAGGATCTTTTCCAGGGGCATGGCCTCGGCCGCGGTCGGCTCATAAGCGTCCAGCTTCAGGGCTTCCAGCAGTTGATTGGTGACGAAAACCTGGTCGCAGGGCAGGATCAGGCCCTTGTCCAGGCCGTAGCCCACCAGGGCGGAAATATAGGAATGAACATTCATGGGGATGGACCTCCAATGGATTATTTGATGTTATCATATACCAAAATCCCAGGGATTGCAAGAGCTTTGTTGCATCCGCCGCGACGGTTTCCGACGGGATCCGTGGGAAAATGACAGGCCAAAACGGTACCAAAACGGCCCATTTCATGCCCAAAACGGGCCAAAACGGGTCCTTTATGGGGTCTTTTTGTACCGCTCTTGATGTTGGAAAAGGCGGCAGGATCCAAACCCACGGCAAAATCCCGGCCTCTGATCCGTCCACGAACCGTATCGCATCGGGATCGTTTTTTGTTGTTATGTAAACCTAGGTCCGGCGCAGTGTGGGTGGTGTTTAAGGGCAACCCCTTCAAAAAGCCATGACATCCCGAGCGAAGCCGAGGGATCTTCGCACCAACGGCCTGCTGAGCAGATCCCAAGTGCGTAGATCCCTCCGTGCGGCTGCGCCTTGGTCGGGATGACAGCCGTTGTGTATTTTCCGCCGCGCCAAAGCCTTCTCCCCGAGGAGAAGGTGCCCCCGAAGGGGGCGGATGTGGTGTAGCCCCGCAGGGGCGTTACAATGGCGGATATCCAACCCAGCGGCGGAGACAGCCGGCGCCTTACAGCAGCAAGGGAGGCCATGGCGGCGCGGGGAAAAAGAACTGCCGCAGAGCAGGCTCTGCGGCAGTTGGCGCATACATATAAGATTACTCGGCGTCCTTCTTGGCGTCCTCGATGATCTTGGCCTGGTTGGCTCTGGGCACTTCTTCGTAACGGACGAAGGAGAGGGTGAAGGAGCCGCGGGCCTGGGTCATGGCGCGCAGGTCGATGGTGTAGCTGCTCATTTCCGCCATGGGAACTTCGGCCTCCACCACGGTGTTGCCGTCATGGTCGGGGTTCATGCCCATGACGCGGCCACGGCGCTTGTTCAGGTCGCCGATGACGTCGCCCATGTAGCTGTCGGGAATGGTGACGGCCAGGGCACCGATGGGCTCCAGCAGAGTCACGCCGGCATTGGGCATGGCTTCCTTGAAGGCCAGGATGGCGGCCAGCTTAAAGGCCATTTCGTTGGAGTCCACGGGGTGGTAGGAGCCATCGTACAGAACAGCCTTCAGGCCCACCATGGGATAACCGGCCAGGGGTCCCTTCAGAACGGCTTCCTGCAGGCCCTTTTCAACAGCGGGGTTGAAGTTCTTGGGCACGGCGCCGCCGACGACTTCCACGTCGAAGATCAGCTCGTCCTGCTCCTCCTGGGGCTCGAAGCGGATCCACACGTCACCGAACTGGCCGCTGCCGCCGGTCTGCTTCTTATGACGGCCGTGGGCAGAGACGGTCTTCTTGATCTTTTCACGGTAAGCCACCTTGGCGGGGCTCAGGACGGCATCCACACCGAAGCGGGTCTTCAGCTTGGAAACCAGCACGTCCAACTGCTGGTCGCCGGCGCCGGACAAAACAAGCTGATGGGTCTCGGCGTTGTTGACCAGAGTGAAGGAGGGATCTTCTTCGTTCAGGCGGTTCAGGCCGGTACCCACCTTTTCTTCCTGGCCCTTGACCTTGGGAGAGATGGCCATGGAGTAGCAGGGAGCGGCATAGGGGATACCCTTCAGGGCCACGACCTTCCGGGGATCGCAGAGGGTATCGCCGGTGCGGACCTTGTCCATCTTGCCGATGGCGCCGATGTCGCCGCAGGTCAGGCTCTTGATCTCGGTAGACTTCTTGCCGCACATGGCATACAGACGGCCCAGCTT
>SVLA01000006.1 GCA_015068175.1 Oscillospiraceae bacterium
GTGCAGCTCGGAACCCATCATTTCGTTGACCAGGATGGTGCCGTTGATGGTATTCTCGGCAGCCTCATGGGCCAGTTCCATATGCTCGGGACGGACGCCCAGCAGGATCTCGCAGGAGGAAATACCCTTGGCCTTCAGCAACTGGCCGTTTTCGCCGTCCACTTCGATCTTGGCGCCGAAGGGGGTGACGTAGTACTTGCCGTTCTCCAGCAGCAGATTCGTGCGGATGATGTTCATCTTGGGCGCGCCGATAAACTCCGCGACGAACAGATTGTGGGGCTCCTCGAAGACTTCCTCGGGGGAGCCGACCTGCTGGATGAAGCCGTCCTTCATGATGACGATGCGGTCACCCAGGGTCATGGCCTCGGTCTGGTCGTGGGTGACGTAGATGAAGGTGGTATCCAACTGCTGACGCAGCAGAATGATCTCAGCGCGCATCTGGTTACGCAGCTTGGCATCCAGGTTGGACAGCGGTTCGTCCATCAGGAAGACCTTGGACTCACGGACCATGGCGCGGCCGATGGCCACACGCTGACGCTGACCGCCGGACAGCGCCCGGGGCTTTCTGGTCAGGTACTCGGTGATGCCCAGGACCTCAGCGGCCCGGGTGACCCGCTCGTAGACCTCTTCCTGGGGCACCTTCTTCAGGCGCAGGGAGAAGGCCATGTTCTCGAACACGGTCAGGTGGGGGTACAGCGCGTAGTTCTGGAAGACCATGGCGATGTTGCGGTCACGGGGCTGCAGGTCGTTGACGACCACGCCATCAATCTCCACGGTGCCGCCGGAAATGTCTTCCAGACCTGCGATCATACGCAGGGTGGTGGACTTGCCGCAGCCGGAGGGGCCGACGAAAACGATGAATTCCTTATCGGCGATGTCCAGATTGAAATCCTGGACCGCTACGGTATCCTTACCGTAGACTTTCTTGACATTCGTTAATTTTACACTAGCCATAATTTCTTCCTCTTATCCTTTCACTGCGCCGCCGGTGACGCCTTCAACATAGTACTTCTGCAGCAGCAGGAACACGATGGTGACGGGAACGGCCACCACAACGCCTGCGGCACAGAACATCGTATAATGCGTATTGACCATGGTCTTGGAGAGCCATTCATACATACCTACGGCCACGCTCATGCCGGCGCTGTTCTCATGGATGATGTACATAGCGGTCATGAAGTCGCCCCAGGGGGCCATGAAGCCCATCAGAATGGTGTAGATGACAATGGAGCCGGACAGGGGCATGATGACCTTGTAGAACACCTGCAGACGGGTTGCGCCGTCCACCCGGGCTGCCTCGTCCAGGGTCTTGGGAATGGTATCAAAGAAACCCTTAGACACATAATATCCCATACCGGAGGAAGCGCAGTAGACGATAACCAGTCCCACCGGGGCCATTTCCATGGTCAGGCCCAGGTCGGAGAAGACCTTGTAGATCAAGATCATAGTCAAAAAACCCGGGAACATACCCAACACCAACATAAAGTTCATCAGGGTCTTTCTGCCCTTAAAACGCAGACGAGACAAGGTGTAGCTCATTGCCAGAACAAAGAACGTCTGAAAGAACGCGGTGGCCACGCCCATCAGTGCGGTATTCTTGAACCAAACCAGGAAATCGGTTTCCGTAAACAAGCGAATATAGTTGCCGAAGCCAAAGATCTCAGGGAAAAGTTCGCCATCCATTGCTTTGGTATTGACCTTGAAGGACTCCATCACAATACCAAAGAAGGGGAACAGCCAGACAACGGTGATGACGATCAGGGCCAGGTAGGCAAAGAAGTTGCCGATGCATCTGCTGGCCCGGGTGCCAACACCGGTCTTGCGAATGGAGGGGGCGGAATTTTGTGTCATCATTGGAAATCCTCCTCATTCTTGGTAGAAGGAATCACGTTATACACAATCAGAGACAGGAAGGCGCAGACTGCAAAGATCAGAATGCCCACCACAGAGGCGCTGTAGTATCTGGACTCGGTGCTGCCCAGAGTCATCTTGAACAGCCAGGTGATCAACAAGTCCGTATGGCCTACAACAGCGCCTCCCACAGAACCGACGTCGGTATTGATGGGGTTGCCACCTGTCAGCAGGTAGATAACGTTGAAGTTGTTCAGGTTGCCCACAAAGCTGGTCAGCAGAGAAGGACCGGTGACAAACAGCATATAGGGCAGCGTAATGCGCACGTACTGCTGCCAGGCGGAAGCACCGTCCACACGAGAGGACTCGTAGAGGTCAGCAGGGATATTCATCAGAATACCGGTGGCCTGCAGCATCACATAAGGAATGCCAATCCAAATGTTGACAATGACCAGCAGAATCTTAGCGGAAGTGGGGTTTGCCCACAGGGAAAGCTGATTTGCAGCCACCATGGACTCAGGCAGCCAGCCCATGTCATAGATCAACTCGCCGATGATACCGGAGGAGTCGAATAGCTTGGAAACATACAGCAGGGAAACAAACTGAGGAATGGCAATGGTCATGACCAGAGCAGTTCTCCAGAACTTTTTGAACTTGATGCCCTTTTTGTTGATTAGAATAGCCACAAACATGCCCAGGAAGTAGTTGGTGAAGGTAGCAAAGAAGGACCACATCAGCGTCCATCCCAGAATCTCGCCAAAAGCCAGGCCCAGGCCGCCGTTACCGAAATTGAACAGTTCATTAAAATGGTCCCAACCCACCCAACTGAACAGATTGGAGTATCCGTCGTTGGAGGCATCGTAGCTGGTGAAAGCCACCAAAACCATGTAAATGATGGGCAGGACAGTAAACACCATAATGCCTGTCAACGGTAGAGCCAGCAGGGTCTTGTGGAACTGATCGTCCACCAGAGACTTCAGGTCGTCCTTGCCGCTCTTGACCTTGCGGCCGGAAGCGGTGATGTCCATGCAGATGCGGCACTGCTTGACCTGCAGACGCCAGGTCCAAATGAATCCGATAATGAACACGATGGTCAGCAGGCCATAGAGCATGACCTTAACGGAGTCATCGCCAGACACCCACACTTCGGTATCCAACAGCTCATTGTAAACAAACTTACCCTGGACAGTACCAACGGTCTCGCCGGTCTGAAACCAGTTGCCCTTAGCCAGCCAGTAAGAGCCGCCGTTGGGGATGATGAACATATAGGCTATGAATACAACCTCAAACAGCAAAAACAGAAGGCCACGGAGGATCTGACCATGGAACAGGTTGCCGAAGCCAAAGATCAGGAAGGAAATCTTGACGGCCCAGTTACCTTTGGCGAAGGTGGTGACAATGTCGACGACCTCATTTTTGATCGCGATGCCGCAGTTCTTGATGAAATTCCAAATCAGCAGGAACAACTTTACGAACCAGCCGGGAATCGCGCAGAAGAACAGTTTGAGATTGTATACAAATGCTGCAAACTTACCCAGCTTCAAATACTCTAAATCGCTTAATCTCTTCATAATAGTAAAATATAAACCGAGTTTATACTGCTAACCTCCTTGCTTAATATCAAAAAAGGCATCGTTTGCCCGTACACAAGACAACTGTTATTCTTGTACGCAGGCTAACAATGCCTTTGCATGAAGGGACGGGGGGCCAAGAGGCCCCCACAGCCCTCAGTTCATATTCAATTACTCAGCGGGAACCAGGATGATCTCGGCGGTCTCGTTGTTCTCGCCCAGAACCAGTCTGATGTAATACTTGCCGTCGGCCTCAACCTTGTAGTTGGGTTTGTCGGACAGAGGAATGCTCTTGTCAGCATTGGCAGTGTTGTCACCGAAGGCAACCTTCCAGTCCATGCCCTGGCGGACCTTGAACTCAGTGCCGGCAGTCAGTTCAAAAGCCTCAACGGAGGTCCAGGTGCCAGCGGGATCTTCCTTCATCTCGAAGTCGGTACCCCAGCCAGTATTCTTGATGCCACCGATAACGGTGAAAGCACGTCTCTGCTCGGGAGTCAGGGACAGGTAAGCATCGATCGCAGCCTTGTAGTTGTCCAAGCCAGCCTGCAGAGCAGCATCGTCAGCGGCATTCTTGGCAACAGCACCCAGGGCGCTGGAGTTATCCCAGTAAACACCGGCGATCTGGCCCTGAGGAGTAGCGAAAGCATTCTGAGCAGCCAGAGCGGCCAGAGACAGGTTGGCCTGGACAGCCTCGGAAGCCTGAGCCTTCAGGTTGGAGGGACCCCACTGGAAGGAGGCATAGCGCTGAGACTGGCACTCCTCGTTGGTCAGGTACTGAGCCAGCAGGGACAGGACGGCGCCGCGCTTGCCGTCGGTCTGGGGTTTAACACCCATCAGCTTGTTGCCGGAGTAGGAACCCAACTGGTAGGTCTTGCCGTCAACGGTGAAGGAAGGCAGCTTGGTAGCGCCCAGGTTCTCGCCGAAGTGATCGGCAGCAGCAGTAGCATTCCAGATACCGGTAACAACAACACCGGCGTCGGTGAAGATATCAGCGTTGGAATCGTAGCAGGTGGACTTGGCCAGAATCTGCATACCCTTCATGGCGATCATGCCAGCCTCGGAATTGAAGGTGTCGTCAACGGAAACGAAATCGCCGTTCTCGTTGGTGGTCCAGTTGGTGTGGCAGCCGGTAGCGAAGAAGAAGGAAGCAACATACCAGCCGTTCTCCAGAGCGAAACGGAACTTCTTGTTATTGGCCTCGCACTTGGCAACGATGGCAGCCAGGTCCAGAGCCTCTTCCTCGGAGATGATGGACTTGTCGTAATACATGTAGTAGCCGTTGTCAGAGGTCATGGGGTAGGCATACAGCGTGCCAGCCACAGTACCGGCAGCAACGGAACCGGCGTCATTGTTCGCAGTAATGGTAGCAGCAGCGCCCTTGCCCAGAGGCAGCAGAGCGGAAGCCTGCACCAGGCGGGCCAACTGGTCCTGAGCGAAGCAGTAGATGTCGGGAGCGGAAGCGACGTCAGCCAGAACCTGAGAACCGGCATTGGCCTCGGAAACGCCCTCAATCTGGGCCTCGATCACGATGCCCTGGCCGTTGGTCTTGTTGAACTCAGCGATCTGGTCCTTGAACTGGTCAGCAACGCCTTCGCTCTCAGAAACCCACATGGTGATCTTGTAAGTACCGGACAGGTCAACGTTGTCGTTGCCTTCGGTGGGGTTGGTGGTGCTGGGGGCGCAGGCAGCCATGGACAGGACCATCGCCAGAACCAGCAGCAATGCAAAGATCTTCTTCATTGTTATCCTCCTAATAAATTTTGGTTTTGGATATTTTGATCTCCGGCGGCGGGAGCGGACCGGCGGACGCCGCGGTGTGGACTCCGAAAAGAGCCACGCGGCAAGGTCCTCATGATGCGTTCTGTTTCCTTAGAAACAGAACGCAAATCAGGGCCCTGATTTGCGGCTCTTCAGCGGATCCCGGACCGGGGCAGCCTGACAGCATGCTCCGAACAGACGGAAATCTACGTCTAGCAGTATATCGTATTTTAACCAAAAAGTCAAGAGTGGGCAAAAAAATACGTGCATATTCACCAAAATACGCACGCATTTTTTCGGTTTCTCACTGATCAGAATTCAGCTTGGCATCGTCGATTTTGCCCCAGCCGCCGCTGCCGGCGCCGGAACAGGCCACATGAATTCCTACGGTGACCACATCTCCGTCACTCACGGCCAAACCGGTGATTTCGGCGGCATTCCAGGCGCCGTAGCCGGTAACGGCCATTGTAGCAGTTTGCACAATCTCTCCGTTGATCTTCACATAGGCATAGATGTCGGCGGTGCCGCAATCGCCGCCCATGATGGAAATGCTGTACTTGTAACTGCCGGCGGTCAGGTCCCGGACCTCCTGCTCCAGGTCAAAATCGATGCTGTTTATCTCCGGGCTCCAGAAGTGCATATGCCAGGTGCCGGTGAGGGAGTCGGTGACCTTATTCTCCACGTACAGTTCTTTGCACTTGCCGTGGTCGGTGACGGTCCAGCCCGTCAGGTCCCCGGACTCGAAGCTGTCGTTGGTCAGGTAATTGTACTCGATGACGGAAATATAGGCGTTGACGGCCATGCCGCCGGCGGTGCCGGTGACGGTATACTTGGCCGCGCCGCCGTTGGCCATGGTCTCCAGTTCCTCTTCGGTGACGTACCAGGTCACATCCACCGCCTGCTTGCTGCCGTCGGTCATGACGGCGTTGACGGCGGCGGGCATGGTGATGGGTTTGCCGATGTCGCAGATCATCTGCACGTCTTCCAACGCATCCGTCCTGGGTTCCGGGTCGTTGCCGAACCGGACCAGGTTGAAGACCCGCAGGGATTCCAGGGGGTGGCCCTGGGCATCGAACATGGCCTGGTTGTCCACGGCGCAGCCGCCGTAGTATTTGCCCGCATCGTTGGGGTCGTAGCCGGCGGCATAGGAGCTGGCCCAGCCGGAACCGAACTGCTCCCACTTTTTGGAATTTTCTTCCCAGCTTTTACCGCCGACGGAGATCCAGGTGCCTTCCCAATAGCACACGCCGATGCCGCCGGGGATCTTGGCCACGGTCTCGATCACATCCCGGACTTCCCGGGCCTGGCCATGGACGGTGAAGGGGTAGTTCTTGACGACGGTACCGCCGTCGGAGATGGTATTGCCGCTGAAGTCGGAATCTTCGGCGGTGTAGGCATAGGAGGTCTCCATGACCATGACCTTCTTGCCGAACTTGTCATGGACCTTGGTCAGCACTTCTGTGAGGTTTTCCAGGGTGCCGTGCCAATAGGGATAATAAGAGGAGGCGAAAACATCGTAGTCCACCTCATAGTAATTCAGGTTGTTGGCATAGCTGGCGTAGCTGTCGGCCTTTTCCGGGTTGGCGAAGTGGACCGCCACCAGGGCATCGGGGAACACTTCCCGGATGGCTTTGGAGCCGGAGCGCATGAGCTGAGCGATCCGGGGCCATTTGGTCTCGCCGCACATGGCGCCGTTGGTCTCGTTGCCCACCTGGACCATGCCCACGGCCACGCCGGCATCTTTCAGCTCCTGCAGGGATTCTTTGGTATATTGATACAGCGCTTCGGTCTTTTCCTCCAGCGTCATGGACTTCCAGGCTTTGGGGGCCATCTGTTTGCCGGGGTCGGCCCAAAAATCGGAATAATGGAAGTTCACCAGCAGTTTCATACCGTACTGCGTGGCCCGCTTGCCGATGGCGATACAGTTTTCGATGTCGCAGTTGCCGCCGCCGTAGCCGTTGCCGTCGGCATCGCAGGGGTCGTTCCAGACCCGGACGCGGATGTAATTGACGCCGGCTTCCGCCAGGGTCTTGAACACGTCCTGCTCTTCGCCTTCAAAATTGTAATACTTCACGCCGCTATTCTCCAGGGCGGGGACGCAGGAGGCATCCATACCCATGATAAAATCATCCGGCAGATTATCCACCTTTTCCACGTAGAGGTCACTTCCTTCGATCTTTGTCAGCGGGGGGGCGGTGGGTTCTGTGGGTTCCGGGTTCTCGCCGATGCAGCCGGCCAGGATCAGGCCCGCCAGCAAAACGGACAGCAGGCGGATATACTTCTTGTTTTTCATGCGTTCTCCCCTTTCCTTTAATGTTTTCATTATATCATCGTTATTTTGCTGTGTAAATATTGAATTTTGGCCGGTGATGGTCTATAATCTTTCTGTATTGAACGGAGAGAGGTGCATCCCTATGAAAGCAAAAAAAGGTTTGAAGATCACATTATTGGTCCTTCTGGCGGTGTTGGTGGTATTCGGCGCCGTGTTGGGCGGACTGCTGATCTATTCCAAAAATTACAGCATCCCGGAGCAGGCGGCCACCATCCAAAACACCACCGGCCTGGTCCAGGCTTCCGGCCGCAGCTTGTATGACGCCGCCGGCAACCGGCTGGAACTCCACGGCGTGAACGCCGGCCAGATCCTTCTGCAGGAAGGCTGGATGGGACCCTTCTCCCTGGAACCCATGAAGAATAAGGACGGCAGTTACGTCAAGGACAGCGACGGCAATATCCAGTATCCGGAGTTCACGGAAGAGCAATTCCGGCAGGGTCTGGCCTCCAACCCCAATCTGGCAGGTCACGATCTCGACGAGCTGATGGAATACTATTGGAACTGCTTCTTCACCGAAGAGGATTTCCGTATTGTTAAGGAAGAACTGGGTCTGAATACCATCCGGCTGCCCTTCTACTGGCGGAACATCCTCAACGACGATTACTCCCCGAAGAGCGAGGAAGATGCCTTCGGCTATCTGGATTGGTTCATGTCCATAGCGGCCAAGTACGAAATCTATATCGTATTGGACCTCCACGGCGCGCCGGTGACCCAGAACGGCTACGAGCATTCCGGCAATTACACCGGCAAGCCGCTGCTGTGGGACGATCCGGCCGCTATGGATGCCACGGCGGCGCTGTGGGACTACGTTTCCCAGCATTACACCCAGGTCCGGCCGGAGCTGGGCCAGTGGATCGCCACCTACGATCTGCTGAACGAACCCACCGGCTCTTTCGACGGCAGCACCAACAAGGCTTGTTGGGAACTGTACGACCGGATCTATGATCTGATCCGGGAAAACGGCGATGATCACGTCATCACCATGGAGGGCTGCTGGAGTTTCCACGCCCTGCCGGATCCCGCGCAGTACGGCTGGGAAAATGTGCAGTATGAATACCACTGGTACAACTGGTGGAGCAACATCCTGCCCTATGATCTGTTCTATGTGTACCAGGATATGAACAACATCGGCCGGGACTACGATGTGCCGGTGCTGATCGGTGAATTCACGCTGTTTGAGGACAAGGAAGCCTGGGCCGACGCTCTGGAAATGTATGACCAGCGGGGCTACAACTGGACCATCTGGAATTACAAGACCACCGTTACCGGCTGGTGGACCTCCTCCTGGGGCGTTTACACCTGCCAGATGAAGGCCATCACGGAGCAGGAGGACACCAAGTGCAACGTGGCCACCTGCACTTACGAGGAATTCATCGCCACCTGCGAACTGACCCGGACGGAAAACTGCGTCACCGGCACGCTGTACGAGGTGCTGATGACTTACAAAGAAGGAAAATGATCGTCCAGGGGCCGAATTCCCTATTGAAAAAACGCACATACTTTGATATGATGAACACACATCTTTTTTAGGAGGTTTTAACCATGGCAAACAAGTATGCAGGCACCAAGACCGAGCAGAATCTGATGGCCGCGTTCGCCGGCGAATCCGAGGCCCGGAACAAGTACACCTATTTCGCATCCAAAGCCAAGAAGGAAGGCTACGAACAGATCGCCGCGCTGTTCCTGAAGACCGCTGAAAACGAGAAGGAACACGCCAAGCTGTGGTTCAAGGAGCTGAACGGCATCGGCAGCACCGCCGAGAACCTGGCTTCCGCCGCCGCGGGCGAAAACTACGAGTGGACGGATATGTATGCCGGCTTCGCGCAGGTGGCTGACGAGGAAGGCTTCCACGAGCTGGCCGCCAAGTTCCGTCTGGTGGCCGCCATTGAAAAGCACCACGAGGAGCGCTACCGCGCCCTGCTGAAGAATGTGGAGACCGCCCAGGTCTTCGAAAAGAGCGAAGTGAAGGTTTGGGAGTGCCGCAACTGCGGTCATATCGTTGTGGGCACCAAGGCCCCCGAAATGTGCCCCACCTGCGCCCATCCTCAGGCTTATTTCGAACTGCACGAGGAAAATTACTGATCTCAAAAAGCGGACCGGCGCCGGGGTGGCGCCGGTCCTTTTTCGACGGGAAAATAGTTCGTCCCATGCGGATTATACATTCAACTTGCACAAAATCCGTCGACGAATCGCGGTAAAACTGTTGACAAGAATACCCGGTTACTCTATAATGATACCCGTAGATGCATGCGCATCACATACTATATTACATAGGAGAGGAACTAACATTATGCTGAAAAAGTTTTTCGCACTTCTGCTGGTCCTGGCAGTGGCAGTCTCTGTCATGTCCATGGCTACCTTCGCAGAAGAAACCCCCGATCTGCCCGTCATTTTTATTAAAGACGGCGGCACCGGCGACGGCTCCAGCCCCGACAAGGCCCTGGGTTATGGCGCTATCACCGAATCCTCCAAGCTCTACAAGAATGCGCCTCTGTGGCGCGCATGGGACACTCTGCTCAAGGCCGGCGGTGGTACCATCGTCGTGTGCGGCGAAGTTTCCCTTAATAAAGCCGACGGAATGCCCGGTCGGGCCGCCCCTGGCGATCTGATGTATAATGCCAACTACGGTTACGGCGGTCTGTACGAGCAATACAAAGATGTTCACATTACTTACACCAGCGTTTGGGGTGGTGTTGACTACCGTGAAACTGCCGGCGCCAAGCTGCAGTTTGATGACAACCAGATGTCCCTGACCTTTCCCTCCCCCACGACTCTTGAAAATATCACGATTGCTGCCGGCGCAACTTCCGACCGCGCCAACTACCTCTGTGGTAATTTCTATGAACTCAAATTGGGCAACGGCACCAACTTTGTCGCCAACGCAACCGGTAAGTATCCGGTGATCGTTGGTGGCCAGAGAAACTATAACGGCATTACTAATATTGCCGGCGATACGAACATCGTCGTTGACATCGGCGAAGGTAATACCGTTGGTGACATTTACGGTCTTCAGGCTTTGAACGCCAAGGACCAGACCGGTAACTGCTACATCACCGTTAAGAGCGGTACCGTCGGCTCCATCGTTGGCGACGGCCAGCATGCCGGCACCAAGGGTTGGACCGGCTCTATCAACATCGCCATTGAGGGCGGTGTTATTAAGGGCGCTGTCACCGTCTGCAACAACGGCTATGCTGCCGCAGCTACCGACAAGGTCGCGACCCTCAAGATTTCCGGTGGCGATTTCACCAACTGCGCCGGTATCAATGCCGTTTCCAAGGACGGCCTGAATGCCCCCAATGAGTTCTCCATCGATTGCTCCGCTGCTCCCAAGGCTGTGTATGACGTAGTGGTCACCAAGACCTCTCTGAACGTTATCGCTCCCGCCGAGCCCGAGCCCACCGAGCCTCCCGTGACCACTGTGACTGCCAGCAAGACCGTTGCTGACCTGATCAAGGAACACGGCTGGACCAGCAGCACCACCAAGCAGCAGTTCATGCTTGACGATGCCGTCACCGTTAAGATCAACGGCGGCAGCAACACCGGCAAGGCATACGAAGGTGATCACATCCGTGTTTATGCAACCGACACCCCCGCAGGCACCATCACGATCTCTGTTCCCGAGGGCTGCGAGCTTGTCTCCGTGAAGATCTCTGCAAAGACCGACGGCACCTACGCATACCTGTGCGTTGACGGCACCTCCACTGACATCTGCAACAAGACCACCGAGGTTTCCGGCAATTCCGTTGTTCTGAATTCTGTCAAGAACGGTTCTAACGGCAAGCAGGTTCGTGTCACCGCTTTCGAAGTTGTTTATACAACCTCCGGCTCCGTCCCCGAGCACCAGCACAATGCTGAAAAGGTCGAATCTGATGCAAACGGCCACTGGACCATCTGCACCTGCGGTGACGAGTCCACCAAGTCCGCTGTTGAAGCACATACTCTGACCAACCACATCTGCAGTGTTTGCGGCTACGTTGCCACCCCCACCACCGTTGCTGATATCATCGCCTGCGCTTACGCCCTGCCCAACGGCGGCAAGATCCCCGGCACCATCGAGCTGACCGGCACCATCAAGAGCATCGACGAAGCATGGAGCACCCAGTACAAGAACATCACCCTGACGATGGTCGTTGAGGGTTTCGAAGACTACCCCATCGTTTGCTTCCGTATGAAGTCCACCGATGCCGCTGATGCTTCCACCGTTGTTGTCGGCAACATTATCACCGTTTCCGGTACTCTGATGAAGTACACCGACGGCACCGTCGAGTTCAGCCCCTGCGAGCTTAAGGCTCTGACCACCGAACCCGAGGCTACCGAGCCTGAAGCTACCGAGCCTGAGGCTACCGAGCCTGAGGCTACCGAGCCTGAGGCTACCGAGCCCGAGGCTACCGAGCCCGAGGCTACCGAGCCCGAGGCTACCGAGCCCGGCACCGCTCCCGAGTACACCAAGCAGGATTCCCTGACTGCCGGCACCGCTTACAAGTTCGGCATGCTGCAGGGCAACGTCGGCAAGGTCTTCTACCTGAAGGGCGGCATGAACGGCTACTACATGGACACCACCGAGGACATCAACGAAGCCATCGACGTGTTCGTTGAAGAGACCGAAGGCGGCTACTACTTCTACACCATGGTTGACGGCGCCAAGACCTACATCAATATGGTCGTCAGCGGCACCCATGTCAACGGCGCTTACGAAGCTGCCGCTTCCACCGTCTACACCTTCAAGAACGGCACTCTGGTGGCCATCGTCAACGATGCCGAATACTGGTTCGGTACCCGCAACGACAAGACCTACACCACCATGGGTCCCTGCGCCGTTTCCTACGAGGGCTTCTACGGTGAGTTCTACGCCGCTGCCTCCGCTCCCATCGATCCCGCTCCCGAGACCGGCGACTCTGTCTCCGTCGTCATTGCGATGATGGCTGTTTCCGCTCTGGCTCTGGCTGTGGTCGGCCTGAAGAAGAAGGAATTCTAATATTCCAAAACCCCAATAAATTGCCCCCGGATGGCTTGCCATCCGGGGGTTTCCCTGTTTATTGGGTTTAGCGGGCCATCAATGCCTCGATCTGCTCCACGGTCCTGGGAATGGCGGCGGACAGATCCTCACAGCCGGTCTCGGTGATGAGGACATCGTTCTCGATGCGGACGCCGATGCCTTCCTCCTCGATATACAAGCCGGGTTCCACGGTGATCACCATGCCGGGCCGCAGGGTGCGCTCCCGCTCGGTGCAGATGTCGTGGGTGTCCAGGCCCAGGTGGTGGCTGACGCTGTGGTAATAGTAGTCCCGGACGGTCTTGCCGTCTTTACGCAGGCCCAGGTCATCCAGGCGGCTTTCGTAATAGTCGATGACCATTTGATTGAGCTGGGCCAGGGTCATGCCGGGGCGGACATTGGCCATGACCAGTTCCTGGGCCGCCAGGACGGTGTTATAGATGGCTTTCTGCCGCTGGGTGAAGCGGCCATTGACGGGGAAGGTACGGGAAATGTCGGCGCAGTAATTGTTGGACGCGCTGCCCAGGTCGATGAGGACCAGTTCGCCGTCGGCCACGGTGCAGTTGTTGTCCACATAGTGCAAAATAGCGGACCGGACGCCGCCGGCCACGATGGTGGGGAAGGCGTGCTGACGCGCGCCCCGTTTCATCAGGGCAAAATCGAAGGCGCCTTCCAGCTCGCACTCGTTGATGCCGGCGTGGGCGTGTTTCATCATGGCTTCGATGGCCACCCGGGTGTCCTCCTGGGCCCGGCGCATCCATGCCAGTTCGGTCTCATCCTTCACGGCCCGCATAGCCGCCAGGTCCCCGAAGATCTCCTCCACCCCGACGGCGGGGTAGCGCTGCTGCAGTTTGGCCGCCAGCAGGTGGGCGGGGGTATCGGCCTGGTCCTTTTGGTGGCGCCACAGATCCAGGTGGACACGGAACTTGCCCAGGCCGCGGCTGCGGCTGATGAGGCCGTTCAGGTGGTCGTCAAAGCTGCCGATGTCGAACACGGCGGCGACGCCGGAAATCTCGGTGGCTTCGGCGCTGCGCATGCGGCCGCCCACCCATTTGGCCAGAACTTCGTCATAGGGTTCGATATACAGCGCCTCGCTGCAGCGGCCCTCGTGGTCCTTCTTCATCACCAGGATCATATTTTCCCGCTGGATGCCGGTGAGGTAAAAGAAATTCCGGTCCACTTCAAAAGGATAGCTGGCATCCAGGGATTTCATGGGGGCGGCGCCGGAGAAAATACAGGCCACGCAGGGGCCCTGCTTGTTTTCCATCAGTTTTTGACGGCGCTGGGTAAAAACAGTGTTCATGGGGAGTCCTCCTGATTCGGTTTGTTTTGTCTATTTTACCACGGGCGGCGGAGTTCGTCAATTCTTTCTGTATGTGGTTTTTTTGCAGAAATTCGTTGACTTTTTTCCCATTGCACGGGGAAAAACCATGATTTATAATGACCCTATAGTATTTTTCGGGGAGGATGGCCTATGGATCCGGAACAGTTGATCTCCTGCGTTTTGGACATCGGTGAGCATATGCTGCTCTCCGGCGCCGAAGTGGGCCGGGTGGAGGATTCCATGCGGCTGATCTGCACCGCCTACGGCTGCCAGCGGGTGGATGCTTTCACCATCACTTCCAGCATCGTGCTGTCCCTGATCACGGCGGACGGCAAGCACATCACCCAGACCCGGCGGATCAGCGGCGATAAGACGGACCTGATGAAGGTCCATTGGCTGAACCATCTTTCCCGGCGGATCTGCCAGGAAAAGCCGGATTACGACTTCGTTTCCAGGGAGATCGCGGCCATTTGCAGCAGCAAACCTTACCCGCTGTGGCTGGAGGCCCTGGCCAGCGCCATGATCGCCTGGGCTTTTACCATGTTCTTCGGCGGCAATCTCATCGACGGTCTGGCCGCAACCCTGATGGGCCTTTCCTGCCGGTATATCACCCATTGGATGAACCAGGCAGGCATGAATCAGGTATTCGTCAACGTGGTGGCCACTTTCCTGCTGTGCCTCCTCAGCGTCGGCCTGACGTCCCTGGGCCTGGGGCAGGATCCGGAGAAAATGATCATCGGCACCATTATGCTGCTGATCCCCGGCGTGGGTTTGACCAACTCCATCCGGGACCTGATCAGCGGCGATATCATGTCCGGTCTGCTGCGGTTTTTCAACGCGCTGTTGGTGGCCGCCGCCATCGCCGCCGGCTACATTTTGGCCGGCCACGCCCTGGGAGGTGCCTTATGACGCCGCAGGACTTTATTCAATTGCTGACGGGCACCGTCGGCTCCTTCGGATTCAGCATCCTTTACAACCTCCGGGGGCGGAAATTGCTGATCGCCAGTCTGGGCGGCCTGCTGGCCTGGTCCATTTATCTGATATTCCGGACCGCTGTCCCTGACGAATCCCTGCGCTATCTGATCGCCAGCGCGGTGATCACCGTCTATGCCGAGGTTTTTGCCCGAATCCTGAAGACCCCCACCACCACCTTTCTGGTCCCCTCGGTGATCCCCCTGGTGCCGGGCAGTTCTCTGTACTACACCATGAACTATGCCCTGAACGCCCAATGGCTGCTTTTCGGCCAGCGGGCACTCTACACCCTGCAGTTGGCCCTGTGCATTGCGGTGGGCATCATCGCCGTCACCACCCTGACCCGGCTGCGGACCATGCTGATCCGCAAGATCCGGAAGCAGGCCCATCTGAGCCACTTCCACCGGGATCTGAAACTGTAAAAAAGCGCTCCTTTGGCCCGCGGGTCAAAGGAGCGTCATTTTTTATGCCTGGGTTTGATAGGCGGCGGTGCCGGAATCCTGGCGGTATTCCCGGCCGTCGGGCAGGCGGACCAGGGCCTCACAGCCGGCCGGCACCGTGACGGTATAGGTGATGCCGTCGGGGGTCTTTTCCCATTTGCTTTCCACCCGGCCGTAAATGCTGTTATAGGCGGCCCAGGCGTGGGTCAGGCTGCCGCCGGGTTGGGGGGCAACGGTGAAGCGGTTCTCGCCGGCCACCCGGATGCCGCACATGGTATCGAAGAGCCAGCGGCACACCGCGCCCTTGGAATAGTGATTCAGGGAGCCAAGGCCGGCGCCCTGGGTATTAAAGGGGCCCTCCCAGTTTTCCCAAATGGTAGTGGCGCCGTTGCGGGGCATGGACAGCCAGCCGGGGATCTCCTCATTTTCCAGGAGCCTATAGGCGGCGGCGGTATCATATTCGGACAGAACACCCTGGATCAAAGGCGTGGACAGGAAGCCGGTACCCAATCGCCAGCCGTAATTATCCAGGGCGGTGATCAGCCGTTTCCGGGCAAAATCCCGCTGCTGCTCTGTCAGCAGTCCGAAGGCCAGGGGCCGCACCAATTGAGCCTGGCGGTCCGTATCCAGGTCGTAGGCGCCGCCGGAGACCAGCTCCTGATAGGCGCTCTTGCAGCCGTCGGCGTATTTGCGGAATTCCGCCTCATCTTCCCGGCGGCCCAGCAGGGCGGCCACTTCCGCCATCAGTCCCAGCACATAGGCCGTGTAGGCCGTGGACACTTCGGGATGGGGCGCCACAAAATCCTGCCAGCGGAACGCGCAGACGTCCACCGGCTCGGCCCATTCACCGTAGCTTTGGCCATCATTGACCAGGTATTTTTGATTCTCCCGGGACAGACGGATCTTCTCTGCCACAAAGGGCATGGCCTTGCCGCAGCGGCGGATCATAAACCGGGCGTATTTGGCCATGCCGTCATAGTACCGCTCCAGCACCCGGCGGTCACCGTAGATCCGGGAAAACTGCCAGGGCAAAATGATGCCGATGTCCGCCCAGCCCACGGAGCCGTTCATGGAATTCATGTAGAAATCAGCGCCGCCGTCGGGGACGATATGGGGCAGGCGGCCGCTTTTTTCCTGCCAATCGTAAATATCGGTCAGGTATTTTTGAGAGAACGCGGCGAAATCGAAGAGGTAGGCCGCCGTTTCAAAGAAGATCTGGGCATCGCCGGTCCATGCGTGGCGCTCCCGGGTGGGGCAATCGGTGGGCACGTCCAGATGGTTGCCCTTGGCGGACCACAAGGTGGCATGGACCAGGCCGTTGATCAGCTCATGGGAGCAACGGAAGAAGCCGGTCTGCTCCAGGTCGGAATAGACGGCGATGGCCGTGAAATCCGCCGGGTCGATGCGGAAATCCGCCTCCACCAGCACATAACGGAAGCCGAAGATGGCAAATTGGGTCTTGTAGTCGTTGGTGCCCTCCTTGCAGGTATAGAGGACTTGCTGCAGGGGGGTGACTTTTTTCTTCATGACCAACTGGAAATTTTCCTGGGTGAATTCACCGTCGGCGCGGAGCATCTCACCGAAGCGCAGTTTGATCTGCTGGCCCCGGTGGGCATTCACCCGAAAGGAAACGCAGCCGGCCATATTCTGGCCAAAATCCAGGACCGTTTGGCCGCTGGGGGTGATGATCTTTTGGGCGGCGAAATGCTCATGCTCCGAGACGCCCACATTGTTGGAGGCGGTGGGGATGACTTTGTGATTGGTCCGCTTCGCTTTACCGCTGTAGGAGGGTTCCAAATTGGCATCCACCACTTCGCCGTCCTTATTGTCCGCGAAACGGAACGGGCCGTCATTGGACCAATCCCAGCTTTCGTCGGTGACCAGGGTGGTGACGGTGCCGTCGGTGTGGGTGATCTCCAGTTGGGCCAGCAATTTGGTGACGGTGCCGTACTGATTTTTCAGGCCCCAGGCACCGGTACTGCCGCGGAACCAGCCGTCGGCCAATTCTACGGTCAAGGTATTCCGGCCCTTTTGCAGGAGGGCTGTGACATCATAGGTTTGATACTGGATCCGCTTGCGGTAATCGGTGTAGCCGGGGGCCCGGACGAAGACACCGCACTTTTGGCCGTTGAGGTGGGCCTCATAAAGGCCGCAGGCGGTGATATACAGCCGCGCATGGGCCACATTTTCGGTTTCAAAGCACTTGCGGAAGTGGTCCACCGGGTAACGTTTGGAGGGGATCACCTTGTAATTGCCGGTGATCCAGCGGCCGCGCCAGGCATCGATGCCGGTCTCGAAAGTTCCTGAGGACCAGGGACCGGGTTGGTCGTTTTCGTCCCACAGCCGCACCTGCCAGGTCACTTTGGTCCTGGGAGCCACCGCTTCCCCACCCCAGAGGCAGCTCATGGTACCGGAAGGCACCTTGCCGCTGTGCCAAAGGGGCGTACCGCGGCCATCGGCGGCGGAAATTTCATAGGCGGTCTGCCGGATACCTTCTGCGCAGTTCCAAAACAGGCGGGGTTTGGGGATGTCGATGCCCATAGGTTCGGTCAGATATTCTGTTCTTAAACGGATGGCTTTCATATTATCCCTCCCGGCGGGCGGCGATCTCCGCCTGCTTTTGGGCCACGTTCTTTTCCACGTCCAGGAAAATCAGCAGGATGGCCAGGGCAATGCCCGTAAGGACCTCCAGACCCACGAAGCTGAAGGTGATCACGTTCTTCACCCCTTCGCTTTGGGTGGCCGCCACGGTGACACCCTCCACCAGCTCCGGCTCCACATAGCCGGCGCCGGACAGCAGGCCGTTAAAGATGCCGGTGCAGATACCCACCATGGCCACGGCGATGATATTATACACGGACATGGCGATGCCATCGCAGCGGCTGCGGTTTTTCCACTCCATGTGGTCCAAAACATCGGCAAAAAGGGCCATGAACACATAGGCGCAGGGCAGGCCGCCTATATTTTTAATGAATTGGCCCACCAGCATCAGGACCATATTGGTGGGAAACAGACAGCAAATGGCGCCGCCGATGGCATACAGCACGAACCCCACGGCGGTGACATTCCGCTTGCCGAATTTCTTGGCCAGGGGCCATACCGCGAAAATGCCGATGCCCATGGGAATACCGCCGATGACGGACAGCAGGGTCTGGGTGATGCCGTCGTTATAGGTGCCCAGCACATAGTTGCAGAAATAGGGCAGGCTGATATTCTTGATGGAGGAACCCAGGGTATAGATCAGGAAATAGACATAGATGATGACCATGTACTTGTCGCTGAAAATGGTCTTGGCCTGCTTCAGGAAGGGGATATGCGCCCTCTCCCCTTCGGCATTTTCCAGGGTCACCCGTTCCTTGGTGAAGTAGTATTCCAGCAGGGTCAGGGGCAGAGCGATGATGGCCAGCAGGCTCATGGTGGTGATCCACTTGGCCTTATCCACCCCCAGCATGGGCATGATGACCATGGGGAAGATCAGGGCCACCAGGATGCCGCTCATCATAATGGTGGCGATCTGGTTGAACACGCTGAGGCTGCCCCGGTCGGTGGTATTGCGGGTGGACAGCGGGACCATAAGGCCGTGGCTCATATTGAAAATGGTATAGGCGAAGGAATAAAAGAGGTTATAAGAGAGCATGACCCAAATGGCCTGGACCGTTTCCGACGCCTGGGGCACCGTGAACAGCAGGATGCCGCTGAGGGTCACCATGGGCGCGCTCAGCAGCAGCCAGGGCCGGGCCTTGCCTTCTTTGGTACGGGTGCGGTCAATGACCTGGCCCATGATCACATTTGTGACGGCATCGATGATCTTGGAGATGATGGGGAAGATCACCAAAAAGGCGCCGCCCCAAAGGCCGCCCAGCTTCAAAACGTCCGTGTAGTACACATTCAAATAGGTGGCCAGCACCGCATTGAGCAGCAATGCGCCGGCAGGGCCCAAAAGGTAGCCCAGCCACCGCTCCTTGCCGGTCACCTGCTCCGCGGTAAAACGGCTGGCAAATCGGGTGCCGTTAAACAATTCTTTCTTCATATGGTACCTCCCTGGAATGGTGGACACCCGCGCCGGGATCCCGGCGCGGGGCGTAAAATCATTGCTGATCCAGCATCCTTGCCATGCGGTAGACCCGGGTGGCGTTGATCTGCAATTGCTGACGGGTCAGGCTGCCTTCGGCCAGGCCCTTGAGGATATTGTCATAGTCCGCTTTGCAGCCGGGCATGAACAGATCGCCGCCGGCGGCGGCCACCAACTGGGGTTTGACGGCGGGGTGGAGATCTTCCTTGCTGTTCATAATGCCGTTGCCCACCACCCAGTCGGTCATGATGATGCCCTGGAAGCCGAACTCCCGGCGCAGGATGTTCTCGCACAGGTCCACGCTTTCGGCGGTGTGCCGGCCGTTGAGCAGGTTGTAGGAGGTCATGACGGCCTTGGGCTGGGATTCCCGCACGCAGATGCCGAAGCCCTTCAGGTAGATCTCCCGCAGGGCCCGCTGGGAGACGCAGGAATTATTGCCGAAGCGGTTATATTCCTGGTTATTGGCGGCGTAGTGCTTGACGGTGGTGCCGCGGCCGGGATGGGCCTGGACACCCTGGGTCAGGGCGGCGGCCATCTTGCCGCTGATCAGGGGATCTTCGGAGAAATATTCAAAATTCCGACCGCAGAGGATGCTGCGGTGGATATTCAGGGCCGGCGCCAGCCACAGATGGATGCCGTAGGTCTCCATTTCCGTGCCTACGATGTGACCGCAGATCTTGGCGAAGTCCACATTCCAGCTCTGGGCCAGGGCGGTACCGATGGGAATGGCAGTGCAATACTGCTGCCGGATCACCGCATTTTGGGGCGGTTTGCTGCCGGACAGGCGCTTCATGATCCACCGGACGAATCCGGGCATCACTTCCAGCATACTTTCGGGCATGCCGACGCTGCCAATCCCGTGGGCGCCCTTTTCATCCCGGTAGTATTCCGGGGTGATCCGCACACCGGCGGGGCCGTCGGCCATGACCATATTGGGGAATCCCTGGGCCTTCAGTTGGGATGTGGTCTCGCCTGCCGCACCGGCCACGGTGGTGCTGGCGTTGCCCACAAAGCTCTGCAGACCGCCCTTGGGATCAAAGGCACCCACCAGGGCGAAAGCCAACTGTTCGTTGGACAGATCCCGGACCGCGTCATCGATGGGGTATTCATGGTCGTATGCCACCTTGCGGGTGGCCACGGCGGAAGCATCCAGCTTCAGCACCGGCACGTCATCGGCCAATGCCTCCGGGGAACGCTTCTCCGGGCGCCAATCTTCAAAATCCGGGTCGCCGCAGCAATTGCGGACCTGGGTCACGGAGACCGTCCGGTCCAGGTCGATGGCCGCCGCTACCGCAGTCTGGGTGCTGGAAGTGCCGACACGGAGGATATACCGGCCGGCTTCCAGGATGTAAGCGGCATCATCCCGGTCAAAGGAGGCGCAGGACGTCAGGTCGAAAGTAATGTGCAGGGTCTCACTCTGGCCGGGGGCCAGCAGGGCGGTCTTGCCGAAGGCCGCCAGATCCTGGTAAGGCTTATCCAGCTTGCCCTCCGGGGCGGACACATAGATCTGGACCGTTTCCTTGCCGGCGTAAGCGCCGGTATTGGTCACCCGGACCTGGGCGGTCACTTGGGTGCCTTCCAGGGCCACATGTTCGGCATGGACATCAAAAGCGGTATAGGAACAGCCGTGGCCGAAAGGATACAGCGCCTTCTTGCCCACGGAATCAAAATAGCGGTAGCCCACATAGATGCCCTCGGTGTAACGGGTATCGTTGTGGTCGCCGAAGGTGCCGACATTACAGTAATCTTCCCAGGCGGACCAGGTGGTGGTCAGCTTGCCGGAGGGATTCTGCTTGCCCAGCAGAATGTCCGCCAGGGCATCGCCGGTCTCCACGCCCAACTGGGAAAGGACCAGGATATTGCCCACTTCCTGCACATCCTGCAAGTCTACGGGGCCGCCGGCATTGATCACCAGCATGAATTTGCTGAACTTTTTATTCAGGGTCAGGATGTCCCGCTTCTCCGTGGCGGAGAGTTTTACATCCCCTTCCACCGGCATCCGGTCATTGCCTTCGCCGGAGATCCGGGAGACCACATAGATGGCGGCATCCCCCTGGGCATCCAGGGGCAGGTCGTAGTTGGGTTCCGGCATGGTTTTGCCCATGGCATACGTAATAATATTGGTCTTGGCAGTCTTTGCTTCCACGCCCAACTGCTTTAGCCAGGCTTTCCGGGCCTGGACATACATGGCATCGTATGCATCCAGCCAGGATGTGGTGGTCAGGGTAAAGCCGGCATTTTTCAGGCCCTGCTCCACGGTGAAAAAGTATCGGGAATTGACCTCACCGGAGCCGGTGCCGCCCTTGACGGTCTTGCGGACACCGCTGCCGTAGGCGGCGATGCTGCAAGGACCGGCCAGGGGAAATGCGCCGTTGGTTTTCAACAGGACGGTGCATTCCGCCAGGTGGGAACGCAGCAGCGCCAGGTGTTTCTTTTCCATATCCTGCATCTTCTTATCCTCACTTTCAGACATCAGCAGGTTTTCTGCCGATCTGTTATTTTTCGTATTGTTTCAATCTGCGGATGAATTCCGGGTTCGGCTGCAGCAGCACCCGGACGGTCTGCCCCTCGTGGCGCACATCCAGAGCCCAGCAGTCATGGGGGTCCACCACCGCCCGGATCACCCGGCCGTGATGCTCCTCTGCCTCGTCCACCGGCGCAAACGCGGCCAGGGACCGGCATTGGATCTCTGCCAGCAATTTGCGATGGCGATCCCCCCGGCAGGACCAAAGTTCCAGCCGGTCATTCCAAAGGATGTACTCATAGACCCGGTTCAGCCGGATCAGGGCGATCCACACCAGGATCAGCAGCACCGTGGCCGGGATCGTGAAGATCACGAACTCCATCATCCACAAGGTGGCCGCGCCGCTGCTTTCCCGGGCGAAGGCCGCCGCCACGGCGATGCCATAGGTCCAGGCCATGAACAGGCAGATCACCAGCGCGATCCGCAGCAGCTTCAGCAGGCGGATCCGCCGGGCATTTTGTTCATTATAACACGGACTGAGGATCATTTCCAGTTGTTCTTCCATTTTTATTCCTTCACACCGCCGGTGAGGGCGCCCTTTTCAATGGTATTGAGGAAGAAGGGGAACGCCACCAGGATCGGCAGGGTGGCCACCACGATGAGGCAGAACTGGATCAGATACCGGGAATAATCGGGGTTGGTACTCATAAGGAACGAGGTGTTATTGGCCACGAATTCCCGGATGAACAACTGCAGCGGCCACCACTCCCGGGCATTGGGCAGGTAGACCATGGCCTGGAACCAGGAATTCCACTGGGTGACCACATTATACAGCACCACCACCGCCACGGTGCCGCGGCATTGGGGCAGAGCGATCTGCATCATGACCTGGAAGTGGTTGGCGCCATCCATTTCCGCCGCCTCGATGGTCTGCTTCGGCACGCTGCGGAAGGCGTTGGCCGTCATCATAATGAAGAAGGCATTGGTGCAGGTGGGCAGGATCACCGCCAGAGGGGTATTGAGCATGCCCAGGCTGCGGATGATCATGTAGGAGGGGATCAGGCCGCCGGAGAACATCATGGTGATGATGACAAAGACCGTCATCAGGCCGTTGAAACGGGTGGGGCGGCTCAGCGCGTAGCCGGTCATCACGTTGATCAGCAGGCCCAGGAGGGTGGTACTCACCACATACAGCAACGTATTGCGGTAACCCACCAGGATGCTGTTATCTTTCAGGATCAGTTTATAGCCGTCCAGGGTCCAATCGCCCACCGGCTTCAGGATCAGGCCCTCCGTGGCGAACATGGCCTTGCCATCGGAAACGGAGGCCACCAGCACATACCACAGCGGCACAAAGCAGATGATCATGACGCCGATCAAAACCAGAACGATAAGGATGTCCGCAACGGTGCCGGAAAGGGTCCGGGTCTCGACCATGGAACTGTTGCTGTTCCGTCTTAAGAATTTTCTGTTCATAACGAGTCCTCCCCTTAACCCAGGCGCTTGGATGCGGACTGGTTGAGTTTATTGGACAGGATCAGCAGAGTGGTGGCGATCACCGACTGGAAAAGGCCCGCCGCCGCAGAAAGGCCGTAATTGCTGTTGGCGATACCGTAACGGTAGGTGTAGGTACTCAGGCAGTCCGCCGTGTCATAAATGGTGGGCGAATACAGCAGCAGCACCTTATCGAAGCCGGTCACGAAGACCAGACCCACCCGCAGGGTGAACATGGTGACTACCGTTGGCAGCACGCCGGGCAGGGTGATGTAAAGCATCCGCTGCCAGCGGTTGGCGCTGTCCATGGCCGCCGCTTCGTAAAGATTGGGATTGATATTGGAAATGGCGGCCACATAGATGATGGAGCCGTAACCCATGCCCTGCCATACTTCGGAGAAGGTGTTGATCCACCAGAAATACTTGGGGTTGGCCAGCAGATTTTCCCGTTCGGCGCCGAAGGCCACCAGAATATCCGTAACGATGCCCTGGGTATCGCAGAAATTGGTGATCAGGGTGCAGACCACCACGGTAGCGATGAAATAGGGCATATAGCTCACGGTTTGGACCACCCGGCGGAACTTTTTACTGGTCAGTTCCGACAGCAGCAGGGCCAGCACAATGGGGAAAACGAAGCCGATGGTCAGGTTCATAAACGCCATGACCACGGTGTTGCGGAACACCGTCAGGAATTCCTCGCTGGAAAACAGATCCATAAAATTGGCCATACCCACCCATTTGCTGCCGAAGAAGCCTTTGGTGGGTTTGAAATTCTCAAAAGCCATGACGATGCCGAACATGGGAGCATAGTTAAAAATACCGAAAAGCACGACGGCCGGCAGGAACAGCAGGTACACAGACCAATTCTGTTTCCAATCCTTCTGATTCCGGATCCGGGTCCGGGTCCGGCGGTCCATCACGGCGTTGCTGATTGTGTTTTGCACGGAAAGGTCTCCTTCCTATACAGTTGGGAGAGGGGCGGCGCCCCTCTCCCGGGAAATATTAGCCTGCGTTGGTCCAGGAAACGGTGACGGTGGGTGCGGAAGTGTAACCCACGGTCAGCAGCGTGTACTCGCCGCTCCAGGTGGCGTAGTCGGCGGTGGGGCACTCCAGGACGGAGCCATCCTCGAAGGTGAAGGTGAACTTGCTGTAGTCCGCGGCGAACTCATAGGTACCCTTGGCAGTCGCAAAGACCTGGGAACCGTCGGCCATGCCCTCGGTCAGCTCGAAAGTGCCGTCGGTGAAGCAGGTCAGGGTCACGGCGAACCAGCCATCCAGGGCGCCGGTGAAGACCTGGGCGGCTTCCTTCTGCGCGGTGGGATCCTTGTCCGTCATGGCGTAGGTGCTGGTGCCGTCGCTGAGGGTGACGGTCTCACCCAGGGTCAGGGTGAAGGTGTTGCCGGTCTCTTCCTCGGTCATGGTGTAGACCGTGCCGTTGGCGGTCAGTTCCTTGGTGAAGGTGCCCATGGAGCCGGCCTCGGCAGCGCCGTAGATGCCATCCAGAACATAGCTGTAGTCGGTGTAGACGGAGACATGGATGCCGTCCTCGGCGTAGTTGGCGCTGTAGAAGTCTGCCACGGTGGCCAGAGTCTCTTCCAGGTCGGTGCCCAGCTTGGCCAGGTCATAGGTGGCCAGGCTCAGGGAGCAGTAGATGCCGCACAGGTAGGTCATCTTAACGCCATCCACTTCCTTCTCGATGACGTTGTGGCTGACGCCTTCAGCATCAAAATCGAAAGTGACTACGGCCAGGATCTTGTTGCCGTTCTCGTCGTTACCGGAGCCTTCGGTGACGGTGTAGGTGCCGATGGAGACAACGCTGGTGAACTCGTCCATGTAGTAGGTGCCGTCCTCATGGAGCATATACTCCACGCCCAGACCGTTCTGATCGCCCGGATCATACTTGTAGGAGCCGGCCACGGAGAAGGCAGGCTCGGTGGGATCGGCGGCACCGGTGGTGGGGTTCTGGGGTTCGGTGGGATCGGTGTCAGGGGTGCAGGCAGCCATGGCCAGCACCAGGGCCAGGCTCAGCAGAATGCAGATCAGCTTTTTCATTTTGATTTACTCCTTTTGTTTTTTATTGTTCACTCAGAGCGCTGTCCACAACGCTCTGGAGAATGTCGGTGTTCTTTTCCTGCTTACGGGTCTTCAGGGCCGCCTGGAACTTGGTCCAGTTCTTGTCGCTGAGTTCCGTCTGACCCTTGATGAACTTGGGCACTTCAATGGCCAGGTAGTCCCGGATGGCAGCCTGGGTATTGCGGTAACCCTGGCCGGCTTCGGCATCCATCTGGGCCAGCAGAGAATTGCTGACGGTACCCTTGTTTTCATACCTGGACCAGGCTTCCTGGGCCATATTCTTGCGGTGATCGTCGGGGGTGGTGTCGGGGGAATAATACTCATAGCTGCCGGCACCCAGACCGATGAAATAGGTGCTGGACACCGCCACGGCCAGATTGCCGGAATCGTTGAAAATAATGTCAGCGATCCGGTCCAGATTTCCGTTGGGATCCTTTTCGCCCCGCTCGTTGACCTTGTAGTAAGTGCCTTCGGTCAGGCCGTACTGGGTCATCAGGGACAGATCGATGTCAAACTCGGCCATCTGTTCCTTGGTCAGGCCGTAGCTGTGGAGGCGCATACCCTCTTCGGAGTAGAGCCAATCGATCATTTCCATGAATTTTTCCACATTTTTGCCTTCGATGGCATCGGTGATCATCCAGGTGCGGGTGGTTTCCATGCTGTCCTGGTAGAAAATGGTGGGGTCGGGAGCATCCGCCGTCAGCTTGGGCTGGGGCGCCGCCCAGACATCGATGCCCAGGGTGGCCGGCTGCTCAGCGCTCTCAATGGCGCTGCCCAACTGGCCGCCGGTACCGTACCAGGCGCCCACTTTGCCCTGGTAGACGGTGTTGGCATCGATCTGATAGAACATATCGCCGGTACGGGTGGCAAAATCGGGATCCAGCCAGCCGTTGTCATACCAGGTCTTCATGGTCTCCAGGTAATCCCGGAACTCTTCGGAGCCGGCGCCGAACCTGACGGTCTCGAAGAAGCCGTCGCCGTCCTCATCATAGGTGTTCCACAGAGCGCCCGTATTCCATGCGCAGAGGAACTCGCCGGTCTCCTGGTAGCCGCGGTAACCCATGCTGATGGCGTAGGCATAATCGGGGCACTTTTCAAACTGGCTGAACATCCATTCCCAGTCCGCCACGGTCAGGGGGTTCTCGTTGCCGTCGGAATCCAGGTAGCCATCGGGGAAGTTGACATCGTCACGGTAGACGCCGTTTTCTTCCCAGCTCTTGAAAGTCCCGCCGGTCACGGGGTCCGTGCCGTATTTTACCAGCCAATCCCGGCGGTAAACGTAACCGCCCCACTGCTGGGGAACGGCGGCATTGTAGTTATTCAGGGTCAGGTACTTGCCGCCGACGGTGGCATAAGCAGTGGCGCCGTTCTTATGGGTCTCCACGAAGTTCTTGTAGTTGGGCATGTAGTCGTTGACATACTGGGTCAGGTCCAGGCAGACACCGTCGCCATTGTCATAAAGGTCCGCAATGGTGCCGGTGTAGAAGGACAGGTCCATCATGTCGGGGTAATCGCCGGTGGCGATCAGGGTGTTGAAATTGTCGGTCTCGTTGCCCACCGCGGGGGTGATGAACTCCAGGTCGATATCGAATTTCTTCTCGATATACTGGATGACCGGGTTTTGCCCGTAGTTGGTGTAGTAGGCGCTGTCCACAGACGAACCCATCCAAATGGTGAAGGTATCCGCATCGTCTTTGGTGGTATTGCAGCCGGTCAGCACGGGCAGCAAACCAAACAGCATGGCGGCCGTCAGCATCCACGCCAGTACATGCTTGATGTGTTTCTTCATTTTGCTTCCTCCTTATTTTTCGGTGGACCCCCACCGTAATGTATTTTTCAGTTTTCTGCCCCGTTCATGGCCGCCAGGATCATCTCGTACAGCGGCTGGGCCTCCGGCGCATAGCCCAGCAGAGTGCTGATGGGCTCTTTGATGATGTATTCCAGCATGGGATTTTCCAGCATTTGGGGCATATACTGCCGGATCAGCGGCTGGGCCGCAGGGTGACGGAGCATGACACCCAGGGGTGTTTCCAGGGAATACCGCCCCTGCTCCAGGCGGGTTTCCGTTTCATAGGAGAAATGATGCTCGCCGCTGCCCAATTCCAGGATGCCTTCCCGCTCCGGCAGGGTCACCAGAGCGGTGGTGTTGGCCGGGACCTCCAGGTCCAGGGTGATCCGGCCCCCTTCGCATTGCCACCGGACCGCTATGGTGCCGTAGACGCTGTCGAAGCGCACCTGGGCCCAGGTGATGCCTTTGATAAACCTGGGCGCCACGGAAAATTTCCTGTATCCCGGCTCCAGAGGTTCCAGGCCGCAAAGGCAGGTATACAGCCAATGGCCGATGGAGCCGTAAGCATAATGATTCAGGCTGTTCATGTTGACGGGGTTGAAACTGCCGTCGGGCAAAATGGAATCCCAGCGCTCCCAAAGGGTGGTGGCGCCCATTTTTACCTCGTACAGCCAGCCGGGGGCCTCCTCCTGCAGCAGCAGTTTGCCTGCCAGGTCATGGTGGCCGTAACGGCTGAGAACCGGGCAGAGGTAGGGCGTACCCACGAAGCCCGTGGTCAGATGGGTCTTATGGGCCAGGATATTCCGGGCCAGCCGCTGGGCGATGGCCTTTTTTTGGCCCTCTTCTACCAGGTCCAGGTGCAGCGCCAGGACCATAGCAGTTTGGGTCTCGCTGACCAGGCGGCCGGTTTGGGTCACATATTCCGCCCGGAAAGCCTCCAGGACCTGGCTGTGTAAATGGCGGTACTGGGCCTCATCTTCGCCGTAACCCAACAGCGCCGCGCTGTCGGCCAGGATCTGCAGACTCCACAAATAGCAGGCATTGGCCACAAAATAATCATCGGTGGCGCCTTTGCGCTCGTCGGACAGGCCGTTGCTCTCCGTATCCAGGCCCAGCCAATCGCCGTACTGGAATCCGGTCTGCCAGAGACCCGTTTCGCCGCACCGGCGGCGGATAAAGTCCACCCAGAGCTTCATGCTCTCGTACTGTTCGTTGATGACCCGCCGGTCGCCATAGACCCGGTACAGCGTCCAGGGTACCACGGTGGCTGCGTCGCCCCAGTAGGCGGCGCCGCTTTGGCTGTTTTCCTCCGGGCCCTCGTTGAGGACATCCGGCACCACCTGGGCCATGCCGACGGCGGGATTTTGGTCGGCAGCCAGGTCCCGCAGCCATTTGCGCATAAAGGGCATGATGTTGCTGTTGAAGGCCGCCGTGGGGGTAAAAGCGGTGGCATCGCCGGTCCAGCCCAGCCGCTCGCTGCGCTGGGGGCAATCGGTGGGGACATCCAAATAATTGTCCCGCTGGCTCCACAGAATATTCTGCCAAAGCCGCTCCACCCGGCTGTCGGAACAGGAGAACCAGCCGGTCTGTTTCAGGTCCGTGGTCAGGTGGCAGGCGGTCAGGGTGACGGTCTGCCCTTCTTCCAGGCCCTCCAGGGCCACATAGCGAAAGCCATGGAAGGTGAAATGGGGCCGCAGGGTCTGCGTTTCCCCGTTTAAGACGTATGTATCGGTGGCTTTTGCAAAGCTGAGATTGGCCGTATAGAAATTGCCCTTCTCATCCAGGCTTTCACCGTGGCGCAGAGTCAGCTTCTGACCGGGTCTGCCGCTGGCGGTCACTTCCACCCAACCGGTGAGATTTTGCCCGAAATCATAGACCTGCTCCCCATTGGGGGCGGTAAACTGCCGGGTCACCGGCAGGCGCAGGATCGCGCGCACCGGCTCATTTTCCTGGGCAATGAGGGTCTTATAGGTATGATCGCAGGTCCGGGCCCGGCCGGCGTATTCCAAAGGCCGGGTGGTGTCCTGGATCTCACCGTCGTAAAGTTCGGAAAAGAGAATGGGGCCGGTATAGACCTGCCAATGTTCATCGGTGCCGATGATCTGCTCCGTGCCGTCGGCGTAGGTCAGGATGGCCATGGCCAGCAGGGCCAGGGTGTCGCCGTAGACATTGGGCCGGGGCACAAATCCCAGAGGGCCTTTGTACCAGCCGTTGCCCAGGGTGAACCGCAGTTCATTCTCCCCCGCTTTCGGCTTCAGCTCGTAGGTTTGATATTGCAGGCGCTTGTGGTAGCTGGTCCAGCCAGGGGCAAAATAGGTGTCGTCCAGCTTTTGGCCGTTCAATTCCGCCTCGTACACGCCCAGGGCGCTGGCATACAGCCGGGCCTTGGCCACCGGCCTGGACACGGAGAAGCGATGGACAAAAATGGGGCTGGCCGATTCATTCGGCGGCAGCGGATGGGTGATCCAGGCGGCGTGATCTTCGAAAACACTTCCGTCCAGCAATCCCGTTTCAAACCAGGCTTCTGCCGTGGCTGTCTCCCCTGCCCCGGTCCAAACGGTGACCGTCCAGGTGTAGCGGGTCCGGGGGGCCATGGCCATGCCCAAATATTCCATCAAAATACTGCGGTCACTTTCCACCCGTCCGGTGTCCCACAGCACGGCGCCGTTGGACACCGTGATCCGGTAAGCCTGCTGGACCGTGTTCCGCAGATCGCTGCGGAGCTTCCAGCTAAAGCGGGGCTGCACCTCATCCATACCCAGGGTATTCTGCCGGTATTCCACTGTCAGATCGTAAAGGGAGACCATGGGATTCCTCCATTTATAACGAAACGGTACACTTTTCTTTTTACTGTCTTCAATATAACAAATCCGGCATCCTGCAGTATATAAATATATTGATTTTTTTGTCGTTTTTATGATAGAATGATGGGGAGGTGATCCTGATGCGCTCCATTATGACGGATTTAGAAATGCTGTATGATGTAGGCCACATTCCTATGACCCTGGTAGATGGTGAAGGCCGCCTGCTGGCCACCTGGCCCCGGGAGATGCCCCAGGGCATCCAGCCCTTTGCGTACAAAATGGTGGTGGAGGATTTTCTCCTGCAAAAGCGGGACCGGATGCACCCCCTGGTCAGCTTCCTGGGTTCCGGTTTTCTGCTGGGGGTGATGCAGGTGGCGGAAGACCGTTACCTGCTGGTGGGTCTGGTGTCCACCCTGGCCCAATCCCGCAAGGACATCCTGGCCATGGTGGGTGACGTGGTCGCCCCGGCTTCTATGCAGGCATTCTGCGATTTTTTATTGCAGATGCCCCTGATGTCCCTGCCC
>SVLA01000141.1 GCA_015068175.1 Oscillospiraceae bacterium
GTGGCGGTTTGGCTGTCCATGTCATCGTCATCATGGTCGCCGGAATCGATCTGGCCGAACATGTTGCTCATTTCATCGGACAGGGTATCCAGATCTTCGTCAGAAAAACCCATCTGCGCCACGGCCTGGTCGATCTGGGGAATGCCCAGGCTGCGCGCGCATTTAATACAGTATCCCTCATTGAGGGACACACCGTTTTCGATTTTGGTAATGAACACCACAGCGATGTTCTTTTTGCACTTGGTGCAGAGCTTGGGTTGCATATTGGTCACTCCTTTAATAAGGAAATCTCCTTTTCGGCGCATTTTATCACAAAACACGCCGAAAAGGATGAATAAAGTTTGAATTTCATCTCACTTCAGGGGCAGAAAGATCAGTCCCAGGGTAATGAGCAGATAAAGGGCATAGCCGCCGTAGGTCACCGCATTGGGCCATGGAAAGGATGCCTCCGGGTGATTCAGGGCATACGCAAGGAAGGCCAGGGCCGCGCCCAGCATGATATAGCCGATCTGGCGGCAGGTACGTTTTGTCATGGATGCCCTCCTTAGAAAATGGGCCGGTGGGGTACACACTCGAATTTCTCAATGCCATCGTCATACCACAGATGGGTCATGTACAGACCGCCTGGAGGAACCGTGGGACCGGCAGCGGTACGGTTTCCGCTGTCCAGGATCCGGCCGATCTCTTCCGGACGGATCTTCCCTTCCGCGGCATAAACAACGGTGCCGGCCATGGCCCGGGCCATATTGTAAAGAAATCCGTTGGCGCAGACACGCAGAGCGATGACATCGCCGTCCCGCTCCACATTATAATGATATACAGTGCGGACCGTGGACTTGACATCGGTGCCCACGCTCCGGACCGCCGCAAAATCATGGGTACCCACAAACTGATCCGCCGCCGCCTGCATGATCTTCTCATCCAGGTGTTTCGGATAGAACCAGGCCCGGTCCACATAGAAAGGATCCTTCAGCCGGGAATTGTAAATCAGATAGGTATACTCCTTTTTGGCGCAGGAGCCGATGGCGTTGAAGTTTCCATGGACCTCAAAGGCTTTGGTGACCACGATGTCCGGGGGCAGATGGGTGTTCAGCGCATAGGGCAGCCGATCGCAGGGAATGGTGGATTCCGTCCTAAAGTTGGCCACATAGCACTTGGCATGGACGCCGGCATCGGTACGGCCGCAGCCGGTCACATGGACCCGGGTGCCGGTGATCATCTCGATGGCCTTTTCCATGGTCTCCTGCACCGTTGGCAGGTCCTTTTGGATCTGCCAACCATGATAATGGGTACCCAGGTAGGTCAAATACAAGCAGATGTTTCTCATAGGCCCAGGCTCCGCAGTACACAGACCGCCGCAATCAGGAGCGCGCCCACGAAAAACGCCATAAAATCATTCTTGTGGTAGCGCAGGAGCTTCATCTTGGTGCGGCCGTCACCGCCCTGATAACAGCGGCACTCCATAGCGGTGGCCAGCTCATCGGCGCGGCGGAAAGCGCTGATGAACAGCGGCACCAGAATGGGGATCAGGGCCTTCACCCGGTCCATCAGTTTGCCGGTCTCAAAATCGGCGCCCCGGGCCTTCTGGGCAGACATGATCTTGTCCGTTTCCTCGATCAGGGTGGGGATAAAACGCAGGGCGATACACATCATCATGGCCAGCTCGTGTACCGGGACCTTCAGGGCCTTTAGGGGCGCCATGAGGGATTCCAGGCCATCGGTCAGAGCGATGGGCGACGTGGTATAGGTCAGCAGGAAGGTACCGCAGATCAGCATCAGGATCCGGGCGATCATCATCACGGCCCGCTCCACGCCCTCCAGGGTAATGGTGATCCCCAGGAAAGACACCAGAACATGTGTTCCCTCTGTGAAGAAGAGATTCAGCAATCCCGTAAAGATCAAAATGAAGGACAAGGTCTTGAGGCCCTTGAAAAAGCTCTTGGGCGGCACCGTGGAAACGGCAATGGTGATGATCAGAAAGGCCAGGATCAAGCCGTAGGAGACCCACCAGGCAGCCAGAAACAGCGCAACAATGTAAATGATCAGAAACAACAGTTTGGTCCGGGGATCCAGCCGATGGATCACGGAATTACCGGGGAAAAACTGGCCGAGGGTTATATCTTTCAGCATCTCAGTTACCCCCTTTCAGCTTCTTCAGGGCGGCAACAGCCTGCTCCATGGTGTAAACAGCCGGTACATCCAGTCCCATCTGCCGCAGGCGCATAAACACCCGGGTCAGTTCCGGGATGTCCAGGCCCATATCCACCAGCTCCTGGGCCCGTTCAAATACTTCCAAGGGTGCGCCATCCATGGCGACATGGGCACGGTTCATGACGATGAGGCGATCTGTCAGCCGGGCCACATCGTTCATGGAATGGCTGACCATCATGATGGTGGCATTTTTGGCCTTGCGGTAGGTTTCGATATTTTCCAGGATCTCTTCTCTGCCCGCAGGATCCAATCCGGCAGTAGGTTCGTCCAGGATCAGGATCTCCGGCTCCATGGCGATCACGCCGGCAATGGCCACACGGCGCTTCTGACCGCCGGAAAGATCAAAGGGCGACACCTGGAGCTGTTCCCGGGTCAGGCCCACCAGTTCCGCCGCTTCAAGAACACGGCGGTCGATCTCTTCCTTGGAAAGGCCCATATTCTTGGGTCCAAAGGCAATATCCCGGTAGACGGTTTCCTCAAAAAGCTGGTATTCCGGGTACTGGAACACCAGGCCCACGCGGAAACGGACCTGCCGGGTGAATTTCTTGTCGGAGTGGATATCCACGCCGTCCAGGAGGATCTGGCCGCTGTCCGGCTTCAAAAGGCCGTTCAGATGCTGCATCAGCGTGGACTTACCGGAACCGGTATGTCCGATGATGCCAATAAATTCTCCACGCTGTACGGAAAAAGACACATCTTCCAGGGCCTTATGCTCAAAAGGCGTACCGGCGCTGTAGACATGGGTCAAGTTTTTAACCTCTAAAAAAGGTGTCAATGCTCATTCCTCCCCTCAGGCCTTTAACGCATCGTAAAGGGCCTGGGCGCATTCTTCTGCATTAAGTCGATCCAGGGGCAGGTCGAAACCGGCCTTATTCAGCTCCCGGCAAAGCTCCACCGTGTCCGGCGCGGCCAATTTGATGCTGTGGAGCAATTCAGCCTGGGCAAAGACCTCCCTGGGGGTACCGTCGGCGGCGATCCGCCCGTCAGACATGACCACCACCCGCTGAGCCTGGGCCGCTTCATCCATATGGTGGGTGATCAGCACGATAGTGATCCCCTTCTCCCGGTTCAGCCGCAGGATGGTCTCCATGACCTCCCGGCGGCCCCGGGGGTCCAGCATGGCCGTAGGCTCGTCCAGGACGATACACTTGGGCTCCATGGCAATGATTCCGGCAATGGCGATCCGCTGTTTCTGTCCGCCGGACAGAAGATGGGGCGCATGGAGCCGGTATTCATACATGCCCACCTGCTTCAGGGCACGGTCTACCCGGTTGCGGATCTCAGGGCTGGCGATGCCCAGATTCTCCGGGCCGAAGGCCACATCCTCTTCCACCACGTTGGCCACGATCTGGTTGTCCGGATTCTGGAACACCATGCCAACGCAGCGGCGGACCGCCATGACTTTCTCTTCTACGGAGGTATCCATGCCGTAAACATAGACCTTACCCCCGGAGGGCAGCAGTATGGAGTTAAAGTGTTTCGCCAGGGTGGATTTACCACAGCCGTTACCGCCAAGGATGGCCACAAAACTGCCCTCTTCGATGGCCAGGGACAGATCCTCAAACACCGGAACCTCCGGCAGGTCCTCCGTGCCGGCGTAGGAAAAACGAAGATTTTCAACAGAAATGACAGTATTCATATGATCTCCAATGTATTACGGGGTCCAGCGCCCGGTGGAACCGCAGGGCAGCATGATGCCCGTACTCTTCACCGGCAGGCCCAGTTCGCCAACGGCGGTCTTGCCGCCATATTTGGCGCCGAACACCACGTCGGAGGCATAGCCCACCGCAGAAGGCGCAAGGCCCGTGGTATAGGAATTGATGATAACGAACAGCGGATCGTCGCTAAGGAGCTTGGCAGTCTCCTGCAGGAAGGGATAGAAGCTGGTCTCCATCTTCCAGATCTCGCCGCTGGGTCCACGGCCATAGCTGGGCGGATCCATGATGATGCCGTCATAACGGCGGCCGCGGCGGATCTCCCGCTGGATAAACTTGGCGCAATCGTCCACGATCCAATGGATGGGCCGGTCCGCCAGCCCCGATGCCTGGGCATTTTCCTTGGCCCAGGCCACCATGCCCTTGGAGGCATCCACATGCCATACTTCCGCGCCGCCGGCCGCGGCGGCCAGGGTGGCGCCGCCGCTGTAGGCGAACATATTCAGCACCCGGACTGGACGCTTGACACATGCGGCGGCTACCGTATCGCGGATAAAGTCCCAATTGGCCGCCTGTTCCGGGAACACACCGGTGTGCTTGAAATTCATGGGTTTTACATTAAAAGTAAGGTAATCCTTATAGCGGATCTGCCAGCGGTCCGGCAGATCGTTGTCCGTCCAATGGCCGCCGCCGGTATTGCTGCGGACATAGCGGGCGTCATAGCGCTTCCATTCCGGGGCCACACGGGGGGTATTCCAGATCACCTGGGGATCCGGACGGACCAGGATATATTTCCCCCAGCGCTCAAGCCGCTCACCGTCGGAGGTGTCCAGCACCTCGTAATCCTTCCATTCATCGGAAATCCAGATCATGGTGTTCTCCTTCTCTTCATGCGGCAGTCAAGGCCACAGGCTGCTGTTGTTTTCGGACAAATATTGCTGCCAGGTCGCGGCAGAGTGGACCGCACCGACCACATAGGGATAGTACAGACCCACATTCTGATCGCCGTTCATACCGTGGAAATAGGCCGGATTGCCGGCATCGTC
>SVLA01000142.1 GCA_015068175.1 Oscillospiraceae bacterium
TTGCAGTAAAATCGGTGCCAAGATCCCTCCACGCGGCTTCGCCTTGGTCGGGATGACAGCACTTTGTGTAATTTCTACTGCTACCGTAAACAACAATTTACTTTTCCAGAATGATGGAGCCGTTGTTGGCGCTCAGTTCCGCCCGGATATAAGCCGCAGCATCCTCCGGCGTCAGCTTCACCTGCTGGCCGGTGACCATGTTCTTCACGGAACACATGCCCTCCGCGATCTCATCTTCCCCCAACAGCACCGCAAAAGGCACGCCCAGCTTGTCGGCATAGGCCATCTTCTGCTTGAATTTCTTCTGCTCGCCGTAGAGCTGCACCCGCAGGCCGCCGGTCCGCAGACTCTCCGCCAGGGCGATGGCCCCGGCGGGATCCGCCGTCATGGGCAGCACCAGAGCATCGCAGGGAGCGGTGGGCAGCGCCGGATTCAGCAGGCCCTGCTCATCCAGCACATAGAACAGCCGGGTCAGGCCGATGGAAATGCCCACGCCGGGGAGCTTCTTTTCGATATAGTAGCCGGCCAGGTCATCATACCGGCCGCCGGAGCAGACGGAACCGATCTCCGGATGATCCAGCAGCGTGGTCTCATAAACGGTGCCGGTGTAGTAATCCAGGCCCCGGGCGATGGTCAGATCCACCGCAAAATTGGCCTCCGGCACACCAAAGGCCGCCAGATTCCGACAAACCGCCTTCAGCTCCGCCAGACCCAGATCGAAGGTCTCGTTCCGGCCGGCATAGCCTTCCAGGGCGGCGATGACATCGGCATTGGAGCCGGTGATGGCAATAAACTTCAGGATCTCGTCGGCCTGGGTTTCCGTCAGACCGCACTCCTCACCCACGAGGATGGCCTTGACCTTCTCCGGGCCGATCTTATCCAGCTTATCCACCGTCCGCATGATCTCACCGGATTTCTCGGACAGCGCCAGCATGGCATAGAATCCGTTCAGGATCTTCCGGTTGTTCACCCGGATCTGGAACCGGCTCAGGCCGAAGCCCCTGAACACCTTATAAATGATGGCCGGGATCTCGGCCTCGTTCAGAATATCCAGCTTGCCGTCGCCGATGATGTCGATGTCCGCCTGATAAAATTCGCGGAAGCGGCCCCGCTGGGCCCGCTCGCCCCGGTAGACCTTACTGATCTGGAACCGGCGGAAGGGAAAGGCCAGGTCGTTGCAGTGCAGGGCAACATACTTTGCCAGGGGCACCGTCAGATCGAACCGCAGCGCCAGATCGCTGTCGCCCTTCTGGAAGCGGTAGATCTGCTTTTCCGTCTCGCCGCCGCCCTTGGCCAGCAGGATCTGGGCGTCCTCGATAGCCGGGGTGTCCAGGGGCGCAAAGCCGTAGGATGCGTAGGTATCCCGCAGGATCTGCACCATTTTTTCAAAACGGATCTGCTTGGCCGGCAGCAATTCCATAAAACCGGACAATGTCCGGGGTTTGATAATATCCATTTTCAAAACTCTCCTCACATTTTCGGATCATAAACAGACGGCGGGAGCAACCTCCCGCCCTGCAAAAAATTCTTAGTAACGCGGCTTGGTGTGCAGCATCTCGCGCCAATCCAGATCGCCCCGCTGCAGACCCATGATGCAGATCTCCGCCGAAGCCAGATTGGTGGCAATGGGTACATTGTGCTTGTCGCAGAAGCGGATGGTCTCGATCATCTGGGCATCATCCCAGGGATCGGTGGTATTCGGGTCCGTGAACAGCAGCACCAGGTCGATCTCGTTGTAGGCGATCCGGGCGTTGATCTGCTGATGGCCGCCCTGCTTGTGGGAGAGGAGCAGCGTAATGGACAGACCGGTGTTGTCACCGATCAGCCGGCCGGTGGTGGCCGTGGCAAACAAACTGTGCTTACTCAGCACGCTCTTGTAAGCGGTGCAGAACTGGACCATCAGTTCTTTTTTCTTGTCATGTGCCAATAACGCAATATTCATGCTCGCCTCTCCTTTGATCATTTCATGGTCAGGGGCACCCGATACCCCAGCAATCTTTTCGCAATGCGCGTGCAGGCCGTGGCCGCGCCTTTTTTTGTGTAATGGATCAGCGGCTGTTCAAAGGCCGCCGCCAGCACCACCGCCGGATCCTCCGGCACGATGCCCAGCAGTTGCAGTCCCGTCCGGTCGATCACATCGTCCACGGTGAATTTTCCCGCGTTGTAGAGCTTTTCGTTGATGCGGTTCACCACCAGCCGGACCTGGGTCTTGCCCATCAGTTCCAGCACTTCGCCGGTCCGAGCCGCATCCCGCATGGAAGCCGGGTCGGTGACCGTGACCACCACCACCCGGTCGGCGTGTCGGGCCGCCAGCATAAAGCCGGTCTCCACCCCCGCCGGAGCATCCAGGAAAATGTACTGAAAATGTTTCCGCGCCTCCCGGAGCATGGCCCCGAAGGCTTCGCCGTCAATGTCCGCCGCGGAGCAGTTTACAGGCGCCGTGAGAAAACGAAGGGACGGATACCGGGGATGCACCGCCGCCTGATCCAGGCTGTAGTCCCCTGAATAGACCTCCCGGAAGGACAGCGCTCCCTGCTCGGACATAGCCAGGGCAATGTCCAGGTTCCGCAGGCCCACATCGCAGTCGATGCACAGCACGCTGACGCCCATTTTGGCCATCGCCGTGGCAACGGCAGCGCACAGGGAAGTTTTTCCCGTTCCGCCCTTGCCGGACAGGAATGCGATCAATTCGCCCAAGGCCGCCGCCTCCTCCCACAGTTTGTTTTATTGTATCGCAATTTCACCCAAATATCAAGAGGAAATTGTATTATTTTGGTATGCTTTTCATCAGTTTCACCAAAATTCCCCCTCCGCCCCCATACCTTCCCCCGGGGGTGGTGCTCCGCGCAGCGGATCAAACTCCCAATGATTGCCGGGGGCAATCATACCTTATCAAATAGGTGCCCCCAGTTCGCAAACTGGGGGCGGAAGAGGAATGCGGGCGATAACGTATGTCATCGTACAGCCTCAAGACCTCCGCCCCCGCCCTACAATAGCACCGCCCCCCCTTGCCTCTCCCTTTGGGAGAGGTGGCATTTGCGAAGCAAATGACGGAGAGGGCATCCACAATATCTTTCCGCCTCTCCGCGTAGGGGCGACCCTTGCGGTCGCCCGCCACCCCCCGTTTCTGTCATCCCGAGCGACCAACGGGAGTCGAGGGATCTACGCATTCACCGCTTGCTATGCAGATATTCCATGCGAAGATCCCTCCACGCGGCTACGCCTTGGTCGGGATGACAAGCTGGTTTCCCCCGTAAGACCTGAATCCCCGTCCCTCTTCCCATTCACAAATAATTTACGCATTTTTCCAAAATACCTCTTGCATTTTCCCCGGTTATGGGTTATGATACTTTAGCACTCAGGATTAACGAGTGCTAAACCCCATAGATAAAGGCGGGAAGGCCCAGCCGATACCCGCAGTCTAAATACAATTGTATGGAGGAACACACATGAAACTCAAACCCATGGCAGACAACATTCTGCTCAAGGCCCACGAGGCCGCCGAATCCACCGCCTCCGGCATCCTGCTGGCCTCTTCCACCAAGGAAAAGCCCGCCATCTATGACGTGGTCTCCGTCGGTCCCGACTGCCACGATGTGGCCGTGGGCGACAAGGTGGTCGTCAGCAAGTTTGTCGGCACCGACATCACCCTGGACAAAGTAGACTACAAGTTCGTCAAGCAGGAAGACCTGCTGGCCATCGTCACCGACTAAGGAGGTACTGAAATTATGGCAAAAATGATCGTTTACGGCGAAGACGCCCGCAAAAAGCTCCAGTCCGGCATTGACCAGCTGGCCAACACCGTCAAGGTCACCCTGGGTCCCAAGGGCCGCAACGTGGTGCTGGGCAAGAAGTACGGCGCACCCCTGATCACCAACGACGGCGTCACCATCGCCAAGGAAGTGGAGCTGGAGGACCCCTTTGAGAACATGGGCGCCCAGCTCATCCGGGAAGTGGCCACCAGAACCAACGACATCGCCGGCGACGGCACCACCACCGCCACCGTCCTGGCCCAGGCCATCACCCGGGAGGGCCTGAAGAATCTGTCCGCCGGCGCCAACCCCATGGTCATGCGCAAGGGCATCGACAAGGCCGTGGCCGCCGCTGTTGCCGCCATCCGGGCCAATTCCGTTCCCGTGTCCGATTCCGCCGCCATCGCCCGGGTGGGCGCTGTTTCCAGCGGCGATGAGTCCATCGGCGCCCTGATCGCCCAGGCCATGGAGCGGGTGGGCACCGAAGGTGTCATCACCATCGAAGAGAGCAAGACCGCTGAGACCGAGCTGGAGATCGTGGACGGCATGCAGTTTGACCGGGGCTATATCTCCCCCTATATGGTCACCGATACCGACAAGATGGAAGCCGTCCTGGACGACGCCTTCCTGCTGATCACCGACCGGAAGATCTCCTCCATCCAGGAGATTCTGCCCATTCTGGAGCCTGTGGTGAAGGCCGGCAAGAAGCTGATCATCATCGCTGAGGATGTGGAGGGCGACGCCCTGGCCACCCTGCTGCTGAACCGGCTCCGGGGCAACTTCAACGTGGTCTGCGTCAAGGCCCCCGGCTTCGGCGACCGCCGCAAGGAGATGCTGCAGGATATCGCCATCCTCACCGGCGGTACCGTCATCTCCTCCGAGGTTGGCCTGGAGCTGAAGGAAGCTCAGCTGTTCCAGCTGGGTCAGGCCCGTCAGGTGAAGATCACCAAGGAAAACACCATCATCGTGGACGGTGCCGGCGAGCCCGCCGCCATCCAGGCCCGCGTTGCTCAGATCAAGTCTCAGATCGAGACCACCACCTCCGAGTACGACAAGGAGAAGCTGACCGAGCGTCTGGCCAAGATGGCCGGCGGTGTTGCTGTCATCAAAGTCGGCGCTGCCACCGAGGTGGAGATG
>SVLA01000143.1 GCA_015068175.1 Oscillospiraceae bacterium
CCTGAGCCGCTATGACCTGGGCCGTGAAAAGTTCCTGGAACGTGTCTGGGATTGGAAGCACAAGTTTGGAAACCGCATCGTTGAACAGCAGAAGAAGCTGGGCGCTTCCTGCGACTGGGACCGGGCTGCCTTTACCATGGACGAGACCTGCTCCAAGGCTGTCCGTGAAGTGTTCGTTTCGCTGTATGAAAAGGGCCTGATCTATAAGGGCAGCCGCATTATCAACTGGTGCCCCCACTGTGTCACCGCTCTGTCCGATGCGGAAGTGGAATACGTGGATAAGCCCGGTCATCTGTGGCACATCCGTTATCCTCTGGCTGACGGCACCGGCGAAGTGGTGGTGGCCACCACCCGTCCCGAGACTATGCTGGGCGATACAGGTGTCTGCGTTAACCCCAACGATGAGCGCTATCAGCACATCATCGGCAAGACCGTGATCCTGCCCCTGGTGAATAAGCAGATCCCCATCGTGGCAGACGATTACGCCGAAATGGAATTCGGCACCGGCTGCGTGAAGATGACTCCTGCCCATGACCCCAACGACTTCGAGGTGGGCCTGCGGCACAATCTGGAGGTCATCCGCGTTCTGGATGACAACGGCAAGGTCAACGCCCTGGGCGGTAAGTACGAGGGCATGGACCGCTATGATGCCCGTAAGCAGATCGTTGCGGATCTGGAAGCCGGCGGCTATCTGGTGAAGATCGAGGATCACGCCCATAACGTGGGCACCTGCTACCGCTGCCACAAGGATGTGGAACCCATCATCTCCGCCCAGTGGTTCGTGAAGATGAAGCCTCTGGCCGAGGAAGCCATCCGGGTGGTCCGGGAAGGGGAGACCAAGTTCGTTCCTGAACGGTTCTCCAAGACCTATATGAACTGGATGGAAAATGTCCGTGACTGGTGTATCTCCCGTCAGCTTTGGTGGGGCCATCAGATCCCTGCCTGGACCTGCGCCGATTGCGGCCATATCACCGTTTCCCGTGAGGATGCCACCGTCTGCGCCAAGTGCGGCAGCGCCCATATCACCCGGGAAGAGGATGTGCTGGATACCTGGTTCTCCTCCGCGCTGTGGCCCTTCGAGACCTTGGGCTGGCCCGACGTCAATGCGGAGGACTTCCGGAAGTTCTATCCCACCGACGTACTGGTCACCGGCTATGACATTATTTTCTTCTGGGTGGCCCGTATGATCTTCTCCGGCTGTGAGCATACCGGCAAGACCCCCTTCCACACCGTGCTGATCCACGGCCTGGTCCGTGACAATCAGGGCCGGAAGATGAGTAAGTCTCTGGGCAACGGCATCGATCCTCTGGAGATGATCGGCAAGTACGGCTGTGACGCCCTGCGTATGAACATGGTCACCGGCAACTCTCCCGGAAACGATATGCGCTTCTATGTGGAGCGGTGCGAGGCTATGCGGAACTTCGCCAACAAGCTGTGGAATGCTTCCCGCTATGTCCAGATGAACCTGGCGGAAGACACCGCAAATTGCCTGCCCGCCGCGGAACATCTGGAGATCGCCGACAAGTGGGTCCTGTCCAAGCTGAATACCCTCATTGCCGAAGTCACCGAGAATATGGAAAGCTATGAACTGGGCGTTGCCATCCAGAAGATCTATGACTTCATTTGGGACACCTACTGTGACTGGTATATCGAACTGACCAAGGCCCGTCTGTATTCCGAGGATGCCGACCGTAAGCAGACGGCGCTGCAGGTGCTGGTGTACGTCCTGGATCAGATCCTGCGGCTGCTGCACCCCTTCATGCCCTTCATCACCGAGGAGATCTGGCAGTCCATCCCCCATGAGGGTGATGCCCTGATCGTGGCCGCCTGGCCCGAATACAGCGAGGCCCTGAATTTCAAGGCCGAAGAGAGCGCCATGGAGTCCGTCATGAACGCCATCCGCGCCATCCGCGCCCGCCGCACCGAAATGAACGTGCCCCCCAGCAAGAAGGCGGCGCTGCTGGTGCTGACGGCCAAGCCCCAGATTTTCACCGAAGGCGAAGGCTTCATCCAGCGCCTGGCTTATGCCGATACCGTGACCCTCATCGATGGGGAGCCTGCGGACCTGGACGGCATGGTGACCATCACCACCGCCGATGCCAAGCTCTATATCCCCCTGGGCCAGCTTGTGGACGTGGCCAAGGAGCTGGAGCGAATCAATAAGGAACTGGAAGCCGCCAGGAAGTTCCTGGCCTCCCTGGAAGCCAAGCTGTCCAACGAGAAGTTCGTTGCCCGTGCCCCGGAGGCTGTGGTCAACGCCGAGCGTGAAAAGGCTGATAAGACCCGTGAACTGATCAAGCAGCTGACCCAGAGCCGCGAAGCTATGCTGAAGCTGCAGTAAAATCAAATAAAGAACCGCTGAGGACCTTTTTACGGGACCTCAGCGGTATTTTTTATCTTATATGGAAGGATTTTACTGCTCTTTAGTGTGGGAAAGGATCTGCAGATGGCCGTCCACGATCTTGAACTCCAGGTTTCCGTAATGGTAGAAGCCGTTGGCTATGGGATCTTCCACATAAGGATCCACCGCCAGGTAACGGAGGACATAGTGGTCAGTGCCCATTTCCGTCATGGTGTCCACGGAATACTTGTAGCCGCCACCGCCCGACGCGCCGGTAATGACGGTGACCTCCCGCTTTTCCCGATCAAAGGACATGAAATCCTTGTTGTACTCTTCCAGATAGTAATAGTCAAAGGTCGTACCCAGGTACTTCCGGGTGAAATCATCCAGCTCGTCAATGGAATAAACAATGGTGATCGTATAATTCTCATCCATTTCCCAGCTTATCTTGGGAATATGACATGTGGCCCAATCGAACACGATGCCGCCGGAAAGCTGATCCACGGACTTAAAACCGGGCATGGTGGACAGCATGGTGGTCATAAAGGTCTCCACTTCCTGCTCCAGGGTGTTGGGCGGAATTTCCCGGGTTTCAAAGTATTCGCAGTTCTGGCAATCCCGCTGGGACATGCCGTTTCCGATCATAGACGGACTGTCGATCACATACCACTCGCCGTATACATGGCCCTCGGCCACGATGGGCTCGGAGTAACTGTGACCGCAGGCACAGTTATAGTGCAATGCGCCGTCCCTGGTGCAGGTGGGCAGTTCCTCGGTCATTGCGTAATGGTGTGTATGTTCCGTCGGGGGTTCGGTGGGTTCCGGGGTGGGGACCGTGGGCGCAGGTGCGGGATCGGCAGGCGCGTTGTTTTCAGCGCAGGCGCACAAACACAGCGTCAGCGACACAGCCAGGATCAAAGCAAAGAGTTTCATTATGGAAATACCTCCCAAATTCCAATGTTACTTTCATTTTAGCACGTTTCCCAAAGGGATGCAATAAAAGAAATTGTATTCGGACCCGAATCCGACAGCAATTGTCTGATGGACCAATTATACTATTCCCGTAATTACCCATTAAGGAGGATGATCATGCAATTTACCAGTTTTCTGGAAAACAGCCATTTGACGGTGGCCCTCACCGGGGAGATCGACCACCATTCCGCCAGACACTATATCCAGGCGATCCGCGGTAAGATCGAAGCATACACCCCGGAGATCTGCGTTCTGGACTTTTCCGAAGTGACCTTTATCGATTCGTCCGGGATCGCCGTGGTGATCAATGCCCTGCGGGCCATGACCCAGATCGAGGGCAGCCTGCGCCTGGTGGGCATCGCATCCCAGCCCATGAAAGTATTCCGGGCATCCGGTATCGATCAGCTAGTTGAGATCAAGGAGGCAGTTGTATGAAATTTGAAAACTATATGATCCTGGAATTTCCCAGCCGTTCCGCCAATGAAGCATTTGCCCGCAGCGCGGTTGCCTGTTTTGCGGCCCAGTTGGATCCAACCCTGGAAGAACTGGGGGACATCCGCACAGCGGTGTCCGAAGCGGTAACCAACTGCATCGTTCACGCCTACCCGGACCAACTGGGTATCATCACCCTGCGGTGCCGGATCCTGAAGGACAATGTTCTGGACATCGTGGTCAAGGACAAAGGGGTGGGGATCGCGGACATTGACCAGGCCAAGAAACCCATGTTTACCACCGGCGGCGCTGACCGCAGCGGCATGGGTTTCACCATTATGGAGAGCTTCATGACCTCTTTTGACATTACCTCCGAACCGGGAAAAGGTACGTCGGTACATATGCGCCGGAAGATCCAGCGGAGAAAATGACCAGGACAGAAGAACTGATCGCCCGGGCCCAGGCCGGCGACCGGGAAGCAAAGGAGATCCTGGTGACGGAGAATTCCGCCCTGGTTTGGTCCGTGGTCCGCCGCTTTCTTGGCCGTGGCGCTGAGGCGGAGGATCTTTACCAACTGGGGTGCCTGGGGTTCCTGAAAGCGGTGGAGGGATTCGACCTGGAATTCGGCACCCAGTTTTCCACATACGCGGTGCCGAAGATCGCCGGGGAGATCCGCCGCTTTCTGCGGGATGACGGCGCCGTGAAGGTGTCCCGGTCCATCAAGGAGCAGGCCGCCGTAATCCGGATGGTCAGAACGGAGTTGACAACGTCTCTGGGCCGGGATCCAACGGTCCTGGAACTGTCCGAAAAGACCGGTATTTCACCGGAAGACATCGCCGTCGCCGAGACCGCCACCGCCGCCACCGAGTCCATCCACCGCCCCACGGGTGAGGATGGCTTCTGTCTGGAGGATGTTCTGACGGATACGGATTCGGAGGAGACCATGGTGGAGCGGATCGCCTTGGATCAGGCCATCGCCAGGCTGCCGGAACGGGAGGCTCTGGTGATCCGCCTGCGGTATTTTCACGGTCTGACCCAGGAGCGGGTCTCCAGAGTCCTGGAAGTCAGCCAGGTCCAGGTCTCCCGCATTGAGAAGAAGGCCCTGGCTGACTTCCAGGACTCTGGAG
>SVLA01000144.1 GCA_015068175.1 Oscillospiraceae bacterium
AGAAGAGACTGCCGTCGGGCTGCATGGTGAAGGTATACAGCACAGCGCCGGCGCCCTCCAGTTCTGCGGCGGTGAGGATGGCTTCGGCTTCCGTGGGATACATCAGGGTCTCGGCGGCCAGCAGGTCCGCGCCGCCGTCTATCAGGCCCCGGATCTGGCGGCGATAGTTGTCCACCAGCAGGTCGAAGCTGCTTTCGTCATAGCTGTCGCAATAGGCGGCCAGGGTGGTCAGGTCGCCTGCAATGAGGCGATCCGGGGCCGCGCTGCGGGAGAGGGCCGTCAGATGGGCGTTAATGGCCTCGGTGTGCTTCTCCAGGCCCACCCGGGCCAGGGCGATGGGCTGAGCCTGGAAGGTGGGGGCGTAGAGGATCTGACTGCCGGCGGCGGCATAGGCCCGCTGGAGCTTCACCAGGGTCTCCGGATGGTGGAGGACCCATTCTTCGGTGCAGCAGCCTTTGGGCATACCGGCCCGCTGGAGATTGGAGCCGGTGGCACCGTCCAGCAGAAGAGGGCCGCTGCGGAGCAGATTCTGAAATTGTTCTCTTGTTAGCATGGTCATCACCTTTGTGGTTGTGGGTGGTTGCAAAGCGATACAAAGCCTCCCCGCCAGGGGAGCCTTGGCCGCCGAAACAACGATTTATTATATTGCCTTAAATTATACTCCAAATTTGAAAACAATGCAACGATTATTGACCTTTTGGGCAAAATCTGTTACGATAGACAAAATTCTTTTTAAGGAGCGTTCGTATTATGAAAAAAACACTTCTGCGTGAATACGCAAAACTGATCGTCCGCTGCGGCATCAATGTCCGCAAGGGCCAGGATGTGCTGGTCTATGCCGACCTGGACCAGCCGGAGTTCGTCCAGATGGTGGTGGAAGAGTGCTATAAGGCCAAGGCCCGGGAAGTGACGGTGTTCTGGAACTATCAGCCTCTGGGCAAGGTCCATGCCCGGTACCAATCCGTCAAGACCATGGGCACCGTGCAGGAATGGCAGAAGGCCCGGCAGGAGCTGTGGTGCCAGACCCTGCCTGCGCGGCTGCACATCATCTCTGAAGATCCCGACGGTCTGAAGGGCATGAACATGGAGAAGATGGCCAAGGCCCGGAAGATGAGCTATCCCATCATGAAACCCTATATCGACCGCAGAGACGGGCAGCAGCAGTGGTGCATCGCCGCGGTGCCCGGCAAGGCCTGGGCCAGGAAGGTATTCCCCGGCGAGCGGACCAGCGTGGCCGTGGAGAAGCTGTGGGAGGCTATTTTGTCCACTTCCCGTGTGGTGGAAGGTCAGGACCCCGTGAAGGCTTGGGAAGCGCATAATGCCGACCTGAAGGCCCGCTGCGATTACCTCAACAGCCTGGGCATTGAAAAACTGCATTACACTGCCGACAACGGCACCGATTTTACCGTGGGCATGATCAGCGAGGCCATTTTCTGCGGCGGCGGTGAGACCACCAAGGGCGGCGTGTTCTTCAACCCCAATATCCCCACTGAGGAGTGCTTCATCTCCCCGAAGAAGGGGGAGGCGGAGGGCATCGTGTATGCCACCAAGCCTCTGTGCTACCAGGGTCAGATCATCGATCGGTTCTTTATGCGCTTTGAAAACGGCAAGGTTGTGGAGTCCGGCGCTGAAGTGGGCGCAGAACTGCTGGAGACCATGCTGAACATGGACGAAGGCGCCCGTTACCTGGGTGAGTGCGCTCTGGTGCCCCAGACCAGCCCCATCAACCGGACCGATCTGCTGTTCTACAACACCCTCTTCGACGAGAACGCCGTTTGCCACCTGGCTGTGGGCCGTGGCTTCAACGACACCATCCGGGACTGCCACAGCAAGAGCCATGAAGAATGCAAGGCCCTGGGCATCAATGAGTCCATGATCCACGAGGACTTTATGATCGGCTGTGACACCATGAACATCGATGCTTACTGCGCCGACGGCAAGGTGGTGCCCATCTTCCGGGGCGGCAACTGGGCATTCTGATCTATGGCGGAATTTGACAAACTGCACACCGGGGAGATCTATTTCCCCGGTGATCCCGAGATCCATCGGGAACAGACGGCCTGTCAGGAAAAGCTGTACGATTTCAACCAAACCCGGCCTTCCGAGCCGGAAAAGCGGACGGCCATGCTGCAGGAAATGTTTGCTGAGATCGGGGAAGGCTGCTACATTGAGCCGCCGCTGCATGCCAATTTCGGCGGTCGGCACGTCCACTTCGGGAATTGGATCTATGCCAATTATAACCTGACCCTGGTGGATGACACCCACATCTATGTGGGGGACGAGACCATGTTCGGACCCAACGTGACCATTGCCACGGCGGGACACCCAATTTGTCCGGAATTGCGGGTCAAAGGGTTGCAGTACAATATGCCGGTGCGTATTGGCCGGAATTGCTGGCTGGGGGCCGGGGTTGTGGTTCTGCCCGGGGTGACCATCGGGGACAATGCAGTGATCGGTGCAGGAAGCATCGTGACCCGGGATATTCCGTCGGATGTGGTGGCGGTGGGCAATCCCTGCAGGGTATTGCGGCCGGTGGGGGAGCGGGACCGGCAGTTCTATTACAAAAACCGCCGGATCGATCCCAAACTTTTTGAAAAATAAGAAAAAAGTACTTGCATTCTGGGGACAGATGTGCTATTATATCCGAGCGATTGAAATTGCTGGGGCAATTATGCCCTTTTACATGATAAGAAAGAGGTGAACAAGATGAAGGAAGGTATCCATCCCAAGTACGAACAGACCACGATCCGCTGCGCCTGTGGCAACACTTTTACTACCGGCTCTACCAAGAAGGACATTCGTGTTGAGATCTGCTCCAAGTGCCACCCTTTCTATACCGGCAAGCAGAAGCTGGTTGACACCGGTGGACGTGTTGATCGTTTCAACAAGCGTTTCGGCCTGAAGTAAGAACTGAAGCCCGCACTACGGATTACCGTGGTGCGGACTTTTTTATACTTTTTTGGAAGAAAAGGTTGTCCGGGACCCGGTGCTGTGGTATACTGAAAGATAATGTTATAAATTGTTGTTTAGCGTTCCAAATGCAGGGCGGCGGCCGATGGCCGCCGAGCGCCGCAAATGCGGCGCCAAAAGCTTCCCCCCGGGGGGAAGCTGGCACAAAAATGGGCACATCGGAACCCATTTTTGTGACTGATGAGGGGATTCTTCTCTTCGTGTGCCCCCTCATCCGGCCCTTCGGGCCACCTTCTCCCCAGGGAGAAGGTTTTATAAACAACAATTTACCGATCAAACGGAGGAACTATGGCTGAACATTTTGAAGAACATGTACAGGAACGGGCGGTGCTGGTGGGCCTGAATGCGGCCTGCTTCCGGGCGGACCAGACGGCCACCGACGAGACGCTGGAGGAGCTGGAAGCGCTGCTGGAAACCGCCGGCGGCTTCTGCACCGGTAAAATTTTGCAGAATCGGGCCACGCCGGATCCCCACAGCTTTATCGGCGAGGGCAAGGCCCTGGAAGTGAAGATGCTGGTGGAAGCCACGGCCTCTACCATGGTGATCTTCGACAATGAACTTTCGCCCGGCAATATTCGGGCGCTGGAAGAGATCATCGGCGTGACGGTGCTGGACCGCAGCGCGCTGATCCTGGATATTTTCGCCCAGCGGGCCAAGACCAAGGAAGGCCGCCTGCAGGTGGAGCTGGCCCAGTATCAGTATCTGCTGCCCCGGCTGTCCGGCATGGGCAAGAGCCTCAGCCGTCAGGGCGGCGGTATCGGCACCCGTGGCCCCGGTGAGACGAAACTGGAATCGGACCGCCGGCACATCCGGGAGCGGATCGCCCGTCTGCGGAGCGAATTGGAGCAGGTGCGGCAGACCCGTGCGGTCCAGCGGGAGCGGCGGATGAAAAATTCCGTGCCGGTGGTGGCCATTGTCGGCTATACCAATGCCGGCAAATCCACTCTGCTGAATCATCTGACCGGCGCCGGTATCCCGGCCAACAACCGGCTGTTTGATACCCTGGACACCACCTCCCGGCAGTTGACGGTGTCGGACAATCTGGATGTGATCCTGACGGATACCGTTGGGTTTATCGCAAAACTGCCCCACCATCTGGTGGAGGCCTTTAAGGCCACGCTGGAGGAGCTGGAATACGCGGATCTGCTGCTGCACGTCATCGATTCCGCCGATCCCAACCGGCAGGAGCATATAGATGTGGTAGACAAGCTGATCAGCCAGCTCGCAAAGCCCGGTACGCCGGTGCTGCAATGCTACAACAAGGCGGATCTGGTGGACAAAACCGACATCCCTGTGGGGGAGGACAAGGTGGCCATCTCTGCCCGGACCGGCATGGGCATGGAGAATCTGCTGGAGGCCATTGAAAAGGCACTGGGCGCAAAGCTCCATCGTGTCAGGATCCGGCTGCCCTATTCCATGGGCGGCCAGTTGGAGACACTGCACAACAATGCTCAGGTGCTGTCCACGGACTATACTGCCGAGGGCATTGAGGTGGAAACTGTGGTGGATGATATCCTCTACGGCCGGCTGCGGCAGTATATGATCGAGGAAAAATAAGCGAAAGGGGCGGTTTCGGGACAGCCCTTTAACCGATGCGGCCCGTCGAGGACACCGGGCCCTACATTTGATCTGGAGCGTGAGACCGTTGGATGAGTATCTGGTGCCTACCGGCTTTGGTGAAGACGAGTTTTATGAAAAGAAATCCCACTTCATCGGCCGGGTATGGCCGGTGGAAACGGAAGAAGAGGCCCTGGCCCGGATCCAGGAAATGAAAAAACAGCACTACGATGCCACCCACAATTGCTGGGCCTACATCATCAGGGACGGGGCGGTGCGTTTTTCCGATGACGGAGAACCCGGCGGCACCGCCGGAATGCCCATGCTGCAGGTACTGCAGC
>SVLA01000007.1 GCA_015068175.1 Oscillospiraceae bacterium
GATCTCGGCGCCCTTGGTGGCCATTTGGAACTCCGTATGGCAATGGGGGCACTGGTAGAGGACCTTTTGCAGGCCTTCGGCCCGGTAGGGTTCGGTGATCCTGATGCCGTTTTCAAGCTGATAGCGGTATTCATCGTATTCCATGGCGGTGCGGATGGCGGCGTTGATCTCGTCCACGGACATGGTCTCCACCTGCTCCCTGGTCAGCACCTGGCGGAAAACCGTGTGCAGGGGCACTTTGCGCTTATTCTTATAGGCCCAGAAGGGGGAATAGAGGTGGTTGCCGTGGTGAGTCACCACCACCAGGGGGACCTTGTTCATCTTCACCAGCCGGCCCAGGGAGTCCGGCAGGTAGGAGGTGGTGCCGATGGGAGTATAGCGGGCCTCCGGGTAGAGGCAAAGAATGTCGCCGTTCTGGACCACCCGGCGGACGGATTTGACCAGGTGGATATCGTTGGTGAATTTGCGGGTGCAGATGGAACCGATCCAGGTCAACAGCCAGGGCATCATGTGGTAGCCATCGATATTGACCACGTTATTGACCTTCCGGGGATAGGTCACCAGGGCGGAAAGCTCGAAATCGATGAAGGCCTGGTGGTTACTAAAGATGATGTAGGGCGGTTCCAGGCCCTCCATATCGATGGTCTCCAGTTTGAAATCCTTGCCGATCAGGGCGCATTTGGACAGAAACCAAATGAGCCAGGTCAGCCATCGGGGTTGGCGAATGGGATATTTGGCGGTCTTATAGTGCTTTTTCCAGCGATAATTGACGTCCATATCTCTTTTTCCTTTTCTCTTTACACTTTTTTGATGGGCGGTCTCCACAGGCCCAGGGACATTTTTCCGAATACCCGGCGGTAGGCTTCCATATCCGGCCGGGGGTCTGTGGCCAAGACCCGGAACCAGCCGCCCACTTCCCGGATATTATAGCCGGTGTCGTAAAAGCCGTTTTTCTTATAAAAGGCCATGCGGCGGATCCGATCCTGCAGATTGGGGGCATCTTCTTCCAACAGTTCCACGTTCAGCAGGATCGTTTTGCCGGGATGATTGGTTTTCAGGTGGGTCAGGATGGCGGAACCGTTGCCCCGGCCCCGGCTGTGGGCATCCACCGCCAGGAAGAGAACGAAGAGGATCTGCTCATGACAGACCGTGAAGGTCATGCCGCAGAAGGCGTCCCCCCGGTAATAGCCGGTGAGGTCCATGCCGGGGAATCGGGAGAAGAATTGCATGAGGGTCCAGGGCATCTGCTCCTCCTTGGGGAAGGCGCTATGGTACAGTTCCCGGATCCGGGCAGGATCCGGCGCTTTTTGATACGGTCGTTCCGTCAGCAAGGCGATCCCTCCTTACAGAGGTTGGTCCAGCCGGGCGATATGGGCCCGGTAAGCCTCCGTGACCGGTTCCGGGGACAGCAGGCGCATTTCTCCGGCAAACTGGAACAGCCAGCCGAAGAACACGGGGCTGACCTGGACCTTCACGGTGGCCAGGCATTTATGGGGGCCGTTGCGAAGCATCTGGGTCTCTTCGCCGAATTTGTCGAAGACCACGCCGATGAGATGGTCCCGGAATTCCAGGACGATGTCCACCGGTTCGCCGGCGTACATCTTGAACACCTGCTCGGTGTAGGTGCCCACCTGCCCCTTCAGAGTCAGGGCAGCCTCGGTGATGGGTTCATTCAGGACGGTCACCGCGTCCATGCGGTCCACACGGTAAGTGGAAGTCTTTTGATGGCGTGAACTGTAGCTGAGCAAATAGTAGTTGTCCTCATTGAGGACCAGGGCGATGGGTTCCACCACATAACGGTGGCCTTCCCGGCGGTAGACCTTTTGGGCGTGTTCGTTCAGGTCAAAGTAACGGAAAAGGATCTTTTTTTGCTCCGCGATGGCCTTTTCCAGAGCATCCACGTTATAGAAGATCTGCTCGTTGGTGTGTTTGGTGGTTTTGAAATTGACGGTGTTGCGCTTCAGGATCTCCGCCCGGTGGCTGCCTCCCAGGACGGCGATCTTTTCCACCAGCTCGGCGGTTTTGGCCGGGGTGACAAAGCTGGCGGCCTGGACAGCGTCTATGAGGACTTTCAGTTCCGGAATGCTGAAGCTGCGGTCTTCCACATAGTATCCCTTTTCGTGCCCCACCGGGGCGCTCATGACCTCGTAACCCTGTTCATTGAGCAGGGCGATGTCTTTGCTCAGGGTACGGCGGTCGCAGACGATGCCCAGCGCATCCAGGCGGGCGCAGATCTGATTGGTGGTCATGGGGTGCTGTTCGTCGGTGTCCAGCCGCAAAAGCTCCAGGAGCTTCAGCAATTTGATTTTTCTGTAATTGTCCTGGGCCATAAGGCTCCCTCCCCGTAGGATCGGCGGTGTTTGACGATAGTATATCACATCCTTACACGAAATGCAAGTTTTATTGTCGCGGTTCTGCGACAGTTAAAAATAAAATCAAAATTTGTTGTTGCAATTTTATAACAGTTATAGTACAATATCCTCAAGAAAGCCAACCGAAACGGAGGTACGATCATGATTTATCAGTTGAATGCAGCACGGCAGGATGCCCTGGAATTTTACGCGCCGGTCTCCCCTGCCCGGATCCGCAAATTGCTGCGCGCCCGGCGGAGCGCAAAAAAGGCCCTGCATCTGGGGTGTCTGGTATCCGGTTGGGCCTGCATCGGTGTGAGTTTGCTGGTATTTGCCTACATCCTGCTGGGTTGATCTTCCACAAGTTGAAAGGAGAATGGATATGTTTACTTTTTTGACGGTCGCGTTGTTTTTGTGTTTTTCCGTTTGGAGCGTTTTGCTCATCTGTAAGGCGGCCTGGCGACTGGCGACCGTGGGCGCGGCGGTCCTGCTGATCCTGGCGGTACCTGTGATGATCGGGTACCTGCAGTTGGCCGGCGGGTTGATGCTGATGGTGCCCCTGGGGATGTCCTCCATCGCATTGGGGATTTTGAAGGCATAAAAAAAGACGGCACCTGGGTGGGTGCCGTCTTAACATTTACAGATGTCATTTGCGATACAGCCAAAAGCTCACGCCGCTGATCAACAGAGGGAAAACAAAGGAGCCGATGTTGACATTGCGGGTACCGGCAATAAATGAAATCAGGCCGATCAGCGCTGCGATCAAGGAAACGATCGCAATGATTTTGTACGCATTCTTTTTCATTCAAGAATCTCCTATCTTGGTGATACTCTTTCGTAAGTTTTAGTCCTTTCTGTGGGGTGGGTCGGCGGGGTTGGTGCCCTGGATCTTTTGCATGGAACGGGGCAGAGCATCCAGGGAATTGCGCCAATCGGCGCCGGCGTTGCGGTAGTCATGCTTGGCCACGAACCAATCCAGATCCTCTTTCACCCGGACCATGTTGGATTCCATAACCTTATAGACCGTAGGGTAGAACCACTCCTTTTGATTCTCAGGCAGGTGGTCCTCCGCTTCCCGGAGGAGGCGGCTGAAATGGCAGAGGCAGAAGCCTTTACACGCCGCCACGGACCGGCGGAATTCTTCCTCCCGGACCAGGTCGAAGAAGACCCGGTAGGCCCGGTCCATGCTGTCATCGGCCTGGTCGCAGATGGCGCAGGAACTGAGCCGCTCCCGGAGGGTCTGCCAGTAGGGTTTTGCGGTGGGGGCCGGCTTCCTGCGACGGAACAAGGGCTTCTTTTGGGGAATCTCGTAATTTTCCGTCTGCCGCTGAAGCTCTTCCAGGAGGCGGGCATAGTGGGTCTGGACCATGAGGGCGCTGCCCAGGGGGTTACCGTAGTCATACAGCGCCTTCATATGGTAGCGGCAGAAGCCTTTTTCATTGGTCAGCTCCCGGATGCCGGGTTCCATATAGCTGGCGCTGGGGCCGGCGAAGAAGCGGATGGCCCGACGCTGGGCATCCCGCTCCATGTAGCAGAAGGGGCATTCGTCGGTGGACTCAAATGCCTCATGGATGGGGATGGTGTGGATCTTTTCTTTCAAAGCGGTGCCTCCTGGGTGAGTTTTGGGGTCAGGATCTTTTGTCGGTGCGGTATGTAAAGAAGTCGAATTGGGTGATGCCCATGGATCCCAGGCGGTCCCGGGTCCGCAAGCGGTCCTCTTCTGTGTTGAATTCCGGGATCAGGGGGACACGGACCACGATCCGCTCCGGGCCCACCAGGGCCAGCAATTTTTCCAGATTTTCCAGCATGGGGCCATTGTCCTTGCCGGTGTAGCGGCGGTAGATGGCCGGGTCGGTGTCTTTGCAATCCACATAGAAAACATCAATGCAATCCGCGGCGGTCTGCACATGGTCCCAGGGCACCTGCAGGGAAGTCTCCGCGCACAAATGCCAATCCGGGCCGCAGATTTGTCGAAAATCCGCCAAAAAAGGGGCATAGAGCAGGGGTTCGCCGCCGCCGAAGGTGACACCGCCGCCGGTGGCCCGGAAATACAGATCGTCCAGTTTGACCCGGTCGTAGAGGTCGCGGGCGGTCATGGGGGTGCGTTTGGTGTCCGGGTGGAAGGAAAAGGGGTTGATGCACCAATGACAGCGGAGGGGACAGCCGTGGAAAACCACCAGGGTGGTGATGCCGGCGCCGTCCACCAGCATCCGCATGCGGTCAAAGACGATGACCGGGGCCAGGCAGGCAGTCATGGCTCATTCCTCCCAGGGCACACCCATAGTGGGACCGGACTCCGTTGGATCTGTAGGCTGGGTGTCCGTGGGATCTGTGGGATCCGTGGAATCGGTGGGATCCGTGGGATCTGTGGGCTGGGGCAGAGCTTCGCCCGGCAGCACCACGTCCCCGTCTATCGGATCTGTGTAGCTGGGCGGCAGAGGGGCGCCGGCTGTGGTTTGAAAGGCCGGCAAACAGCCGGCGCTGCTGACCACCAGGGTCGCCGCGATACCGGCCACGGCGATGGCTTTTCCAAGGCGGCGGCGCTTCTCCAGCTCCTGCTCCAGGTAACGGACCTCCGCTTCGCACTTGGGGCAGGTGCCGCTGCACTCTCCCTGGTACTGGCATTCGGAGGTAACGTAGGCGATGTCGTTCTCATCAGCGATCTTTTGGCGGATCTGCTTCAGGATCTTGCATTTGCTTTTTCCGTTCATAGGGGTACCTCCTTGATATTCTTAAAGTTATTCTACTATATAGACGCAGAAAATGGAAGATTTACTCAGTAATTTTTGAAAAAATCTTGCAATCGACCTGGCGTTACGGCGCAATCTTCCTTTTGTGGGATGCCGGGGCTGAAACAGCGATCAGAAAGGAAGGCTATGACCGCCGGGGCAATCCTCCCGCTGTGAAAAGGAAATGTCCCGGCACCGCAAGGGTACCGGGACATGATTGATTATTTGGGGCCGCATTTTCCGCTGCAGCCGGCACAGCCGTTGCCGCAGGTTTTGGCATGGGGGCAACCGACGCATTTGGCGCCCTGCTTTTTCGAGCGCAGGATAAACCAAACGGCGGCGCCGATGATGGCCAGGATCAGGGCCAGGACGATCCAATCTCCCGTACTCATGGCTCATCTCCCTCCCACAGCGGCGGCAACGGGCGCTTTGCGGTTGGCCCGGACGCACAGCCAGGTCAGCACAGCAGCAAAGGCCAGGACGAAGATCAGGCCGCCCAGGAAGCCGGCGCCCAGGGAACCGGTGACCGCCAGGGTGCCAATCTGATAGACCAGGAAGCCGATGGTATAGCCGGTGGCAAGCTGGAGGGCCACGCCGCCCCAGAACCACTTCTTATTACTGATCTCCGCATTCATGGCGCCCAAAGCCGCGAAGCAGGGCGGCGTGAAGAGGTTGAACATCAGGTAAGCCAGGGCGGCCACCTTGGTCAGGCCACGCATGGCGTCCAGCACTTCGTTGCCGCTTTCGATCTCCAGGTCATCATTGATGGCGAAACCATAGCAGACCGCCAGGGTGCCCACCACATTTTCCTTGGCAATAAAGCCGGTGATGGCGGCGGCGGCCAACTGCCAGGCGGCAATACCCACCACGGGCAGTAAGAGAACGCCGATGGGGTTGGCGATGGAGGCCAGGATGGAGGTGCTTTCCATACCCTCTTCCACCAGTTCAAAATTCCAGTTGAAGGATTGCATGACGAACACCGCGGCGTTGCACACCAGGATGATGGTGCCGGCTTTGACAATGTAGGACCAGCCGCGGCTGAGCATCTCCAGGGAGGCCCGCTTCAGAGAGGGGAATTTATATTCCGGCAGTTCGATGATGAAGAAGGAATTCCGCTTCTTGTAGCCCACGATCTTATTGACCAGGAGGGCGCCCACCAGGATCAGGGCTATGCCGGCGAAATACATCAGAGTACCCACCCAACTGGCTTCGTCAAAAAATGCGCCGGCGAAGAGGGCGATGACCGGCAATTTGGCGCCGCAGGGCATCCAGGGGGCCAGCATGGCGGTGACGTTCCGCTCCCGCTCGTTGCGGATGGTACGGGCGGCCATGACGCCGGGAATGGCGCAGCCGGTGCCCACGATGAAGGGGATCACGGATTTGCCGGAAAGGCCCACTTTCTTGAAGATGGGATCCAGGACCACGGTGGCCCGGGCCATATAGCCGCAATCCTCCAGCAGGGAGATGAGGAAGTACATGACCATGACCAGGGGCAGGAACCCCACCACGGCGCTGACGCCGCCGATGATGCCTTCCGTCAGCAGAGCAGCCAGGAAGGGATGGATCCGGGCATTGGACAGCATAGCTCCTACCCAATCCTTAAACAGATCGATAAGGGTGACCAGGCCGGGGACGGTGGTGCCGTTGGCAAATTCATAGCCTTCCGCGATCCAGGGGCCCAGCCAGGCCTGGCTGATCTGGAACACCAGGAACATGACCGCAGCAAAGATGATCAGGCCCACCACGGGATTGGTGATGACGGCATCGATCCGGTCCTGGATATTGACATCGCTGGTGCGGACCCTGCGGCGCTCCACCTTGGCGACGATCTTGTTGACAAAATCAAAACGCTTACGGTCGGCGGCCTCGGCGGCCTTTTTGTCTTTCAGGTCCTCTTCCCATTGGACGTAGGGCGCGACCTGCTTCTTGCCTTCCAGGCTGATGACCACGTCCATCAGTTCCTTCAGGCCTTCGCCGCTGATGGAGGCTGTCTCCACCACGGGGCAATTCAGCTTTTGACTCAGCAGCGGTACATTGATCTCGGTGCGCTTCTTTTCGGTGATGTCGGTCTTGTTCAGCGCCACCACCAGGGGGATGCCCAACTCCAGGAGCTGGGTAGTGAAGAACAGGCTGCGGCTGAGGTTGGTGGCATCCACGATGTTGATGATCACATCCGGGGCCTCATTGCGGACGTAGTCGCTGGTGATGGTCTCCTCGGACGTGAAGGGGGACATGGAGTAGGCACCGGGCAGGTCCACGGCGATCATCTCCCGGTCGCCGGCATAGATCCGCCGGACGGGGGCCTCCTTCTTATCCACCGTAACACCGGCCCAGTTGCCCACTTTTTCGTTGCGGCCGGTGATGTGATTATACATCGTGGTTTTGCCGGAATTGGGATTTCCCGCAAAAGCAATTCTCATGATCGGGTTCCTCCTATGGAACAGTTCTTGATACAGTATAGTTAGTCACCGCTAACTTATGATCTGAATTTTGGAATTAGCCATCGCTAACTCCTTGATCATCATACCCGAGAAGGGGCCATTTGTCAAGTATTATTTTCCATTTTTTGAAAAAAGACCGGGCACAGATCGTGCCCGGTCAAGCCGTTTTGAAATTGGGTCAGGGATTTTGGTCGCCGCCATTGGTCTGCTGTTCCAGCTTGGCTTTCAGTTCGGCCAGTTCACGCAGCATCTGCTCGGCCTTTTCCCGTTCCTCGGCCACCTTGGCCCGCTCCGCTTCCAGCTCCGCCATCTGCTCCCGCTTGCGCTGCTGGAGCAGCTTCATCACGTTCCAGGCCTGGATGCCGATGAGGATCAGGGCCGGGATCAGGATACAGCAGAAATAGCCGACTTTGGTTTTCAGAAACGCGAAGAAAGTGCCGACGCCGGGTAAATGGCCGGTATAGCGGCCCACCACGAATGCCTCTGTGACCAGGGCTTCGTCATCCACGCCGGTGGTGGTACCGTAGGTAACGAAGGCGATGGCGCCTTCCTCATTGGTAGTGACCCGGCGGATCTTATGGGTGACGGTCTCGCCAAAGGATGCCTCGTTGCGGGAAATGAAGGTGATGATCTCCCCTTCCTTCAGGTCCCGGACATTGTCCACATTTTGCACGAAGATCAGGTCGCCGGCGGCGAAGTCTGTGGCCTTCATGGAATCCGACTGAACGATGAACATCTTGTATCCGAAGATGCTGCGGTCGTTTCTGTTGAAGGTCCGGACGGAGAAAATGGTGAAGATCATCATGCCCACCGTGAAGATCACGAAGATCCAGGTGAATACGATCTTGGCGGTATTAAGTATCTTCTTCATTCTTCTTCCGCTTTCTTCCGCCCAGCAGGATGATCAGGATGCCCGCGGCGCTGAGGACCATCAGCGCGATCAGCAGGATCGGCTCAGCGGTATCACCGGTGGGCGCGGATACATCGGGCTTCTCATATTCGTTGACAAAGGTGGCCACGATGTTGCCGGAAGCCTCGCCGTTGATGGTGATGTCGGCCTTCAGCAGGTTGTTCTGCTCATCCAGGGAGATGGTAATGTCAATGAGGTACTCTGCGGTGCTGTAAGTCACGCCTTCCTTATTGTCGTTGACCTCGGTCAGGCGGTAATGGAAGGTCTTGCCCAGGTCATCGGCGGTGAAGGTCAACTGATGGAGGGCGCTGCCATCGGCATCGGTCTTCAGGACCTGGTTCAGATCGTCGTTGTCCAGGTTCTCCAGCAGGAACATAAAGCCTTCGGGGCCGATCTTGGAGTCGCCGGTGCAATGGACGGTCTTATCCACCAGGACATCCAGGGTGATGTCCTCCGGTGTGGGGATCTCGGGGGGATTGTAGGTGTTGTTGAAGGTGACGTTGACATTATAGACGCCGGTGGTATCGTTTCTGGAAACGGTCACATTCTGGGCGCCGGTGACCTGGCCGATCTCCAGCTTGCCGTCCATGTCCACGTCGGTGACACGGATGGTGAAGTAATTGACGGTCTTATCATAGTCGATATGCTCTGCGTTACCCACGACCTCGGACAGACGGAAGCAGTAATCGCCTACGGCAGAAAATTCCAGGGTCCGGACCAGGTCCGCAAAGTCAAAGCGGTTGAATTCGGAATCAGCGACGTCATAAGTGACGGTCTGAGTGCCCAGGACGGTCCATTGGTCATTGGCGGTCTCCTGCTCCAGGGTGAAGGAGAAGGAATCGCCCTCGGCCCAATCGCGGCCTTCCAGGATCTTGGTGCCGGTGATGCTGACCATGGCCGGCTCCACCTTGGCGGGGGCATAGATATTGATGTAATCCAGGCTGGCGCCGTCGGCAATGGTGGTGACCCGGGTGGGTTCGCCGCCCTTGACCGTAAAGCCGTTGCCATCCACCAGCATCTCGGTGACGGTGACCTGGGTGCCCTCGGGAATATCCAGGATGCCCACGTTGGCACCGGGATCCACGGTGACCACAATGCGGCCGGCATCGTCAGCCACATGGTCGCCTGCGGTGGTGGACACGGTCTTGCCGGCAAATTCCCTGCCCAATTCCACCAGGAACTGGAAGTGGATGCCTTCGGGGATCACATAATCCTTGCCCAAGGGGTGCTCCACCATCTTGGAGATGATCAGAGAATTCAGATAGCGGACGCCGGGGACAAAGGTGTTGATAAAATCAGGGGAGCGGTCCACCATGTAGGCCACGGTGCCCTGGGTGGAGAAACTGAAGATCAGCAGAAGCGCCATCAGCAAGGCAATTTTCTTAATTCCAAATTTCTGTATCAATTGCTTTGCCTCCTTTTCTGGGATTTATTGTGGGGTCAGGGTGTGGGAACGGTGGCGGCGGCATCATAGTCGCTGCCGAAGGAATCGGATTCCTGGGTGGCCTGGGTCGCGGAAACGAAGAGGCCCAGGTCGATATAGGGACGGTACATATCCGGGAAATTGGGATCTGTGCTGACGCGGTAGTTGGCCTCGTTGCCCACGGAATTGGGCAGCCAGACGGCCAGGCGGAACACCTTGGATGCGCCGGGGGCCAGCTCGCCGGCGAACAAACCGCTGCCGACGTTGGCGCAGGTCATATTCTGCGCCGGTTGGGCGCTTTCCAGGGCGGTGCGGAATGCTTCGTCGTCCTGATAATGCTGGGCATCGGCCACGGCCACCATCAAGTAATCGGAAAGATCGATCTTGCCGCCGTGGTCATTTTCGCCCAGGATCACATTGCGGACCAGGGTGCCGCACTCGTATTTCAGGGAGAGGTTTCCCTTATTGGCGATGCGGATCAGGACCGTGCGGGGGATGCCGGGCATATAGGTCAGGATGTCGCTCTCCTCCGTCAGAGGGTGCCAAACCACGCCCTCGTCGGTAGAATATTCCAGCTCCACATCCAAAGTGCCGGCAACGATGGTATTGACGCCGGCTTCGGTGGTATCGGTGAAGTAAGCCATGGTGCCGCTGATGGAGATCACCAGCAACAGCACAATGGAAAGGTATACACTTATGAATTTAGCCTTCACGCAGTTCAGTCCTTTCGGGGGGGATTCTATGTGGCTCAATTGCCGGAGACGGTGCCGGAGGCGGTGCCAGAGACGGTAACGGTAAATCTGAATTGTGCGGTTGCGTTCTTGTAGTCATTGCCGGCAGATTCGCGCATTTTCAAGGCGACAGTAATAGTGTGACTACCTTCTTTGCAGGTGTCGGAGATGGTCAGAGGATTTTCGGATCTCAGAAAATCTGCCAGGGTGCCCACATATTTCATGTTGCCCAAGGCAGCGGCGCGGGTCATGCCCTTGATATCTTCGGTATAGGCCCAGTAGACATCGATAACTTCGGGCAGGATCAGCGTGCTGTCACCATCGGCCATGCTCAGCTTCCAGTTAAAATCCGCGTCACCATCGATGCGAATATTGGTATAGGTGGAAAAACCCGGTTCCCACAGATCATTTGGGGCGGATAAATCTTTGTAAACTTCGGTGCCGCCGTCAAAATCCACGGTGATATCGGGGGTAGTGACGGTATAGATACTGGCGTAGGCGGCTGTACCGCCGGCCCAAAGGGCGGCTGTAATGACCATGGCCAGGAAAAGGGCAACTATTTTTTTCATAGAAGAGTCGTTCCTTTCGGTTTGTTCTATGGTACGGCACGGAGGCCGGGGGAAAAAGTCACACGGTGAGCAAAGGGCACAGCCGCTCCCCTAGTCAGGGGAGGTTCTTTTACCTTCCCCTCTGGGGAAGGTGGCCGAGCGGAGCGAGGTCGGATGAGGGTCTGCCTCACCCACCGCTAACGCGGTCCCCCCTCCCCATAGAGGAGGGTATTTTTGTGCCCTTTGATCGCCGCCCAACCCCCGAAGGGGTTGGGGGGAGAAGACTTTCAGGGTGAGATTAAGGATAGATAACGGCACCAACAGTAGCGCCGGGTTCGATGGTCAGCGTGACCTTGGATGCATCCGCAAAGGCGGACAGATCAATGGTACCAACTTCTGCACCAGCCTTAATGGTCACACTCAGAGAATAATTGCCAACAGGGTGAACAGTAATCGTACCAACCGTAGCATCATTACCAATGGTCAGACTACCCAGATTTTTGTAGTTAATGGCGTAGGTGTCAATCTCGCCAACCTCAGCGCCCTCAATGGTCACATGGGCCTGGTTAGCCAGATAGATCTTGCCATATTCGCCGCCTTCGATCGTGGTCTTGGTGCCGTTGACAAAAGCTGCATCGTAAATGGTATGGCCCTCGGAGAAGGCAGTAGCAGTCGTACCAGTCATGACGCAATTGGTCATGGTAGCAGTGCCATAGTGAGAGAAGGCAGCAGCAATATTATTGCCACCATTATTAATTGCCAAGGTGGCAGCCAGGTCGGTGATGGTCAGATTGTTGATCTCATAGTTGCCACCGCCTTCACCGTAGTGGCCAACTTCCACGAAGCCGGAACCGGTGACATTCAGGTTCTCAACCTTGGTGTCGTTACCCTTGCCAGGTGCGAAAGCCAGATAGCCGTAGTTCTTATCGCCGCCGTTATTGCCAGCGCCGGCCAGAGTAATGGTGGTGCCGTTGCCGTTGAATGCAGCATCGTCAATCTCAACAATGTCGGTGTTCAGGATGACATCCTGGCCGGAGGTCAGGGCGCCCAGCAGCTCAGCCTCATTATTGGTGTTGACAATAACAGTGTTGCTCCAGGGGTGGTTGTTGGTGGTGATGTCACCGAAGGCGGCATTCAGAGCCTGCTCGGCGTTGTCGAAGCCGGCGGCCTGAACAGCCTGAGTGAAGACCAGGATCTCATGGGTGCCGTTGCCGTTGCCGTCGAGCTTTTCAGCATCCTCATTGGTAGCCTTAGACTTCAGGTAAACCTGGGACAGGCTGGGATAAGCGGTGTCGCCGGCGGGCAGGCGGCCGCCCTCATGTCTCCAGGAGCCGTCGCTGAGCTGGCCGCCGTTATAGACGTACTCCTTCAGGTAGTAGTTGTTGCCGTCGATATTGATGAGGCCAATATCGTTCGAAGTCCAGGTGCCGTGGTAGGAGGTGCCGATCAGGGCGGGGTCGCCGGTGCCGACTTCGATGGCAACCAGAGTGCGGATGTAGGCATCGGATCTGCCGGTATTCTCGACAACAACGAACTTATCCAGGGCGTTGGAAGCAGTCTTGAAGACCTGCATTCCACCGTAGGAATCGACCTGGCTCATGCGCACGATAGTGCTATCCCAGTCCCAACCTTCCCAGGTGGTGGTGTTGATAGCGGAGGGCATCAGGGGCTTGCCCTGGGTGAAGGGCTGCAGCACATAGCTGGTCTGGTTATCAATGGTGTCGGTCTTGAAGGTGCCGTCAGCATTCAGAGCGCGCTCGTACTCGTGCTGCTCGATCTTGACGTTACCGACGGTGGCGACGTTGACATCCTGAGCGGTGTCGGTGAAGTAAGCCATAGTGGAGCCTGCGACGGCCACGGCAACCAGGGCCACGACCAACAGCAGGGCGGTAATCTTCTTTTTCATAATAGTGTACCTCACAAAAAATGTTCTTTCCGTTATTATTTGCGGGTCTCCTCACAAAAGAGAAGGCTCATGGAATCTGCCCCGGCGGGCAGGGTGGGACGGTTGGACGGGCGCGGGTCCCGTCATGCGGACGGTTGGGACGGTCCTTGAATCGCCCGGGTCTCCCCTACCCAACCCCCGGAGGGGTTGGGTAGGGAAAGTTTGAATTACTTAATGACGATATTTGCGTTCTCGTGACCGATCATCTCAGGGGTACCATGGAGTTCGGTATTGGTGAGGGTCAGGTTCGCATTGGTTGCGCCTGCTCTCAGAACAATAACAGCATCCTCAACGCAAGTGGAGGTCAGATTGCAGTTGGTGATCTCATAGTTCTCAACAGTGCTATTGGCACTCTCACCAAAGCGGAGAACGTACTTCTGCACACTGAAGTTGGAGTCAACAACCTTAATATTGTCACTGTTGTTGAAGTTGACGCCGCGGGCGGCATTAACGGTGCATTTCTCGATCAGAACGCCATCGATGCCCTTGAGCTGAGCCAGGGAGTGGGCATTGGCGGTGGCGGTGCAGCCGGTGATGACCAGGTTCTTGTCGCCGCCGGTGTAGGACTTGACACCAACAGCACCAGGAACATCGAAGGTGCAGCCTTCAACAGTCACATTGCAGGTGTAACGGGTAGCATTGGTGCCGTCACCCAGACGGATGCAAGCATCAGCGGAAATGCTGTCAGCCTTGAAGGTCAGGTTCTTAACCGTCAGACCGGCGGAAAGGATGGTAGCGGACTTGCCGTCAACGGTCAGAACGCCGGCAAAGGTCTTGCCGTTGCCGGCGATGGTGATCTTGGTGTTGGCCTTCTGAGTGGCTGTTACATCGCCGTCAATGTCGTCAGCAAAGACAATGGTATCACCGTCAACGGCACTGTCCAGAGCAGCCTGCAGTTCAGCAGCATTGGTGACCAGAGTGGGCAGCTTCTCGTCGCCGAACCAAGCAGCAACATTGGCAGCGTCAACATCACCAAACGCAGCATCCAGAGCGGTGTCGGCATCAGCGAAGCCAGCGGCCTGAACAGCCTGGGACAGAACCAGGATATCCAGAGTGCCGTTGCCGTTGCCGTCGAGGGCCTTGCAGTCCTCGTTGGTAGCCTCAGAACCAATGTAAACCTGGGACAGGCTGGGGTAAGCGGTTTCGCCGGCGGGCAGGATGCCGCCCTCGTGTCTAACGCCAGGGGCGCCGGCATAGGTAAACTCGTGGATGAAGTAGTTGTTGCCGTCAATGGTGACAACACCGTGCTGATTGTCGATCCAAGTGAGGTGGTTGCTGAAGCTGATCAGAGAGGGATCAGCGGAGCCGACTTCGATGGCCACGATGGTACGGATATAAGCATCGGTGATGCCGTCGTTCTCAACAACGACGAACTTATCCTGGGCATTCTTGCCGGCAAAGACATCCATACCGCCGTAGGAACCGACCTGGGTCATACGGACAGGAATGGAATCATAACCAGCATAGCCGGGATGATTACCGGGCAGGCTGGGGTCGCCCACGATGGGCAGCAGGGGCTTGCCCTGAGTGAAGGACTGCAGCACATAGCTGGTCACGCCATCGATGGTGGCAGTAGCACCCTCAACACGCTCGTACTCGTGCTGCTTGATGGACACGAAGCCCATGGTCATGACGTTGACATCGCTGTCTTCGTCCTGCAGGTAAGCCAGGGTACCCATGATGCCGGCGCCCATGGCGACAGCAATAACGAGAACCAGGGCCAGGGCCTTTTTAACGTTCTTCATAGCTAAAATTTCCTTTCATTATTTGGTTCCGTCCCCTGCCTCACCGGGCAGGGACGGAAAATTCATGAAATTACTCGGGGATCACGGTGTACCAAATGTCGCCATTGGACTGGGTCTCAGCAACGACGGTGTAGCCGTCGGCCACGAAGCTCTGATTGTGCATCTTGCCCTCATGGACGTTGGAGGGGTCCATGTTGACAAAGGTGCCGCCCTTGACGATGACAACGGCTTCGCCGGCGATATACTCACCGTCGCTGCAGTTGATGACGGTGGAGCGATGGCAGCCGTCATACTGCTTGTTGGGGCCGTCGTTGATGGAGCCGTCGGTGTCCTCCGTAGCCTGGAGGAGACCGCTCATGACGGTCAGGGTGCCGCTCTGAACATAAACGGCATCGTGGTAGGAAACCAGGGTGGGGCCGTCAATGACCACGTTGGCGCCGTCACGGACGGTCAGCGCGTAGGCGGCATTGTTGCCGGAGTTGATGATCTTGCCTTCGCCCTTGATGGTGACGTTGGCGCCGTAAACATCCAGCACGGAGACGGACTGGCCGGAAGTGGCCGGGGGGTAAACCCGGTCAGCGGTGATGGTGTGGCCGTTCAGGTTCAGGGTCAAATCGGCGGTGATGGGGGTCTCCAGACCGGTCAGGGTGATGTCCTCTTCCAGGATGTAGGGGCCGCCGACCTCAAAAGCCTTCAGCAGTTCAGCCTCATTATGGACGGGGATGCCAGGCTCGGCCCAGATGATGCCGTTGTCGCCCCACTGAGCGAAGTAAGCATCATGGGCGTCCCAGGCGGTGTCAAAGCCCTCAATCTGGACAGCGTAAGCGCTGACATAGATGATGGGGAAGGCTTCTTCCTTGACATTCCAATCCACGGGGGTAGTGATGCCGTTTTCAACAACGTACATATCGCCCTCGGGGGTGATGTCTACATTGTGGTCCATGTAGACCTTGGTCAGAATGGACTCGGTGGTAGCGCCCACTTCCAGGGGCTTCTGATACATGACGGTATAGACATTGTAGGCCATGCCGTCGATGGTAGCGGTAGACATGTTCCAGGCAGAGCCGTCTTCCGTTTTCCAATTCCACTTGCCGTCGCCAACGGATTCCTTGGCGTAGTTGAAGTGGACAACATTATTGTAGGCGTACTCACTGTCCAAAGCAGTGGGAATCGCCACATGGGCCCAAACCCAGGCGTCATTTTTGCCGGTGTTGGTGATGGTGGGGACTTTCTCAATGTCCACACCGGGAATCAGGACGGTGCCCTGTTCGAAGGATTCGTTCAGAACGATGTCCACATTGCCGATGGTGAAGACATTGGCCTTGCTGTCCCGGTCGGTCAGGTAGGCAATGGTCAGACCCACGGAAACCAGGGCGACCATTGCTACTGCCAACAGCAGGCAAAGAATTTTCTTCATATTCTTCATAGGCTTATCCTTTCAAATGATCATTGGATCATTCGGTGGGGTCCTCCCACCCCGTTGCCGGGGTGGGAAGGATGGATGTGTTAATCAGGCGTTGGGGGTAACGACCCAAACGTCGCCAACCTTCTCGCAGGTGGAGGTAGCAGCAACCCAGTTGGAGGGATCAAAGCCGAAGGTACCGCCGTTGATGATGACGGTGCCGGTGCCCAGGATGCCGGCGGTGTAGCCGGAACGGGTGGAAGCCTTGCCGAAGGTACCGCCGTTGATGATGACGGTGGTGCCGGCCTCAGCGTAGACATAAGCGCGCTTCTGGTTCAGAGTCTTGCTGAAGGAGAAGGTGCCGCCGTTGATCTCGATCTTGGAACCAGTGCCGACAGCATAGAAGTTGTAGCGGCCGGAGGTGCTGGCAGTGGTAACATCCACGATGCTGCCATCGAAGGTGACCTCGGCGCCATCGGCAGCAGCGACACCGCCGCCGCCTGCCAGAACTTCAACATCGGTGAAGGTGGCAGTGGCATCAGCGCCCCTGATAATGGCAGCATAGTCGGAAGAAGTACCGGTCTTCAGAGTGCCGTTCTCCAGGGTCAGCTCGCCGCCGTTGACCTGGAAGTAATTGCCGGACAGGGTGTTGCCGCCCAGGTTGATGCTGGCCTCGAGGTCAGCGGGGAGGTTGAAGTTCTCGGCATCGATGTCCTCGGTGACGTTGATGTAGTCGATGTTGCCCACGGCGCCGTTCCACTCGGTTAGATTGGAAACATCGGCAACGCTGTCAGCATACTCGGTGCCGTTGGAGCCCCACTGCTTCTGGTAAGCGGCGTAAGCTTCCTGCACGGTGGCGAAGGTTTCCTTCTGGATGCCGTAAGCGCTGACATACATGACGGGGTAAGCATTTTCATTGACGTTCCACACGGGATCGCTGGCAACGCCGTTCTCGATCCAGCACATATTGCCATCGGGATCGATGTCGATGTGGGTGTCCAAATAAACATTGGTGATGACAGCGGAAGTGGTCTCGCCATTCTTCAGAGCAGTCTGGTGCAGGACGGTGTAGACATTGTACTCAATGCCCTTGATGTCCACGTTCTCTTCGACCAGCCAGTTGCCGTTCTCATCGGTCCAGGTCCACTCAGCATCATTCACGACATTCTTGTCGAAGTTGAAGTGAACAATGTTGTGAGCAGCATCGGCATTGTCCAGCGCAGCGGGGATGGCCACGGTAGCCCAAACCCAAGCGTCGTTCTTGCCGGTGTTCTCGATGTAGGGCTCCTTGGCGATGTCCACACCGGGGATCAGGGTAGCGCCGTCGGCAAAGTTCTCATGCAGCTTGATGCTGACATCGCCAACGGTGAAAACGTTGGCCTTGGAGTCGCGGTCGGTCAGGTAGGCCACGGTGATGCCGATGGATGCAGCAGCCACCAGGGTCAGAACCAGCACGACAGCAATGATCTGCTTCAGATTCTTCATAGTGTTAAATTCCTTTCATTTTTTCATGCGCAATGCGCACAGATTACAAATTTAAGGGGTCGCGATCAGCCGTTCTCGGTGGCCACAGCGGTGGTCCAGGCCAGGTAAGCAGCCGCATTCTGAGTGCCGCCTTCGGCGACCTCGAAGCCGCTGTACTGCACTGCGTAAGCAGTGACGGTGAGGGTGGGATAGCCGTCATCTTCGTCGCCGTCGTCCAGCTCATTGAGCATGGCCTTAGTAACGGTGCCCAGCACCTGAACCTCATTGTTCTTCAGCACGTTGGCGGTGAAGTCCTCGGTGACATCCGTCACCAGGCGGTAGTAAACGCCATCGACAGCATTGCCGTCGTTGTCCAGCAACTGGGTCCAGCCATCCTCGACTTCATAAGTAATGAAATCGTCCAGATTTTCAGACTCGGTCAGCTTGGCGAACAGCCAGCAATCCTCGGAACCCTTCAGCACGGTGATCACGGGATCCTTGGCGATGGTCTCGCCGGGCACCATGACATAGTCGTTGGTCGTGGAATCGCCGTCATCGTCCAGGCCGGTGTCGGTTTCCTTCAGGGTGATGTTGATGTCGCCGTAAGTAAAGGTATTGGTCACGGACTCCGTCGCCAGCAGCCATGCAATACTGCCGCCCACAACACAGCTTACCAGGATGGCCATGGCCACCACCGTCATGATCAAACGCATTCTCACACCCTTGGAGGCATGCTTTGTTTCATATTTCCCTTGCTTCATAAATTTTGCTCCTCCTTTCCGCTAGATTTTTGGTATTTCACGGACACGGACGGGCCGCGCCCGGTGAAAGCAGGTCTTAGCCGTTGTACTGCTTATCGAAAGCAGCCCAGGCTTCGTCGGCGTCAGCAAAAGTGCTGCTCTGGATGGCATGGCCCTCCACAACGATCTTGAAGCCGCCGTCATACAGGGCAGCCATCTGCTCGTTGGTGGCGTAGCCGGGCACCTTGATACCGGTAAACAGAGGATCCAGGGTGGTACCATCGGGCTCCATGCCGGTGACGGGCTCCACATAACGGAACTCAAAAGAAATGGTGCTGACACCGTTCTCATTGCCGGTTACAAAGCCGTGATAGAGCCAGCTCTGCTCGTCCCAACCATAGAACAGGTCGGCATAATCCTTGATGGCGTTGCCGTCATTGTTGTCGGCATCGATCAGGGCCTGGACCGCGTTGGCGTTGTAGACCGTCAGGATCATGCGGACGTAGGATTCCTCGCTGCCGGCAGCGACGGTAATCATGGGATCCTTGACATACTCCTTGCCGGGCAGCAGGTGATACTGGTTACCCAGCTCGGTACGGTTGTCCGGTTTGCCGTCGCCATCCTCGTCGATGACCTGGCCATCCTTATCGGTGACCGCTTCATCCAGGGTGATGTTGACATTGCCCACGGTAAAGGTGTTCTCGACGGACGAGCGGTCGGTCAGGTACGCCAGGGTACCCAACACGGATGCCACGACCACAGCGACAGCACACAGAACCAGGAGCAGGGTCTTCTTCTTGTTCTTCATAGGCTTCCTCCATTCTTCTCGGGAATTTCACCCGATAAGTTTACTGATTCATCCGGTTCGGCGGGAAGCTCCTCCACGGGAACTTCGGCCTTCCCCTTCTTTTTATCCTCATCCTCACCGAACAGCAAATCCGGCAGGATCAGGAACAGAAGCAGCACCGCGCCGGCGGAAATGGCACCGTAAGTGCCCCGGGTGGTCTGCAGTTCTGCCACGAAATAACCAAGGTACGGTACCGAAAATACCGGGGTGCCGATGACCTGACTCCGGGTCACATATCCTTCGTCAGGATGTTCATTGGCATCGCCCTTGGTGCGATAGACGGTCTGGCCGTCTTCCTCCAGCACCTCGATGATGCGGTGGGTGGCGATGGTCTTATCCGTCAGGCGGTAGGTGATCACGTCCCAGTATTCCAGTTGCTCCACATCCGCTTCTTTAATATAGATGACGGATCCGGTGGGATACTCAGGCTCCATGGAACCGGACTGCACGATGTAAGGCTCCAGGCCGATCAGCTTCACACCGGCCAGCAAGAGGGCCAGGACCACCACCGCCAGGACCATGACCGTGCCGACCACGTTCCAGATCGTTTTAATTGTTTTTTTCATTTCTGTGCTGTTTTGATACCCCTTCGGAATGATTCTTCCGCCAAAAGGGGATACCCCTCCATCGTTATATGTATATCCTAGTTTATGATACCACCCCCCTCCCAAAAATGCAAGTACTATTTCTTAATAATTACTTGTCTTTTTATGGAAAAGAAAAAGAGCGGTCCTTCCGCAGGCCGCTCAACATTTCCATGATAGCATATGAAACGGCGTCTGTCAACGGTATTTGTCCGTGTTTAGAGGATTTTTGTATTTTGCACAAATACACGCCCTTTACTTTGTGAACTTTCCCAACTTGCAATTCCAGAAAAACTGTGATAATCTATAGCCAGAAAGGGTGATACCAATGTACACGTAAACCTTTCCAGACTCCTTTCAGAACGTGTAGTAAAAAGACGAACGCACAAGAAAGGTCCCAAACCGCAGAAAGAGAGGTTAACCAATGATCGAACCCAAGAATTCAGCGAAATGACCCCTGATCATCGAGGTGAGTAATCGATGGATCAGGGGTCATTTCATTGTGTACTGCGCCCGAAGGGGCGTTTTTTTATTTGCTTTTGAAAAACTTTCTATATATAATGCAATAAAATGCTTCCCTTGCGGATTATACGGGTGAAAGGAGGAGGAAGGATATGGCAGACATCCCTCATGCATTGCAGCTTGACCGCTGGATCCGGGAAATGGCCCGGGGTGATCGCGACGCCCTGGCCCGGATCTATGAGGCCGCCGGCACGGCGGTATTCGCCTATGCCCTCTCGGTGCTGAAGAATCGGTCCGACGCCGAGGACGCGCTGCATGACACCTTTGTATCCGTCTGGAACTATGCGGCAGATTACAAAAGCCAGGGAAAACCCATGGCCTGGATCATGACCATTGCCCGGAACCACAGCTACAAACAGCTCCAATACCGGCAGCGGTACCAGCCTTTGGAATCCGACGCCTGGCTGCAGAGTTTTCCGGCGGATCCCGATGACCGGCTGTTGCTGCGGCAATGCATGCAGGCCCTGACCGACGAGGAGCGTCAGATCCTGGTGCTTCACGCGGTGGCCGGCTGTCGTTTCCGGGAGATCGGCCAAATGCTGGATCTGAACACCTCCACCGTTCTGTCCAAGTATCACCGGGCTTTGAAGAAAGTCCGCGACCGTTTTTGAAAGGAGGAGCATTTTATGCGAACCAAAAAGAGTATCCGCCGGGCGTTTCGGGCGGCGATGCCGGATGTGCTGCACCGGGTGATGGAAGATTGCCCCGCCGTCAAGGCTGACGAGCCCTCCCCTGCCCCGGTTTCCGCCCCCATGATGCCCCGCAGCCATTGGTTTAAGGAACTGGTGGCCACCGCGGCCGCTTTGGCCCTGCTGATCGGCGTGGCCGCCGGCGGCCTGATGTTCCTGCGGAATACCGGCGGCCTGCAGGCCAGCCAAAATCCCAGCGCCCCGGCGGACAGCGAACCGTCCCTGGACGATCCCATCGGCGAAGTTCCCCTGGCCGTCCCCGCCTCCGTACGGGCAGAAATTCTGTCCATGCTGGGCATCGAAGGGGCCGCGCTGGAGATCGTCCCCTCCCTGCGGGGCGAATATTATGCCTACGCCGTGGGGCATGAGGGTTTTGCTTACAGCTTTGTTTTTGATTCTTTCGATGAATTTGTGGGTGTTGATATTGTGGAAACCACAATGGAGAGCATCCTGCCGCCGCTGATCGCCAAACAGCTTCTGCAGCAGCATCTGTTGGCATCGGTGGATGCGGAATCTGCAGAACAACTGCGGAGTCCCGAGATCGTGACCGAAGGGGAACTGCTGACATTGGATGTAGGCATTTTTTACCATTTCTTTGTTTCCCTCAACCCTGTGATGTCCTATTTGCCCAGTTATTACGTTGAGGCAACTACCGGCGATGTCTACGAGAAACTGCCGGAATCGGATCTCACGCCGCCGGAGGAACCCTGGAACATCCTGGAGTCCCGGGACCGGGCCCTGCTGGCTGTGCATTTGAGTTTGGATGAAGTGTACTTTCTTTACGGCGACTTCCCGGCCAATGAGGACGGGGAATACTATATCCGGTGGTGGATCAAAACCGAAAACGCCATCTATGCGGTCAACCAGAGCAAAGACTATCAGGCATTGGACATTGCCAGCGGCGATCCTTCCGACGTTTTTCATGAGGTTCCCGATGAGTGGTATCCCTGGCAAAAAGCCCGGCACATTTCGCTGGAGGATGCCGGAGTTCGGTTGGAAGATGTGACCGCCCTGGATTGCAGCTATATGGCCGATCAAGCCTGGTATATCGTCACCTTCACCGTCGAGGATGTAAAATACACCTATGGCGTCAGCGCGGAGGATGGGTCCATCGTTTACAGCAATTTCGATCTGCCGGCCGAGAACTATGTGAGTAAGGAATACGCCCTGGATCTGGTGGCGCGGCAGACAGAACTGCCCGAAGCTTTACGAAACGCAGTCCTCAGCGGCGAAGCCGGCGGTGTCTGCACCCTATCAAAGGATGTATACTCCGTGGAGCTTCTTTGGAAGGACGATGCCTACTCCTACAGTTGCTATGCCCAGGTAAATGCTGTCACCGGCGAACTACTGAGTTTCCGAGTGGATACGCAGCCCCATCAAACAGGTACACAGCCCGGATCACCGGATGCCTCCAATGTGGCAGAGTACACCATCGTGGATCTGTTCGGTTACACCATGGAAGAAGCCTACGTGCTGAGCGTTGACGCATACCCGGAGCATTTTGTTGTCACATTCTTTGCGGCAGGTTGCCGATACGAAGCGCATGTGGATGCCGCAGGCGGTGCACTGATCAGCCACACCGCTGAAGATCAGTACGACGCTCTGGAGAAATTCAACAAGATTTTCGGTGATCAAACCAGTTACTATAACTGGGCACTGGTGGATCCGTACACGGATATTACGGGACTGCGTCTTCAGACTCTGTTTGCAAACGCAAAGAGCGATGATTGGCAGATGCCGGATGTGGAATGGTATGATGAGTGGCTCAACAGTCTCCCTGAGACTCAACGATATTACGACTACAACTTCGTTCCCAGAGAGTTGATGAATCAGGTACTGGAAATCTACTTTGGCGTTCAATTGACGGACCTTCCCACAGAGTGCTTTGCAGGGATGCGCTACATTGACACCATCGGCTGGTATAGCTGCGTGGCCAGCGATTACCCGGTTGTGGAAGGCTTCCAGGCTGGCGGTATTGAAGAACTGGAAAACGGAGACATCGCTTTGTACTATTCCCGTAGTGACAGCAACGTCATGTGGGTGGTAACCCTGCGGCTGAGCCGCAACAGCAACGCACCCTGGCAGATCGTGTCCAACACCCCCCTGCCGCCCGCATAAATACGAACCCCGCGGTGCCGTTTCGGTGCCGCGGGGTATTGTTTACTTCAAAAAGGTTTCCCATCAAGGAGAAGTCTTTGGGGCGGTGCTATTGTAGGGCGGGGGCTTGCGCCCGCCGCGCGGTTGGAATTTCCGCCATTGCAACGCCCCTGCGGGGCTACACCACATCCGCCCCCTGCGGGGGCACCTTCTCCTCGAGGAGAAGGCTTTGGGGACGCCCTCTCCGGTGCAAATCGGAGATTTGCACCACCTCTCCCAAAGGGAGAGGCACGGGGTGCGGAAAAACCCGGCAGGCGAACCTGCCGGGTGGCCATTTACATCTTGCTGCCCTTGGCGCCCTTGCTGCCGCCGAAGCTGCAGCTATCCAGCACATTGGTATCGAAGGAGTAGACGATCTCCCCTTCTTCTCTGGTCCGCTTCAGGGCCAGGGCGATCATGCGGTCCAGAAGCTGGGGATAGGAAATACCCAAAGGCTTCCACAGATAGAAGGACAAACTGCCGGGGATGGTGTTGATCTCATTGAGGTAGACTTTATTTTCCGCCGTGTCGATCATGAAGTCGATGCGGGCCACGCCGCTGCCGCCCATGGCCCGGAAGGCTTTCACCGCCATGGCGCGGATCTCCTCACGGAGTGCGGGGCTGATGTCCGCCGGGATCTTCCGGGCCAGGCTGGCCATGCCCTTGCTGCCGCCGGACTTACTGCCGCCGGCCATATACTTATCCTCATAAGAGAGGATGTCGGTGGCGTTCAGAGGCTCTTCACATTCGGATGCCTCGGCTTCGTACATATCGCCCAGGACGGCGCAGTTGATCTCCCGCAGTTGGGTGATGGCCCGCTCCACCAGGACCTTGGGGGCAAACCGGAAGGCCAGGTCCAATGCTTCGGCCAGTTCCTCGGCGTTCCTGGCCTTGCTGATGCCCACGCTGGAACCCAGGTTCACCGGCTTGACGATGACGGGATAGCCGAAGGCGGACGCGATGGCATCCACGACGGCATTTTCGTCGGCCATATATTCGGTCTTGAGGAAGCACTTGCAATCCAGCACGGGGATGCCGGCATCCTTGAACACCAGCTTCATGACGTGCTTATCCATGCCGATGGCGGAAGCCAGCACGTCACAACCGGCGAAGGGCACGCCCAGGGTCTTGAGGTAACCCTGCAGGGTGCCGTCCTCCACATTGGTGCCGTGGACGATGGGCAACGCCACATCGATGAGGATGGACTTCTTTCCAAACAGCCGGGCAGGATACTCGCTGAGCAGCACTTTGCCGCCCTCGTTGGTGAGGATCACCTGCTTGCTCTTGGAAAGCAGGGTCTTGATGTCCTTGTAGGACTCGATCTTGCCCACTTCCTCGCCGGTATACATTTTGCCCTGCTTGGTAATGTAAACGGGGATGACTTCGTATTTTTCGCGGTCTAAATATTCCGCAGCCTGCAGCGCGGAGATCACAGAGATCTCATGCTCCACGCTTTTGCCGCCAAACAGCACCGCAACGTTGATCTTCATATTATATATGTTCCTTTCTTATCAGAAATTGTCGGGCAGGTCGTTTTCCAGCAGGATGATCTTCTCTTTTCCTGCGGCGTCTGCGGCGTAAGCCTTCTGCAGGCCGTCGCCCAGTTCTTCTGCCACATAGATCTTTTCCGCGGGATAGCCGGCGGAAATGAGGCCTTCGTAGATGCTGTCGCTGTTGGCTTTGCCCACCAGGACCACATAATCGCAGACGCCGGCGGCGTAAGCGCCGAATTCCCGGTTCAGCTCCGCCTGTCTGTGGCCCAATTCCACCATGCCGGGGGTCACCAGGATCTTGAAGCCGTCGAAAAGGGCCAGGGCATCGATGGCGGCTTTGGAGCCGGTGGGATTGGCGTTATAGGCATCGTCGATGACGGTGATGCCGCCGCCTTTGCGGATGAGCTGCAGGCGGTGGGGAACGCCTTCCAGCTTCCGCACCTGGCCCTTCAGGGCCCCCAGGGGGATGCCCATATGGCCGCAGATGGCCATGGCGCCCACGATATTGATGACATTGTGCTTGCCCACCATGTGGGTAGTGAAGGTCTCGCAGGTGCCGTCGGGAGCATGGACCGTAAAGGTGGTGCCCTTGGAGGAGGCGGAGATGTCGGTGGCATAATAATCGCACCGGTCGGTGAGACCGTAGGTAACAGTCTTGTTTTTGACGTTGTGGCGATGCTCGGCAATGTTGGCATCTTCCCCGTTCAGGAAAGCTACGCCCTCCGCCGGCAGGGCATCGGCCAGCTCGAATTTGGTCTTTTTGACGTTATCGATGGAATGGAAGGTCTCCAGGTGCTGGGGACCCACGGAAGTGATGATGCCGTGGTGGGGGTGGGCGATATCGCACAGCTCCCGGATGTCGCCCACATGGCGGGCGCCCATTTCGCAGACGAACACCTCGTGGGTGGCCCGCAGATGCTGCCGCACGGTGATGACCACACCCATGGGGGTGTTGTAGCTTTCCGGGGTCATGAGCACATTGTACCTGGCCTGGAGCAGGGTGGTCAGAATGTACTTGACACTGGTCTTGCCGAAGCTGCCGGTGACGCCGATGACAGTGAGGTTCTTGCAGCCGGCCAGGATCTTCTTGGCATCGTTGATGTAATAGCGGTTGATGGCCTTTTCGATGGGCTTGTTGATGGTATTGGCCGCCAGCACCCAAAAAGGCATGGCCCCGCAGGCCAAAGCCAGGATCACCAGCGCCGCTTTTGCGCCCAACCAGACCGCCGGCACCGCCAACAGCGCCGCCAGGATCACCATGGTCAGCACCATCCGCTTCACCCGGTTGGTGTACACCAGGGGCTTTTTCGCTTTCCGGGGCCGTACCGCCGGCAGCAGCAGGCCGAAGGTGACGATCAGCACGATGGCCGCCGGAATGGGCTCAAAGACGATGGCGATCAGCGCCACGGCTGCCGCCGCCGCTCCGGGCAGCAAGGTCTTTCGGTTGTTGCCCAGCCACCGCATATGGGTGGGGATCTTATAGGAATTGAGCTGGAACATATGCAGGGAATGGATCACGCTGCAGACCGCAAAGGCCAAAAATGCCAGCATCATCAGAATATTCAGAATAATGATCACAATCTTCACCCTATCTCAAAGAAAGATGCCATAATATTCCGGAAGATCACCGGCTGCTCCACAAAAGAGAAGTGGCCCGCGCCCCGGATCACCGCCAGGCCGGCGTTGGGGATTTCTTTTTCCATCCGCTGGCCGTCGGCAAGGGGCGTGGCGGTATCATTTTCGCCCCAAACCAGCAAGGTGGGCGGGGTGATGGTGGGCAGGAGGTGGCTCAGGTCCTCATTGACCACCCGCACCAGGCATTGGCGCATCATGGGACTGGCCGCGGCATAGTCCGCGGAGCCGAAGGTGACCCGCAGTTTTTCCAGCAGACCGGGGAAGCAACGGGCGATCAGTTTGCGGGTAGCGAACCATTTGCCCATCTTGTAGAGGGTCTGTTTGGCGGTCTTCTTGCCGGAAGGCTGGGGTTTGATGCCGGCGCTGTCGATGAGGACGATCTTATCGATGGAAAAAGGCAGGGACCGGTTGGCCATTTTGATGATGACCCGGCCGCCGAAGGAATGACCCACCAGGGACAGCTTTTCCACGGGGAACATTTTCATAAACTCCAGGACGAAGTCCACATAGTCATCCACGTTCATGGGCGCTTTCGGCTCCTCGGTCTTGCCGAAACCCGGCAGGTCCAGAGCGATGACGGTGTATTTTTGCTGCAGCAGCGCCATCAGGGGGCGATAAGGCTCCATGCTGGATCCCCAGCCGTGGAGCAGCAGCACCGCCGGACCCTGGCCCGCCGCCTCATAATGCACGTTCAGTTCTTTTACAACGGTTTCCAAGGGTCGTTCCCTCCTTCTGCATGGCATCCCATAACCCGGGCATTATACTACTATTATATGATTATAGCAAACATTCCTGAAAAATACAAGCGGTTTTCGCATCAGGATGGGAATTGTTATTGACTGAGGTCCCCCATCTGCATATAATATAAGGAAGAAAGAAGGTGGAAAGGCATGAAGCCTTTTGATATTCACAAGCCGATCCCGGAATCGCCGGCCCCCTGGGACGAACCCATAGCGGTGGTGACCCAGGAGGAGCCTCTGATCTGCATTTCCGAAACTTTGGCAGATGTGATGATCTTTGAGCCCCGGTATTATTTGCAGGGGATCCACGGCGCGACTCCCCGGGTCTATGTGCGGAAAAGTGTATGCAACATGCTGCTGGAAGTGGCCCGCGCCCTGCCGGCCGGTTACAAATTGAAGATCTATGATGCATGGCGGCCCGCCGCAGTGCAGAAGGGGCTGTTTTGGGATTATTACCGCACCCTGGCGGAACAGAACCCCCAATGGGATCACGAGCAACTGCTGTCCGCCGCCCGCTGCTTTGTTTCCTATCCTTCCGAGGATCCCCTGCAGCCTTTTGTCCACGCCACCGGCGGCGCCGTGGACCTGACCGTGGTGGACGGAGAAGGCCGGGAACTGGACATGGGTACCGGTTTTGACGACTTTACCGAAGCCGCCCACACCGTGGCCTTTGAGACCGCCGGCGACCCCAAGGTGCGGGACAACCGTCGGCTGCTGTATAATCTGATGATCGCCGCCAGATTTACCAACTACGCATACGAATGGTGGCATTTTGATTTCGGTGACCGCTTCTGGGCCGGGATCACGGGTCAAAGTCCCATCTACCATGGCATTTACACCGAGCCTACCCCCTAAAACATACAGAAACGGGTGACTTTTATGGCAAAAGAGAAAAAGAAAAAAGCATTGCGGCACCGCAGCAAAAAGCAGGCCGTGCTGATGCTGGCCGCCGGCACCGCCGTGATCTGGCTGCTGATGCTGATGGTGAAGATCCTGGTATCCCACTATAACGGCGAGACTTTGGACTTCATGAGCATCCTGGACGGCATTTGGGATAACATTCTGGGTATTCTGCCGCCCATCATCCTCATTGATTTCGCCTTTGAGTATGTGACGCAGGATTTCGTGTCCGAGGAGATCTCTGAGCAGATCACCGGCACCCTGATGAGTAACCCTGAGACCATCCGCCTTTTTGATGTGGATACCCGGCGGAACTTTTTGAACGCCACCATCGACTCTCTGGCCGACAACGACTCTCTGGAAGCGGAAATGGCCGAAAACGCCATTACGCCTTACATCAGCGGTGCTTTCAACCTGCGGAAGAATTTCCACTATACGGTCACCCTGCGGGATAAGCCCATCTCTTCCCGGTTCGACGCCCAATATTACATCACCATCCACGAAAAGCTGAGCTTTGAGAAGCATTTTGTGAAGGATCGCCCCCTGGGCAACGATTTCAGCATCGGTTTCCTCACCGAAAACCAGGATCTGGATGAACAGCTCCGAGACCAGACCTTTTTGATGCAGGAGGGCCTCTCCATCCGGCCGGAGGAGCTGAACGCGCTGTGCGCCATGAAGGATCCGGCAGAACTGATCCGGTTCGTGGCAGAGGATATGCGTCTGCAGGTGTGGATCAACAGCCAGCGCTGCGTCATCACCAAGGTCCGCATCACCGGTCACGGCATCGTCGTTGACCTGCACTCCGATCATGAAGTGAAGGACAACATGATCTCCACGGAGATCTCCTTCCATATGCCTCAGCTCAAAACGGAAAAGATCTTCCAGGCCGTCATTGCGGATCCGACTTACGGCGTGTACATCCGCTTCGACTACCCCCTGAACTATAACGTAAAGATGTACTCCTTCTTCAATGGCGCGGATGACGCCCGGGTCCGGGATGCCGACCACGGCGACGGTTCCTGCGACATCCACCTGCGGGACAAGTGGATCTATCCCCGCAGCGGCGCTGTGTTCTGCTTCGAGGAGCAGTAAAGGTGAATAATTGCGCCCCGTCCGGCCGGACGGGGCGCTCTTTATGGGGGCAGTTCCTTATTCTGTATCCTCCGGATCCGCTTTATCCTTCTGATCCTTTTTCAGCAGGATCCATGCGGCGCCGATGCCGGTGGCCAATACAATGAGGACGATCACAGCGATCCAGAACGCATCGCCGTTTCTGTCCGGTGTCTGCGGTTCCGCAGGCACGGTGGGATCGTCGCCGGGGTCCTGGGGTACCGTGCCGGTGGGTTCGGAGGCATCCCCGGGTCCGGCGATCGCGATGCCGCAGGTGTCGCACTCCCGGTCCCCGTCGGCATCAGCATGGGATGCTTTGTTCATGGTCAAGCCGCAGCCGCAGATCTGCCAATGGCTTTCGGCGTCGGTATGATAGCCATCCAGGGCTTTGTGTTCATGGGCCACGGCCAGGGTGATGACATAGCCGCAATCCAGGCAGACTTCGTCCTCGGTCTCCGTTGCCGGTCCGCCGGAACGGTGAGGTTCCAATGTGCCGTGGTAGTAGCAATCCTGCACCGCGCACATATGCGCATGGCCGCTGGGATCGATGTAACCCCAGACCTCTGTTGCCAGGGTATGCCCGGCCAGGTTGCCGTAGGTGGTGCCGCATGCGGCACAGTTGGCCTTTGTCATGCATGTGGCAGTGCCACCGCTATGTTCAGCCTTGCTGCCGGCAATTTCCTGATAGCAGCGGGTACAGACCTTGAAATGATGCGTGGAATTGCTTCGTAGATCGGATTCCACATGACCCAGCGCAGCAACATTACCCCACGAGGATAGGCTGGTGATTTGTTTTGTTCCTGCGGCATCTTCAAAATACTTGTTGCAAGAAGAACAATGATAGTAGGTTTGTTTGCCCGCTGTGGTGCAGGTGGGAGACACCTTATCCACACGG
>SVLA01000145.1 GCA_015068175.1 Oscillospiraceae bacterium
CCATGATCCGGTATGCCTCCCGGAAGGCATCGCTTTCCAGTTCGTTGTACGCGTCTCCGTTCTCAACGGCCCGGGCGGGAATGCAGATCCCGGACAGGAGGGAAACGATTAGTAATAATATCAAAACCCGTTTCATGGTGACACCGCCTTTCTGATCTTATCATACCGCTTTTTGTCAGATTTTGCAACTGTCAAAAAAAGCACCAACCGCATAGACTGGTGCGGAGGGATGCCTATGAAAAAACCGCTCTTTACCGGGGTCTGCACCGCCCTGGTGACCCCATTCATCCACGGAAAGATCAATTACCCCATGCTGGAAATACTCCTGCGCCGGCAGATGGAAGCCGGCATCACCGCCTGCGTCATTGCCGGTACCACCGGCGAAGCCCCCACCCTCACCGACGGGGAGAAACTGGAGCTGTTCCGCCGATCCAAGGAGATCGTGGGTGGAAATATGAAGATCATCGCCGGCACCGGCACCAATTCCACCGAACATACCGTAAATCTGAGCCGTGAAGCCGCCCAATGCGGTGTGGACGGCCTTTTGGTGGTGGCTCCATATTACAACCGTCCCACGGAAAGCGGCCTCACCGCCCACTACATCGCCGTGGCCCATGCCACGGACCTGCCGGTCGTGATCTACAATGTGCCCTCCCGGGCCGCTGTGGACATTCCCGTCACAGCCTATGAGACCCTGGCCCGGATCCCCAACATTGCCGGTGTGAAGGAAGCCTCCGCCGACATCGGAAAGATCACCCACATCTGCAGCATCTGCGGCGCCGACCTGCCGGTCTGGACCGGAAACGACGCCCACATCGCCCCCGCCATTTCCCTGGGCGCCAAAGGGGTCATCTCCGTAGTATCCAATCTCTTCCCGGAGGAGACCAAAGTCCTGGCCGATGCGGCCCTGGATGGAGATTTCGATACCGCCGCCGCTCTGCAGATCGGCCTGACGCCCCTCATTGACGCCTTGTTCCGCCAGCCGAACCCCATCCCCGTCAAGGAAGCCATGGGGCTGATGGGGTACGATTGCGGCCCCTGCCGCCTGCCCCTGACTCCCTTATCCGAAGAAAACCGCCGTAAACTGCAGCAGCTTCTATAAAAAAGGACCCGACAGCGAGCTGTCGGGTCTCATCATTCATTTCAGGCCTTGGGATGGCATTTTTCATACACGGATTTCAGTTTTTGATTCACCATATGGGTATACATCTGGGTAGAAGAAATATCGCTGTGACCCATCAATTCCTGCAGGGAACCCAAGTCCGCGCCGTTCTCCAGCAGATGCACCGCGAAACTGTGCCGCAGGGTATGGGGCGTGATCTCCTTGTCAATATGGGCCGTTGCCTGATAATGCTTCAGGATCTTCCAGAACCCCTGGCGGCTCATACGCACACCGGAAACATTGACAAACAGCGCCTTCTCATCCGGCTGGGCCAGCATGGCGTCCCGGACCTTGGTCACATAAGCGCTCAGGGCCCGCAGCGCCGCCGGATACAGCGGGATCATGCGGCTCTTCCGGGCATTGGTACAGCGGATCAGGCCGGCATCCAGGTTCACATCGTCGATGTTCAGCTCGATCAGCTCTGTTACACGGATACCCGTGGCATACATCACTTCCAGCATGGCCTTGTCCCGGTAGCCCTTGGCATCCACACACACAGGCTGGGCCAGCAGCAGCTCGATCTCCCGGCCGGTGAGGATCTGGGGCAGCTTCTTCTCTCCGCGATCCACATGGATCTCCACCACCGGGGTCTGCTCCATAAATCCGGAGGACACCACATAGCCATAGAAATTCTTCAAACTGGCCAGGCTGCGGGATACAGTGGCCGCAGAGCGGCCTTCCGACTCCAGATACGCCATGTACTCGGCAATATGCAGTTGTGTGGCTTCCAGAATATCCACGCCCCGAACCTGCTTCATCCAATCGGCGAACTGCCGAATGTCCCGCATATAGGATGCGACCGTGTTCCCGGAGGCCTGTTTTACCTTCGTCAGGTAATTTTCATAAGCCTGCACAAGATCCAGCATGAAAAACGTACCTCTTCCGTTCCGTGATCCAGCAGTCCCGCCAAAAAAGGCGACACCACAAAATAGTCAAATACAACCACCGCAGCAACAGCGCACAGCGCTGACGCCAGTTTCCTGAAGATCCTGCCGACCTTCAGGCGGATCAGATAACCCCAAAAAACAGCCAGCAGAATATTTCCCGAAAACTGAAACAGCGGCTGGACGAGCCATCCTGCCGTTCCGTATGCCCGGATCAACACCCCAGCCAATAAACCGTGCAGGCAGGAATGCAGCGTCCCAAGCAAAACAAGGATCGGGAAAAGCTGATAGTAAACCGCAGCAGCGGCGATCATAAACGGTAAGAACGAGAAGAGAACGGCCCAAACGGTCGACACCGGGCTGAGACCACCACAGCGCACCAACGATAACAGCGAATTATCCGCTCCCAAAGCAGCAATGAACCCTGCCAATTCGCCCGCGATACAGCCGGCTGTCAAGGTCAGCCTTTTGCCGGGCCAGGACACCAACAATCAACCACCTCTTTCCGTAAACACAACCGCAGCAACAGAAGGAAGTGAACTATAGGGCCATAACTGCCAAAATATTCAGAATGCATGAATACTATACTCCAAACCCCTGATAATTGCAAGCAATTTTGTCTATTTTAACACTTTTTGTAAATAATGCCGATTTTTATGTCAACATCGTTATGTCAACCCCCGCAACCGGTCTGCCGCCCAATCTTTATCAAAACCGACGATTCCCCAATATATAGGGTCACCCGCTGCCTGCCTCGCACCAAATATGGTTTGTACACTTTGACAGGCCACTTTCGCTGAAGGGGTAAATAATATTTACCCAACACCGATTTTTTGTACAACTTAACGATAAGGCCGAATTTTACGTCTTTTCACTCCACCCTTCCCTGATATCACCGCAGGAATCCAGGATATTCCTCCACCAATACCGATCATGGCCAGCGTGGTCCCAATGCCGCCCTCCACGCCGCCGAAAACCAATCCCCCCAGGATCAGCACCAGGAAGATACCGCCCATGGTCATTCCGGTCAGCGGCAACCGATTCCTGCCAACAGCGGCCCAGGCTGCCAGACAGCCCACCGACGAGGAAAGGACCAGGATCACCGTGGCGCCCAAGCTCATTGCGGACTCCGGGACCCGTTCCCCAGCCATCAGCCACGCCAGGATCATAGCGCCTGCCAGCATCACCAGTACGCCGACCCCAATACCGATCCCGACCCCTGCCGGTATACCAAACTTCTTTTTTCTTCCCATAGCCATCGCTCCTTTCCTTCTCACTCTATGAATGTACAGGCATAAAAAGAACCGGGGCAGCTGCCCCGGTTCAAAGTGATCCATATTTACTTGGACATCTGCGCCACGCAGGCATCCAGCAAGGCTTTGGCATCTTCCTTGGTCTCGCCCACGGCGGTATAGTAGAACTTGACCTTCGGCTCCGTGCCCGAGGGACGGGCAATGACGCTGCCCTTGTCGCCCAGCAGCAGCTCCAGAACATTGGACTTCGGCAGTTTGATCACAGATTCCCGGCCGGTGACCAGATCCCTGGCCAGGCCGGTCTTGTAATCGTTCACGCCGGTCACAGCCGCGCCGCCAATGGTGGCAGGCACTTCGGCCCGGAGGTCTGCCATCATCCCGGCAGCCTTCTCCATGGCATCAGCGCCGGTCAGTTCGATGCTCTGCACATGCGCCAGATAATAGCCGTAGGTGCTGTATATTTCCTCCAGGGCATCCAGGATGTTCTTCCCCTGGTTCTTCAGGCTGGCCGCCAGTTCGCACACCAGCATGGTGGCTACGATGGCATCCTTGTCCCGGGCATAGGTCCCCTTCAGATAGCCGCAGCTTTCCTCAAAGCCAAAGATGAACTTATGCTCCTCGCCCTTGTTCTCCAGCTCCAGGATCTCACCGCCGATGTACTTAAAGCCGGTCAGTACCGCCTTCATGGTCACACCGTAATGCTCAGCGATCCGGTCCGCCAGCGGAGAAGAAACGATGGAACGGACAACGATGGCGCCCTCGGGAATATCCCCCTTGGCAGTCCGTGCCTTCAGAACATAGTCCATCAGCAGGCAGCCCAGCTCATTGCCGCTGAGCTTCACATAGCCGCCCTTGCCGTCAGGCACAGCGATGGCCACCCGGTCCGCATCGGGGTCGGTACCCAGGATCACGTCGCAGGGCACATTGGCTGCCACTTTGTAGCTCTCGTTCAGCGCCGCATCGGTCTCAGGGTTGGGATATTCGCAGGTCTTGAAATCACCGTCGGGCTTGGCCTGGCAGGCCACGGTGGTGATATTCACGCCCAACTTGCCCAGCACGGCATGGACCGGCTCCATACCGGTGCCGCACAGGGGGGTATAAACGATATTCAGACCGGATGCCCGGAGCATCTCGGGATCCACCGCCTCATTCAGCACGGTCTCATAGTAGCTCTCCCACAGATCCTGGCCGATATAGCAGATCAGGCCTTCTTCCATGAACTGCGCAAAAGACTTGCTCTCGGGAATGAAATACTCGATATGAGAGATCTGCTCCGTAACGATAGCCGCAGGCTCATCGGTCATCTGACAGCCGTCGGGGCCATAGCACTTCACTCCGTTATAAGCGCCGGCATTGTGGCTGGCAGAGATCACGATACCGCAGCCGCAGCCCAACTGACGGACCGCATAGCTCAGCATGGGGGTCGGCGCCAGCCGGTCATACAGCCAGGTCTTGATCCCCTTCTCCGCGAAAGCCACGGCGCAGACCTCCGCAAAG
>SVLA01000008.1 GCA_015068175.1 Oscillospiraceae bacterium
GATGGACGCACCTCTGGTGTACCAGTTGTTCTGCCAAGGGCATGGCTGGGTAGCTACGTGCGGACGAGATAAACGCTGAAGGCATCTAAGCGTGAAACTCCCCCTAAGATAAGATCTCCACTGAGGCTCGACGTAGACTATGTCGTTGATAGGTCAGAGGTGGAAGCGCAGTAATGTGTGTAGCTGACTGATACTAATAAGCCGAAAGCTTGATCTAAAGCAGGCTCAGTGCAAAGCCTCTCAAAATGCAAAAGGTTACAATGTTCAGTTTTCAGGGTGTATCGAAAGCACCCGAACGGAAACGAAAGAGTGCGCAATATGCAGCTTTAGCTCAGTTGGTAGAGCAACTGACTCTTAATCAGTGGGTCCCGGGTTCGAGTCCCTGAAGCTGCACCAACGGCCCATTGGTCAAGTGGTTAAGACAGCGGCCTCTCACGCCGTTAACATCGGTTCGAATCCGGTATGGGTCACCAAGATTCACAGCGCAAAGCGCTTTGAATATAAAAGATGGGTAAAACCCATCCAAACGAGTTCGTGTTGATTGTCATGTGGGTCCACCTGTTCCCATCCCGAACACAGAAGTTAAGCACATGTACGCCGACAATACTTGGCGGGTGACTGCCCGGGAAGATAGGTAACGCGAACACAATGCCTCTTTAGCTCAGTCGGTAGAGCGACGGACTGTTAATCCGCAGGTCGTTGGTTCGAGTCCAACAAGAGGCGCCAAGAATAAAGCACTTGCTTCGGCAAGTGCTTTTTATTTTCTAATTCCTTTGAGGGATATGTGAAGTGCACTTCGTGCGTGAAATATGCTTTGCATGTGAAATGCGCTGCGATGCGTGATTTGTGTTATAACACAAGTTCAGAAGGGCGGTGATTATGTGTCAGATTTGAGATACAATAGGGTTTTTAAGAAGGCTCTCGCAGCCATTTTGTTCGGCATTATATTGTTCAGTTCTATAGTTGTGTTTTTTATTGTATCCAAAGTTCAATATGATCAGCTCGTATTTGATATGGAACCGCTTGAGGCTACTATTGTTGACGTTGAAAGTCATTTTCGTCGCAGAGGTTTGAATTGGCAGGAGATCTATATAGAATACGCTGTTGATGGAATTGTTTATAACAGAGAATTGGAAACTGATACGGCAATATCTTTTAGAGCAGGCAGCGGCGCTCATTATTCGGTTGGTGAAAAGGTGCCGATTTTTTATAATCCTCAAGATCCGGAGATCATTGCATCACCGCGATCTGTTAGTGTAGGATATTTTTGGTTAGTATTGGCATTGTTTTTCTTGGGGCTTGTTCTGTTTGCTTTATGGTGGATGTTAAAAGCGCGACATAAATTTTTAGTTACACAGGAAGCGTACGACAAAGAGGGCGAAGAGCTTAAGAAAAGCAAATTGGCAGTAAAGCAACAGAGGAAACAGAATAAATTGGAAAGAAAAAACAGACACCCTAAGGCGAGAAAAACAGGGATGATTATATTGGCCGTTCTCGGTGCGATGGTATTGGTATTTATTCTTTATCTTTTATTTGGGTTACTATTAATATCACTCGGGTACTGATTTATTATCGAGTTTCGAAATTGTTGGGGGAACTCAAACGGCAAGCTTCGGCTTGCCGTTTTCTTCATTTTCCGACAGAATTTTCGGGCCCAAAAGGGCCCTTTTTTGCACAAAATCGGTCCCAAAACGGTCCAAACCGGCCCCAATCGGGACCGGTTTGTTGCATACGCAGGATCAAACGGCGGAGACCTGTCTCTGTGGTGCGGATAGTTGACTTTCTGCTGTGTTGCCTATATAATGCAATTATCAAAGACGGATGGAGGAAGAACGATGGTGTTTTGTACGAACTGTGGGCAAGAACTTGCCGAAGGTGCGAAGTTTTGTTCCGAGTGTGGAGCAAAGGTTGGCCCAATAGCAGCGCACCGCACTGAGAAAGATGATGTTGTGTATGATGGTAGACTTCATAAATGTCGCAACTGTGGTGAAACAATAAAAGCCTTTGAAACGAGTTGTCCAGTATGCGGTTATGAACTGCGTGATATATATGCTTCTGCTGCAATCAGATCTTTTGCTGATAAGATGAAGGAATTACAGGAAACAGGAAAGGCCAAGGATAAAAACAATATTATTAATCTAATTCGGACGTTCCCAATACCAAATACTAAAGAGGATCTGTTTGAATTTATAATTCTTGCGGGCTCGAACATACGCAATGACAGATACGGTGACCTTCCCAAGTATAAGCAAGAAATCTCAGACGCATGGGGCGCAAAATTCGAACAAGCATATAACAAGGCCCGCATTGCGTTTGGTGATGATCCAGATTTTTCACGGATTAAGGAAATATATACCATAAAGACCAAAGAAATCCGCAACAATAAAGTGTCAGGCTTTTTTAGTAAAGAAGGCACCAAAACGTGGATTTTGCTTGTCGCAGTGTATGCAATTATTGGCTTAGTTGTTGCAGGCATTTTCTCCGCTGATAGAATCATAATTAATACAGAAAACAAAAGACTGGATGCAATTGTCGAAGAAGTGTATGCTTGCCTGGAAGAAGAACAGTATGCGCTTGCTCGTGCAAAAGCTTCCGCATTGGTGTTCTCTGGTTCTACTACTGAAGCTGGCGAGCAAGCGGCTGCGAAATGGGACATAACTCGGAATCAATTGTTAGACATGATTGACCGTGCGGAATATGGTGACAGCTATGTCTCAGCACCACGTGAAATAAGAGTGGGTTCTTCCCATGATGATTTCGTAGACGATGATTATCAAGAAGTGCGGCAGCAACTAGAGAACAAAGGCTTTTCAAATATCAAAACAGAGCCAATCAAGGATTGGACGACGGGTTGGTGGAATTCAAAAGGTTCGGTTGAGAAAGTATCCATCGATGGAGATACAGTTTTTTCGGAAGATGATACTTATTTGTCGGATGTAGAGATTATCATTTATTACCGGGATGTAACAGATTAGGTGGCCCATTTGGACGTATACGTGCCGCCAAGAAATGATATTGTTTTTTAGGGGGTAATTATATGAATTTGGACGAATACCGAAATCGCCTGTCACCGTATGATCTTCGTATTTTCAATGATATTTATGATTGTTTTGCTGGTTTTGCCACACAAATGTTACTAGAAGCAAGCACGGAAGACGATACGATTATTCGTATCATCGAAGAGTATTGGGATATTCCAAGTTCGGATATCGAACTCATCTTGCTCGACGAAAAAATAAAAGCCGCATTGAAGAGATTGCGGGTATTTATGAAAGGTAACGGCTACAGAGACTCTGAAATTGAAATATTTATGAAGACGAATATGGTCCAGAACAGACTTCGCTGTGAACACGAATTGCTGATGCAGTGGAAACATCCAGAGAAAATATATAAGGCTGTGCAAAAGAAAAAGAAGAGAGCAGGAAGCGTGTAAAGTACTTTTTAATATGCTCAACAAATGGTAGGAGGCGCTACAATGGCACTATTTGATAGAAACAACCGCAAAGGCGGGCATGCTGATGAGATTCGCTGCGATGAGCCGAATTATTTGATTTGGAAGTGGCATCCGTCGGGATCCCAGCGGGGAGAAAATCAGCGGGAGAACGCGATCCGTTGGGGTTCTTCCCTACGAGTCAAAGATGGCGAGGTAGCTGTCTTTGTGTACAAGCAGAAAGATGGAACGATGCAGGATTTCATTGAAGGACCCTTTGATCAGACCATTAAGACAGCGAACTTCCCGATTCTGTCCAGCATTATCGGTTTGGCCTACGAGGGCGGCACGCCCTTCCAGGCAGAGGTCTACTTTATCAATTTGGCGCGGATTATCCAGGTGCGCTTCGGTGTGCCCTTCTTTGATGTGTATGATCCCCGTTTTGAAGACTTTGGCGTTCCCGTTGCTGTCCGTGGCACCATCAGCTTTGGCATTAAGGACTACCGCGAATTCGTTAAGCTACATAGACTCTTCAGCTTCAACCTGGACGAATTCCAAAAACAGATCCGGGATGTCGTAATCCGTTATGTCAAGGATGCAGTAACCAATGCCCCTGCTGCGCACGGAATTCCAGTGATCCAAATTGAGAGCAAAGCCGCAATCATCAATGATGCGGTCGAATATGATATCCAGGAACGGCTGAATGCGGACTTTGGCGTTCAGGTATCCGGTGTGGATATCAGCGCCATCGAGATCGACAAGCAGAGCGAGGGCTACCGTCAGCTTATGGCTGTAACGAAGGATGTTACGACAGCTACAATGCAGGCAGAGGCGGCGGCTCGGATCAAGAACATCCACGATCAACAGAGGATCGAGGCGGAGCATTACGAAGAATCCCTGCGTATTCAGCGCGAAGAGGGGCAGTATGCTCAGCATATGCAGACCCGGTCGGCAAATATCGGAGCATATCAAATCGAGAAACAGACCGAAGTTGGTGTGGCCGGCGCGGAGGCCCTGGGGCACATGGGAGAACACGGCGCAGGCAGTGTGGATCTTGGCGACGGTGGCGGCGGTGGAACTGGGTTCAACCCCGCTGCGATGATGGTCAGTTTGGCGGTTGGCGGCATGGTGGGCAAGAACATTGCCGGCGCCATGGAGGCCGCAATGACGCCCGGCGCTGTGCCGCCGCCGGTTCCGACTGTGGCATACCATGTTGCGTTGGACGGAAAGGCGGCCGGTCCCTTCGATCTGGCAACGCTGAAAAGTATGGCAATGGCCGGCACCTTCAACGGTGACAGCCTGGTATGGAAGGCCGGAATGGCGGAATGGGCCAAGGCCAGCGCGGTGGCAGAACTTGCTGAGGTTTTGGGCGCCGGAATGCCGCCGATCCCGACCGTGTGAGGTTTTCTATAGCCAACATGCATTGAACAAAAAGGGAACGGCGGGGCCGTTCCCTTTTCCGTTTTCGAGGCGTGGGGGCGGCGGGCCGGAGTCCCCCGTGGGCGGGGCGGAAAAAATTACATATATTATAATATCCGTATGCGAAAAGGTGCGCCATAGGGCGTTATACTTTTCGGAATTCGACGAAAGAAAGGATGAGGAGAATATGAGAGAAAATATGCCCGGCGAGATCTTGTCTGAGCAGTATCTGCTTCAGAAAAATCAGGTGTACATCTTTGGCGTCATCGAGACCGGGATGGCGGCGCGGATCATTCCCCAGATGCACTACATCGAGCAGAAGATGATGGACGAGAATATCCCCGAGGACGAGCGCATCCTGACGGTGCTGATCAACAGCCCCGGCGGAAGTGTCAGCGACGGCCTGGCGATCTACGATACCATCAACTCCCTGAACTGCCATGTACGGACCATCTGTGTGGGTATGGCGGCCTCCATGGGAGCATTTTTATTGTCTTCCGGCTCCCGGGGGATGCGGCTGGCCCTGCCCAACAGCGAGATCATGATCCATCAGCCTTTGGGCGGCGCCCAGGGGCAGGCTGCGGACATCATCCTGGCGGCCCGCCACATCGAAAACACCCGCCGAAAACTCAACACCATCCTGGCCATGAACACGGGCAAGAGCGTGGCCCGGATCGCCAAGGACACGGACCGTGACAACGTCATGAGCGCCGAGGAGGCCCTGGAGTACGGACTCATCGACCGGATCCTGCTGCCCCGCAGGATCAAGGCGCTGGAAGGGAGAGAGAGCCATGCTTGAATATCTGCTGGAACCCTTTTTGGCCCAGTATTATCTGCTGGATGCCATTTGCGGTGATCTGCTCACCGAACAGGAGCAGGAGAAGATGTTTCGGGAGCTGGCCCGGGTATTCTGCATTTCCCGGGAGGAAGGTCTGGAGGAATACTACCGGGCGTCCCGGAGCGAGCAGTTCCGGGCCATCGACGACATCACAAGCTATGAGCGGCTGTGCCGCACCATCGAATTTGCCCACCGGGTGGGCCAGGAAGTGACCCTGACGGCCCGGGACCGGCTGATGCTGGCCCAGAAGCGGAAGGCCATGGCGGTCAAGGCGGAGCTGTTCGGCAAGGACCGGAACATCACCCGGGAGAGCGTGGTGGCGGAGCTGACCGCCAAGGCCATGGGGGGCAACATCAACGCCATGACCACCCTGGCCTATCTGGAATACCACGGCATTTTCCTCTGCCCCGACCGGGAAAACGCCGTCCGCCGGGCCCGGCTGTGCGCCCGGTGGAATGACCTCTTCGGCAATCTGCTGTGCATCGCCTATGCAACGGGGGATCGGCAGGAGTTTTACGACACCCTGTTTACCGTCCTGCGCAGCGGCAATCAGCAGCTTGCCTTTGCCCACATCTGCCGGGAGACCGGCTTTGAAGGCCCCTGCCAAAAGAAGAGCGTGGCCCGGATCATGGAGAAGGCCTTCGGCATGGAGATCGTGAAGCGGAACATGTTCGACCGGGGCTTCGCCAAGGTAGCCTTTTCCCGGATCCTCTCTGCGGAGGACAAGGAAAAGCTGCTGCTCAATCCCCAGGAAGGGGCCATCTCCGCCCTGTCCGAGATCCCCTTTGATGCCGCGGCGGAGAACGTCATGACCTTCCGCATGGAGGCGGTGAAGGAGCTGCCCCTGTACCGGGAAGGGGAGGGGCGGAAGATCCTGCAGAATTTTGCGGTGGCCATGAATTGCCCCGCGGCGGTGTATCGGCCGCTGCTGATCGTGGCCGGGGAGGAATATCTGGCCCGGATGTATGAGGAGATGCTGCGCAGGGGCCTGGGGGACACCCCCCTGGTGTCCATCGACGCGGGGACTCTGACGGCCCTGGATTTTTCCGGCAGCAAGGACAATGTGCTGCTGCGGGGTCTGTGTGAGACCCGGTGCGTGAACACCGTGTTCCTGGTGAAGGATTGCCAGGAGCTGACCCCCACCCTGGCGGAGGAGCTGGCCAAGATGCTGGACAACCGCTATCGCAGCAAGTACAAGCTGTTCCAGCCTTCGGTCTCCCTGGATCTGTCCGGGATCCGCTTCGTGCTGATTGCGGAGGGCAAGACTGCCGGCGTCCGGACGCTGATGCCCTGGTGCGAGACCGTGGTATCGGAAAAGGTGCGCCCGGAGGAAAAGCGCACCGTCATTACGGCGGTGTTCCGGGAGCAGGCCCGGGCCTACGGCCGGCCGGAACTGACCCTGGGGGAAGGCTGCGGAGACTACCTGGCTGCCTTCGACACGGATCAGTTGGCCCAGATCCTGGAGCTGACCATCCGCGCGGCAGTGTTCAGCGGCGGGCAGACCATTGAATTGGAGCAGCTCAGGAATGTTTGCCGGGAGGAAAATATCCGCCCCGGCAGACGGGAATTCGGTTATACAGGAGGCGGTCAATATGCATAAGATCGAACTGTTCCGTGACTATGAGAACGCCAAGATCGCCCGGGTGGCGGATTTTCGCGCTTCTCATCCCGGCGCCACCTGCCGGTTTGACGAACTGGGCACACGGGAGATGGACGGCATCCCCGTGTGCGTCACCCGCAACGCCCAGGGGCAGTTGGAAGTGACCTTTATCCCCGACACCCATGTGCTGGCCATCGGCGCCACCCGCAGCGGCAAGACCACGGGCTTCGTGATCCCCACATTGAACGTGCTGCTGGCGAAAAAGAACAAACCCAGCCTGGTGATCAGCGACCCAAAGCAGGAGCTGTACTGTGCCAACGCGGAGAAATTCCACCGGGCGGGATATCGGGTGATCCTGCTGGATTTCACCGATTACAGCCACTCGGACTGCTGGAATCCCCTGACCAAGTATTACCGCGCCTATCAGAATTACCTCCATGCGGAGGATGAGGTGGGCGTTACACTGACGGAAAACGGCCTGCGCAATACCTTCCGAGGCCGGATCTATGAGAGCCAGGAAGAGCTGGACCGGGATCTGGCGGAGGTGAAGGACGGCTATTTCGCGGAAGTGGAAATGGGCATCACCACCATTGCCACGACGGCGGTGCCTCAGACCGATGTGAAGGACCCCTTCTGGGATGATTCGGCCCGGGATCTGCTGGCGGCCATCCTCTACGGCATGCTGGAGGACAGCGCGGAGGGGCTCGTGACGGAGGACACCTTCTCCTTCGACACGGTGCTGCGGATCTTCGACTCCTTCACCGATGACAAGAAGGACTATGACGGCGGCTATTTCTCCAATCGGGACATGGCCACCTCCAAGGCCCGGCAGATGGCCCACAAGTGCATCCTGGAGCAGGCCAACAACACCCGGCGGTGCATCAGTTCCGCCCTGGCCACCAAACTGAGCAAGTTCCGGGATACTTCCGTCCGGAAGATCACCTGCACCAACACCTTTGAGATGAAGGACCTGGACGACGGCCAGCCCACGGTAATCTTCGTGGCCTACAAGGACGAGGAGAGCCTCCACTACGAAGTGATCAGCATGTTCCTGAGCAACCTCTACTCGGAGCTGATCGCCGTGGCCCGGCAGAAGGGCACCCGGCTGGACCGGCCCTTCTACTTCCTGCTGGACGAATTCGGCAACCTGCCGAAATTCAGGGACTTCGACAAGGTGATCTCCGCCTGCGGCGGCCGGAATATCTGGTTTTTGCTGATTCTGCAGTCCTATGCCCAGCTTTACCACATCTATGGCAAGGAGATCGCGGAGACCATCAAGGACAATCTGAATGTCCACATCTTCTTCGGTACCAACAATCCCCAGACCAAAAAGGAATTTTCCGAGGAATGCGGACAGAAGACCATCCTGTCCCCCACTTCCGCCCTGGGCGGCAGCGGGGAGGTCATCGAGCGGTATGACAAGGACACGGTGGCCCTGATCCCCGTCAGCGCCCTGACCTACCTGCAGCCGGGGGAATGCATCGTCACCCAGATGCGGGAGGATGTGCTGTGGTCCCGGATCGAGCGGAGCTACACCTGCCCGGAATTTGCTTCCGACGGCGCGGTGCCGGCCCGGCGGGCCCAGCCGGTGCGGTTCTCCGATCCCAAGTTCCGCTTCGTGCTGCAGAAGAAAGGCGCAAAATCCCCGAAGCCTACCTTGTTCTGGGAGGAGGATGACGAATGAGGATCAATATGGAACGGATGCGCAGCCTGCTCCGGGGACGGCAGCAGGTCAGCGTTCCCCAATTACAGCAGGAGCTGGCTATTGGCTACGGCCAAAGCCGGCTGCTGGTGGCGGAACTGGTGAGCTGCGGATGGCTGGAGGAAGTACCCGCGGGGGTGGATTTTGCCGTGCGGCAGGAATTCCTGGAACCCCGGCTGCTGAGCCGTCCGGAAATGGAGCAGCTCTATCCCCAGATGACCGCGGACATGGTCCGGGCCATGGAGCGGATCATGCTCCGCCCCGGCGCCGATGTGCTCTGGATCGAGCAGGGGGTCCACGGGATGGAAGATACGGTGGAGGCCATCAACGCCCTGCTGGAGCGGGATGTGATCACCCGGTGCGGCGGGCGGCATTGCCTGCGGATCACCAACGCTGCGGCGGCGCTGCTGATGCGGCTGCTGGAGGACCGGCCGTCCATGCCTTTTGCCGCCCGCCATCGGGAGCAAACCGAGGCCTGGCAGCGGGCGGTCCGGGAAATGCTGGACGCGGCCTATCAAAATGCCCAAATGATCTGACGATTATAAGGCATTTTGCCGTATTGACTGCGGGCCACAATGTGGTATAATGTAAAAATAGAGCGTATCAGAGAGAAAAGGGGTGATGCCCATGGTTTCGGAACAGGAATTTCATATCATGGTGGACGAGCTGCTGTACCGTGAAGAAGTCTCGTTTACCATGCTGTGCAGCATTGCCGAAGGCGTGCTGCGGCCCAGCGTGCGCCGCTGGTGCGCGGCGGATGACACCCTCCGCGGGAAAAATTACGAAGAAGACATTATGCAGGAGATCCACCTGCGGCTGATCAAGACCACCGTGAGCCACTTCCTTCTGCGGGAAGAGGACGGCAGCGTCAATATGGACCCCGCCGGCTTTGAAGCCTGGATGTTCCGGGTGGCCCGGAATATCAAAAAGGACTTCGCCAACCGGGTCCGGCGGATCAGCTTGAAAACCACGGATCTGGTGGAGATCGGCCAGGAGCCGGCGGAAGACAACCCCGATCGGCTGGAAGATCTGGCCCGGGCCTTCCGCATCGTGCTGGATGCCGATGTGCAGGTCTATAAGGTGCTGACCTGGGTGGCCCAGAGCCTGTTCATTGTGGAGCTGGATGTGACCAGGATCCGGTCCAATGAGCTGATCATCGACACCTTCGGAGAAAAGACCCTCTTCGAAATGCGGGATATGCTGGTGACGGCGGCCCGGGGCATCCGGTGGATGGAGATCCGGCCGGAACAACTGGATAAGATCGACCGGGCCCTCCGGGCGCCTTATGATGAAGAGCGCTGCTACGGTCAGGTGACTTATCGGGAATTCTTTATGAAAAAAGGCGGAAAGGCCACAATTAGTGATTGGGTGAATCGTATGAACGGTATGATCAAACGGGTGATGGAACATGAAGCATGTAACTGTTGACGAGATGATCGGGTTCGTGTCCCTGGACACCCTCGATGAAAAGTCCCTGGCACTTGCTTCCAATGTGACCACCCATATCCGGAACTGCCCCCATTGCCGGGGGACGGTTCGGGCGTTTCAGGTGATCTGTGATGAAATGACCGCCCTGGGCGACAGGCAGGGATTTCCCGCTGCCGCCAGACAGGCTTATGAAGCTGCTGCGGCCTATCAGCCGCCCCGGCAGACCATGCGCTGTGATAAAGGCTGACGGACTGCCCGAAAGCCAATAATAAAGGAGATGTTTCCCATGACCGATGAACAAAAGCGCCAGAATTCCCAGCGGATGTTCACGCTGATCCGCACCACTCTGGAGGAGATGGGTATACAGTACGGCGTCAACGAGGAGCGGATGACGGTGCGCTTCACCGCCCGGGGCCAGGACCTGCCTATGGACATTTTCCTCACCTCCGATCTGCGGCGGCAGATGGTGGTGCTGCTCTCTCCGATGCCGCTGGAAGTGAACCCCGACCGGGTGCTGGATATGGCGGTGGCCGTGGCGGTGGCCAACAATACGATTGTTGACGGCGGCTTTGACTACAATCTGAACGAAGGCAAGATGTATTACCGCATGAACAACAGCTTTATCGACTGCCAGTACGGCGGCGGCCTGGTGCAGTATCTGCTGGATTGCGCCTTCCATGTAATAGACCGCTATAACGAGCGGTTCGAGCAGCTTGGCAACGGCACCATCGATCTGCAGCAGTTCATTGAACTGAGCATGAACGTGTAAGGAGGGACAGACAATGGCTGATCAGATCTTTCAGACGCTGTGCGCCGCGCTGAATACGCTCAAGTGGAACTATGAAGTGGATGAGGAAACCCGCACCATCCATTGCCGTGTCAACGGCAAGGATATCCCCATCGACATGACCATCCGCGTCAACGAAAAGCGCAGACTCATTGAATATGTCTCCCCGCTGCCCTGCGTGTTCCCGGAGGACAAGCGGATCGAGGGCGCCATTGCCGCTACTGTGGCCAATTACGGCCTGTATGACGGCTCCATTATCTACAGCATTGACCGTGGCCTTCTTTTGTACCGCATGACCTGCAGTTTCCACGACGGCGTCATCGGCGAGGGCCTGTTCCATTACATGATCCAGTGCGGCTGTGTCAATGTGGACCTGTACAATGACCGGTTCGCTGCGCTGGCTGAGGGCAAGATCGACATCCAGCAGTTTATCGCGCTGGAGTGATCCCCCCCTGAAATGGCTCGTCTACAGGGTTGATATACTGTACCCATGAGCCACAACAAGTCCCGGAGATCCTAAAAAAATAAAAATATAAGGAGGTCCCCCACTATGGATGGACAACAGATCGGCCAGGGCGGCGGTTACTACGTTGACATCGTGATGTGCATCGATGCCACCGGTAGTATGTCCCCCATCCTGAACGAAGTCAAGAGAAACGCGCTTTCCCTCTACCGCAGATTTATCGACGAAATGGAAGAACAGAACAAGGACGTGGCTCAGCTCAGAATCAAGGTCATCGCCTTCCGGGACTATGGCTGCGACAGCGAGCCCATGAAGGAATCCGGCTTCTTTGTTCTGCCGGACCAGAACGCCGAGTTCGAGGCCTTTGTGCAGGGCATCACCGCCAGCGGCGGCGGCGACGGCCCCGAAAATGCTTTGGAAGCCATTGCACTGGCTCTGAAGTCCGACTGGACCACCGGCGGCAGCAAGCGCCGTCATGCGATCCTGGTCTTCTCCGATGCCCCCGCCCTGGATCTGGGCGCCCGCGCATCCGCTGCTTCCTATCCTGCCGGCATGCCCGCCGACCTGGCCAAGCTGGGCGCTTGGTGGGAAGGCACCGACCAGGAACTGTGCAGCACCTATCAGCCCAACGCCGGCCGTTTGGTGGCCTTCGTGCCCAATGCGCACCCCTGGTGTGATCTGCAGGCATGGAACCGCTTCTGGCCTGCATTCTCCAACGCCGGCACCGGCCTGGAGGAAGTGGACATTCAGGCGGTCATCGACCTGCTGGTTGGCTCCTGCTGATGCAGCCTATGGCCGGGCAGATTTATCTGTCCGGCCATTTTGGCATTTTTTGGGTGGCTGAAAAACGTCATAAAAAAGCGGTTTATGGCGGTTTTGAACCGACCCAAAGCACAAAAATCTATTCCAGAAAAGGAAGGATCCCATATGAAACTTACTGTTTATCGCCAGGCAAAAAAGGTGCGGCCCGACGGCACCACCGTCTATAAGGGCGAGGATGCTCTGCCCTATGTGGATGACAAGATCATCCTGGTAGCCGACGGTATGGGCGGCGCCGCCGCCATCCGCCATCAGAAATTCGTGCCGGAGCTGTTCGAAGAGGACAAGATCATGGCGGCCCTCTTTGAAGGGGTCTATGAGGATTACAGCGATCCCCGGTTTGTGGAATATGTGACCAAGTCCTTCCGTGAGCTGTACGCCGTGAAGGATTGCTACAACGCCAATGTGAACAACATGAAAAAGGGCGGCTATTTTGCATCCCGGCTGGTGGCGGCCATCGTGCTTCACGAGCTGTATACCAATCCCAGGCTGGAGGCCGATGCGTTGTTTGACCATATCCGCCAGGAGCGGGAAGCCGGCCGGCAGGCGGAGTGTCTGCAGGCTTTGGGCGATTACTTCAAGGAGCTGATCCAGACCCGCCTGCGGCAGATCGCCGCCAAGGCCAACCTGGTATACGAATCTTCCTACTCCGGTCTGGCGCTGCTGGGCACCACCCTGACCCTGACCGTTTACCGGGAGCTGGAGGACAAGGTGGAAGCGGTATACCTCACCGCCGGCGACTCCCGGCCCTATGTCTGGGCCCATGCGGAGGGCCTGTGCCAGGCCCAGCGGGACCAGGAGGGCAAGGATGGCACCATGACCAACTACATCCGGGCCAATGAGGACAGCGATTTCGCCATCTACTGCGCTTACGATATGTACTGGAAGCCCTGCATGCTCCTCAATGCCAGCGACGGCATTTTCGATTCGGAGTACTTCATCTCTCCTCTGACCATGGAAAAACTGTTGCTGGATACCATCGTGGCTCAGCCGGACCTGGAAAACGTCAGCCGGGTGCTGGAGGAGACCTTCGATCAGTACGGTCGCCATGACGATTCCAGCACCATCGCCCTGCGGGCCTTCGGATTTGAAAGCTATGAGGCCCTGCAGCAGACCGCCCGGCAGCGGCTGGAAGTGATCCAGGCGCTGTATCTGGATCCCCTGCCGGATCTTCTGCGGCTGAATTTCATGGCCGGCTATGCCCAGGCGGAAAAGGACTATCCCAAGCGGCTGGCGGCCCTGAAGGAGAAATTTGAGGCCCATGAATGGGTGGCCAAGTATTGTGTGGACCGGATGCGGGATGGGGTGTACGCGCCTTATCAGCAGGCCCTGCAGGACATCGCCCGGCAGGACCAGGAGCTGAAGGAGGCCATGGAGCAGGCCCGCAAGACCGCCATGGACCTGATCGCCGCCAATTTCGCCGCCTTTGTGCCGGGGCTGGACCTGGAAATGGATTGGAACGACCGGCGCAGCGCCGATCATATCCGCAAGGCCAGCGACGGCTATCACGCCGCGGCTTCGGATTACACTTTCCGCCTGGAGCGGTTCTCCCAGGATCTGCAGGCCAACATCGACGGCATCACCAACCTGCTGAAGCAGATCTACGAGCTGGGGGTTCCGGCGGGTTTTGAGGACTACGACGAGGACAGCTTCCGCATCGTGGAAGGCTGCGAGCGGTCCATGGATGACCTCTTTGACTTCTTCAAGGGCCTGCGGAGCCACAAGCTGGAAGTGGTGCGGCGCATCAGCCAGCAGCGGCGGGAATACGTCCAGCAGAATATGCGCTGGGCGGAGAAGCATCCGCTGCAGCTTGCCCACATCTGGGCCATGCTGGAAAGCGGAGAGATGACCCTGGACCGGGTCCATATGCTGGAAGAAGAAAAGATCCGGCTGCAGCGGACCCTGGACGGGTACCATGCCATGGAGCAGCAGCGCCGGGATCTGCGGGAAAAGGCAGAGCCGGAGGCGCGGCTGGCGGCGGCCCATGCCTGGTGGCAGGAAAGCTATGACCGGGTGATCCTGGAACTGCTGGACTGCGCGGATGTGGAACTGCCGGAGGAATTGCTGGAAGAGGCCCGGACCACGATCCGGGAAAACGGCGCCCAACTGGCGGCCTTGAAGGAAAAGCGGGACCTGCAGGTCCGTCTGCTGGCGGAATATGAGCAGGGCTATTATCGATATGTGGGAGGAACGGAAGAATGACCATTCACGGCTATGAACTGATCGGCGACTGGCGCAACAGTAACTGCGGCAAGATCGTCACCGCCACCAAGGGCGGCAAGCGGTACTTCCTGAAAAAATACCAGACCCCGGTGGCGCCCCTGAAGAACGGCGCCCTGGATGCCAAGACCTTTGCCAACAATCAGAAGAAATTCGACAATTTCGTGGCGGACCGCACCCGGATCAACCGGGCCATCCGGGCCGTATCCGGCCCCGGCGGCAACATCATCATTCCCTGCGAGGAATTCATCGACGGCAACCAGTTTGTGGAAGTGTCGGAATTCGTGGAGGGCGTCATCAGCGATGAAGAGCTGGAGGCGGTACTGGGGAGTCTGTCCATCGACGTCAAGCTCCTGCTGATGAAGACCGCCGCCGCGGCGTTGTCCACGGTCCACAACAATCATGTGGTCCACTCCGACCTGAAGCTGAAGAATGTGCTGCTGGTGAAAAACGCCATGGGCCGCTATGTGGCCAAGCTCATCGACTTCGACAGCAGCTATTTCCTGGACAAGAAGCCGGATGAAGTCATCGGTTCCATCGACTACTATGCCCCGGAGCTGGGCATTTACGCCGACACCGAAGATCCCGACGAGAAGAAAGCCGTGGCCGGCAAGCTGACGGAAAAGGCGGACATCTTCTCCCTGGGCCTGATCTTCCACTTCTATATGGCCGGCGCCCTGCCGGAGGCCACCAAATTGACGGAGCGGCTCCAGCGGCGCAAAGACAAGGGCAAGCCCATCTATGCCTGGGTGGCGCTGAACAGCGGCTGTGATCTGCAGATCAGCCCCAAGATCAAAAATGCCAAGTATTCCGCCCTGATCCGGGATATGCTGCAGTTGGATCCGGCTCTGCGGCCCACGGCGGCGGAGGTCCTGCGGCGGCTCAACGGCGCCGACCCCGTCATCGAGGAACCCTGGCCGGAGCATGGCATCATGCTTCAGCGGCCCAAGATGGAGGCCGACGGCATCGCCGGTCTGAAGGGCAAGCTCAGCGACGGCGTCAAGAATTACGAAGTGCTGTTTGCCGACGGCCGCCGGCAGATCATGACAAAGGAGGACCTGGTCCGGGGCGGTTACGCCAAGGCCGTGGCCCCCGGTGGTTTTGCCGACCCCTGGCCGGAGCATAACATCCAATTCGATGTGGACCGGCTGAAGAGCCGCGGCTTCGTATCCGGTGAGCAGGCGGAGCTGTCCGGCGTGAAGGGATACTATCTGTACCGGGCGGATTCCACCGCCACCTTCTTCCGGGTGGAGATGCTGCTGACCATGAAATACGCCACCAAAAAGGCGGTCGCTGTTTCCGTGGAGACCGGCTTCGGTGAACCCTGGCCTGAGCATCACATCGTCTTTGATCAGGCGGCCATTATGGCCAAGGGGTATGCCCGGGTGGAGCGCAAGACCCTCAACGGGATCAACGGTTATAATTTTGTCCGCACCAACGGAACGGCTCAGTTCATCCGGGTGGAAATGGTGCTGATGCAGAAAATGGCCATGAAGGTGTGATGGTATGAGTTGGATCTGTCCCCTGTGTTCCACGGCCAATGTGGACGCGGAGCGGCGGTGCATCGTCTGCGATACGGAAAAGCCTGCCCGGGATCCGGAGACCACGGCCCTGCTGGACCGGCTGAAGAAGATCCGGGACAAAAAGGCCGACAAGGGCAGCAATGCAGATTTCGAGAAAGGCATGGAAGCCTTTCAGCGGCGGGATTACGCCACCGCCTGCGGATATTTCCTCCGGGCGGCGGAGGCCGGCAATCCTCCGGCCCAGAATATGGCCGGTGAGTGCTATTATTACGGCCGGGGCGTCCTGCCGGATATTGACCGGGCGGTGGAATGGTACCGCAAGGCGGCGCTGCAGGAAAATGCCCAGGCACAGTACAATTTGGGTTACTGCTGTTTCTACGGCAAGGGCGTAGCCCCCAATGCCAAGGAAGCGGCCCAATGGTTCCGCCGGGCGGCGGACCAGGGCCATGCCGGCGCCATGAATCAGTTGGCGGAGTGCTACTATTACGGAAAGGGCGTGGCTCAGAGCTATGAGCAGGCCCGGGCCTTGTATGCCGCCGCGGCGGAAAAGGGCCATGCCGGCGCGCTGTATAATCTGGGATTTTTGTACTTAAAGGGGCAGGGCGTGGCGGAAGACCACGGCCTGGCCCACCGCTACTTCCGTCAGGCGGCGGAAAAGGGCCATACGGCGGCCATTGTGGAAATGGGCAACTGCTATTTCCACGGCCGGGGCGTGGCCCGGAATTACGAACGGGCGGTGGAATATTTCCGCCGGGCGGCGGACATGGGAAGCCGGGTGGCCCAGTTCAATATGGGGTACTGCTATGAAAACGGCCGGGGGGTCATCCAGGATCGGGTGGCGGCCCGGCAGTGGTACCGCAAAGCGGCGGCCCAGGGCCACACCAATGCGGCCCAGGCGCTGGCGCGGCTGGGAGGTTGACGGCGATGGCATGGAAATGTGAGCTGTGCGACTCCTACAATGAGGACGGCACCAGCGTTTGCTATGTCTGCGGCGAAGAGCGCTCCGCTGCCGCCATCATGGCCGAAGAAGTGCGCCGCCGTGAGGAAGAAGAGCGCCGGGCGGCGGCCCTCCGGGAGGAGGCGCAGCGCCGCAGAGCGGCCCGCCGGGAAAAGATCCGGTCGGCGGCAGAAAAAGCGCTGGGAAAATGCGGCCCGGTGCTGTATTACGGCAGTATGGTTGTGGCCATCCTGGCCCTGGTACTGATCGTAGCCGGGAAGGTGGCGGACGGCCAGGTGGAAGATCTGTGGATCAACCTGGGTCGGACCCTGGAACGGGGCGCGGCCAATCTGGAACAGTGGGCGTACGCCGCCGAACTGAAAGTCCAGGGCATCGCCAACGGATCGGCGCAGGCATTGCCGGAGACCCTGGCAGGGTTTGAAGCCCGGGCCGGGGAACACCTGAGCCAGCTTTTCCAAATGCTGGAAGGGGTCGTCGGGCGAATTTTTGAGTGAAGGTGAGAAGATATGACCCAGATCTTGTATATATCCACGGCGCTGCTGATCCTGGCCGGGGCGGCATATGCCGTGGCCTATTTGTGGATCAACGGATTTCACCGGCTCCGTGACACGGAGACCCGGAATCCGGCTCTGCTGAAGGCTGTGAAGACCGCGCAAACCCTGGCGCTGATCTTTATCGGCGTTACCTGCCTGCTGGCGCCGGCGGGCATGGCGGAATATGCCCTGGACCGGGCGGCGGAGATGTATGCCATCCTCCTGGTGGCCAGCATGGCGGTGATCCTGGCCTGCGGCGTGACGGTATTGGTGGTCTCTCTGCGGAAAAGCGGCTACAGAGTGGAGTGCATGGCGGCGGTGGGCCGGCTTTTCAAGGCCACGCTGCGCTGCGCCCTGATCGCCCTGCTGCTGGGCTGGCTGCTGATGTAAGGAGAAGGCTATGGATACCACATTGTTAAGAAGCATTTCCCGGGCCTTGCTGGCCTTTCAGCCCAGCATCATCTTCACCGCTTTCGATGAACCCAAGAAGGTGATGGAGGCGGCGCTGGACTACAACCCCAAGGCCCTGTATTACCTGGACGGCTACGGCCTGCGGGGCATGGGATCCCGGTATGAGGTGATCCCCCGGTACACCAATCAATCGGTGGATCCGGATCAGATCTGGGTGGCCAGGAGCCATGAAGCGGCGGTGCAGCTTCTGTGCAACGGCGCCGGCGCCTTCCGCCGGCGGGTGCCCATGGTGATCCGCAAGACCATGGATGCCCAGAAGATCATGGAAGAATTCCATGAAAAACACGCGGCTTTTTATTCCAATCTGACGGAGATCGGTTATCAGCGCTGTGACCTGGCCGGCAATTACGCGGTGGTGGATTTCGGATTGACCTACCGCATCGGCGAAGTGAAGCTGAAGATGATGGAGCAGGAACTGGCGGCGGAAGTGGACCGGATCTGCAAGCTGCTGTTCCTGCCGGGGATGCCCCTGGAGGCCAAGCTGTACCTGGCCCACAACTATCTGTGCGCCAATGTGGATTATGTGGACAGCGACCGCAACGATCTGGACAAGGGTTACACCCAGAGCGCTTACGGCGCCCTGATCCGGCACCGCTGTGTGTGCCAGGGTTTTGCGGAGGCGTTCAAGCGGATCATGGACCGGGCCGGCATCCGATGCCAGGTGGTGGCGGGCCAGATCGTGGGCAGCGACGAGCATCACGCCTGGAACATCGTGGACCTGGAAAAAGAGGACGGCTTCGTCCACATGGACGTGACCTGGGACGCGGCGGGGCAGAGACCCCAGTATGTGTATTTCGGCAAGGGGGACCGGTTCTTCGACGGGAAGCGGATCTGGCCCCGGGAGCTGCATCCCACCTGCTCCGGCCGATACAGCATCCTCAGCGCCGCCCGGCGCTATGTGTACCTGCACAAGGAGGAACTGCTGGCCCGGGGCGTCAGCCACAGCGTACTGGATTGCTAGGAGGAACAATGACTTACATCGAATTTTATGACAGCATTTCCGTGGTGAACATCTGCGCCTGCCTGACCAATATGCCAGAGCGGGTGGTGCTGGTGGGCGGCGAAAAAAAGAGCATGATCCGCTATGCCGACCATTACCGCCGGGTGTTCCGCAGCCGGGGGTATGAGGTGGAATTTGACTACTGCGTGGTGGAAAAGAACGACCTGCAGGCCATCGTCCGGGAACTGCTGAAAAAGGTGGAGCAGTATCCCGACTGCGCCGTGGATCTCACCGGCGGCGAGGATCTGATCCTGGTGGCCATGGGCATCGTCTTTGAACGGTGCCGGGCCCAGGGCCGGCACCTGCAGATGCATCGGTTCAATATCCGCAACAATAAGATCATCGATTGCGACCAGGACGGCCAGACCATCGAAAAGGACCTGCTGCGGATGACGGTGGAGGAGAATATCCGCATCAACGGCGGCGACATCCTCTACGATGACGAAAAGGAAAACGGCACCCATCTGTGGACCATGGATGAGGATTTCCGGACGGACATCGACAAAATGTGGGAGATCTGCCGGGTCAATCCCTACCAGTGGAATACCCATGTGGGCATTTTGGGCACGGCGGAGATGTTCCGGGAAGAAAATGAGGATCCCCTGACCACCGAGGCCCAGTTGGGATCCATCATGTTCCATCTGGAGCAGATCGGGGCCAAATTTGTGGCGCTGCAGGGCTTCCTGAAGAGCCTCTATGCCGCGGGACTGGTGTATTTTTACGATTTCAGCGGCGATATGATGACCGTCATCTACAAAAATGAGCAGGTGAAGCACCTGCTGACCAAGGCGGGCCTGATCCTGGAAATGAAGGTGTACAGCGTCATGAGCGCCATGCGGGAGCCGGACGGCACCCCCACCTTCGATGTGATGCAGGGTGTGTACATCGATTGGGACGGCCGCCTCCACCTGGAGGACCAGGAGGACATGGACACCGCCAACGAGGTGGATGTCATCGCCATGAAGGGCCTGGTGCCGGTGTTTATCTCCTGCAAAAACGGACAGTACACCTCCAACGAGCTGTACAAACTGCGGTCCGTGGCGGAGCGGTTCGGCGGCGAACACGCCAAGAAGGTGCTGATCGCCACCAGCATGGATCCGGAGCATCCGTCCTATCTGCAGTTCCGCCAGCGGGCGGAGGATATGAAGATCCGCATCATCGAGGATCTGACGGAACTGTCGGACCGGGAGATGGAAAAGCGCCTGCGGACCGTCTGGAAGTAAAAATTTTGGGAGGGCCACCGGCCCTCCCTTCTTGGTTGCAAAAAGCGGCACGGGAAAATTCCCATGCCGCTTGGTCTTAGCTGATATAGTTGTCGAAATAACCCTGGATGTGGATGATGGGGGTGCCCTTATCACCGGAGCCGGAGGTCAGGTCGCACAGAGAGCCGATCAGGTCCGTCAGCCGCCGGGGCGTGGTGCCCTGGGAAGCCATGGAACCGGCCAGATCGCCCTTGGCCCGGATGGCGCCCTCGATGGCGTCCTTCAGAGCCTGGCCGGAAAGGCCGGCGTAATCGTTGTCGGCCAGATACTTCAGCTTCAGCTCGTTGGGGGTGCCCTCCAGACCGGGGGTGTAGGCCGGGGAGACCACGGGGTCTGCCAGCTCCCAGATCTTGCCCACGGGGTCCTTGAAGGCGCCGTCGCCGTAGACCATCACTTCCACCAGCTTGCCGGTGGCCTCCAGGAAGCGGCGCTGGACTTCCATCACCAGGTCCGTGCATTCCCGGGGGAAGAGCTTGACGGTGGATTCGGTGGACTTGTTGGAACCCAGCAGGCCGTACTGCTCGTTGCAGCCGCTGCCGTCCACCGGGGCGTTGAGAATGTCATCCAGGCCGCAGACCCGCTCTGCGCCGGCGGCGCGGAGGAGCCGCTTGGTGCGGAACCGGGTGTGTACGTCGCAGGTCAGGACGTTTTTGGTGTAGTTCAGGATGGCCCGGCAGTCATTGGCGAAGATCACTTCCACCTCGGCGCCCTCTTCCCGGATCAGGTCGGAGTAATACTGCACATAGTCCACCATGGTGAAGGGGTGGCGGTTCTCACCGAACAGCTCCCGATAGCGCGCCAGGGTCAGCACGTCGGAGTAAGGATTGACACCGGCCTCGTCCAGCTTATCCAGGCTCACCAGCTCGTTGCCCACTTCGTCGGAGGGGTAGGAGAGCATCAGCACGATCTTTCTGACGCCCCGGGCGATGCCCCGCAGGCAAATGGCGAAGCGGTTACGGGAGAGAATGGGGAAGATCACGCCCACAGTCTCGCCGCCCAGCTTGGCGCGGATGTCCTTGGCAATGGCATCCACGGATACGTAGTTGCCCTGAGCCCGGGCCACGATGGATTCGGTCATGGCCACAATGTCCCGGTCCCGCAGTGCGTAGCCTTCACTTTCGGCGGCTTCCAGCACGCTGTCGACCACGATCCGCGCCAGATCGTCGCCTTCACGGATGATGGGGCAGCGGATGCCGCGGGAGACAGTGCCTACTTTTCGTTCCATAATCTATACCTCATTTCCCGGAAGGATCCCTTCCGGACAGAATCAAAAATCACATGAATGTTATACCGCAAATGAGGGGATTTTTCAATATTTTTTTCGCATTTTATGAAAAAAAACCGCCGCGGCGCAAAGAAATCATCCCGTTTTTTACTGTGACTTGCAAAATGGAACGATTAGTGCTATAGTGAGTATAATATTTCTCCGAATGGGAGGACGGTTTATGAACATTATCGTAGCCGGCGGCGGCAAAGTGGGCGTTACCCTGGCCCGTCAGTTGACGGCAGAGGGCCATGATATTACCCTGATCGATGAAAGCAGCAGGGTGCTGAACGCCTGCGGCAATGAACTGGATATTATGGCGGTGCAGGGCAACTGCGCGGCCATGAATGTGCTGCTCCAGGCCGGCATCAAGGATGCGGACCTGCTGATCGCCGTGACCAATCTGGACGAGGTGAATCTGCTGTGCTGCACCACGGCCCACGGCCTGAATCCCAACCTGCATACCATCGCCCGGATCCGCAATCCGGAATATACGGAGCAGATCTACGCCCTGCGGGATCTGTTCCCCCTGTCCATGACCATCAACCCCGAATTGCAGACCGCCCGGGAGATCGCCCGTCTGCTGAAATATCCCGGCTTCCTCCGCCGTGATACCTTCGCCCGGAGCCGCATGGAGATCGTGGAACTGCGGATCGAGGAGGACAGCAAGCTGCGCAATGTATCCCTGATCCAGATGGCGGACCTGATCAATACCAAGGTCCTGGTCTGCGCCGTGCTGCGGGACGGCAACGCCATGGCTCCCCGGGGCGACTTCGTGCTGCAGGAAGGCGACCGGATCTTCGTTACGGCCCCCACCCGGAACCTGACCATTATGCTCCGGAGTCTGGGCATCATCACCCGCCGGGCCCGGAAGGTGGTGCTGTGCGGCGGTGGCCGCATCAGCTATTACCTGGCGGAGATCCTGGAAAAAGACGGCATCGACACCCACATCATCGACAAGGACCGGACCCGCTGTCGGGAGCTGGCGGAGGCGCTGCCCCGGACCGAGGTCCTCTGCGCCGATGCCACGGACCAGTCGCGGCTGGACCATGAGGATCTTTACGATTGCGATGCCCTGGTCTCCCTGACCGGCGTGGATGAGCTGAACATGATCATCTCTCTGTACGCCGACAGCCGGGAGATCCCTCAGGTCATCACCAAGCTGAGCCATATCGAAAGCCGCAGCGTCATCGATGCCCTGTCCCTGGGCAGCGTGGTCTGCCCCAAGGACCAGTGCTGCAGCGGTATCGTCCGCTATGTCCGCGCCATGAATAATCAGCAGGGCGCGGCGCTGTCGCTGCATACCATTGCCGACGGCCAGGCTGAAGCGGTGGAATTCGTGGTGGATGAAAACGCCCGCAACTGCGGCGTTCCTCTGAAAAATCTGAAGCTGAAGCCCAATGTGCTCATCGCCGGCATCACCCGGGGCAAGGGCACCGAGATCCCCGGCGGCGATTCCGTATTCTGCCGGGGCGACTCCGTGGTGGTGGTTACCGGCGGCCGGGGCGTTCTGCAGCAGTTTAACGACATTTTTGCCTGATACAGAGGGATCTTATGAATTATAAAATGATGGGACGGTTTTTCTCCCAGACCTTGTTTGTGGAAGGAGCCTTCATGCTCCCGGCTCTGGCCATTTCTCTCTTTCGGCAGGAGTGGTCCGGCGCGGTGGCCTTCGGCCGGACCCTGGGCATCATGCTGCTGATCGCCGGTCTGCTGTGGCTGCTGTGCCGGAAGGCTTCCACGGTGATCAACGCCACGGAGGGACTGGTCTGCGTGGCCCTGAGCTGGATCGTCATGAGTTTGGTGGGCTGCCTGCCTTTCGTGTTCTCCGGCGCCATTCCCAATTACATCGACGCCCTTTTTGAGACCGTGTCCGGCTTTACCACCACCGGCGCCTCGGTTCTGTCCGCGCCGGAGAAATTGCCCTGGGGCATTTTGTACTGGCGCAGTTTCACCCATTGGCTGGGCGGCATGGGCGTGCTGGTGTTCCTGCTGGCCCTGCCCTCCACCGACGGCAAGGGCGCCGGTTTTACCATGCACCTGCTCCGGGCGGAAAGCCCCGGCCCCGACGTGGGCAAACTGGTGCCGAAAATGCGGAAAACCGCCGCCATCCTCTACCTGATCTACATCGCTCTGACGGCGCTGGACGTGGTGTTCCTGCTCTGCGGCGGTATGGATCTGCTGGAAGCGGTCTGCCTGGCCTTTGGCACCGCCGGTACCGGCGGTTTCGGTACCCGCGGCGATTCCTTTGCCGGGTACAGTCCCTATATCCAGTATGTCACGGCGGTGTTCATGGCCCTGTTCGCCGTGAACTTCAGCTGCTATTATCTGATCCTCCTGCGGCAGTTCCGGAGTGTGTTCCGGGATGAGGAGCTGCGGATGTATTTCATCATCGTGGCCGGCAGTGTGGGGCTCATCGTACTGAATCTGGCAAATTCCGGCATTTACGGCACCCTGGAGGAAACCTTCCGCCACGCCTTTTTCCAGGTCAGCAGTATCATCACCACCACCGGCTATGCCACCACGGATTTTGATCTGTGGCCCAGTTTCTCCAAAATGATCCTGCTGGCCCTGATGATCACCGGCGGCTGCGCCGGTTCCACCTGCGGCGGCATGAAGATGGCCCGTGTGCTGCTGCTGTTCAAAAATCTCCGACGGAACATCCGGCAGATGATGCGGCCCGACTCCGTTCAGGTGGTCCGCAACAACGGCCGCGCCGTGGATGAGCAGGTCCTGGACAATACCAACGCCTATCTGGCGGCCTATATGGTCATTGCGGTCCTGAGTGTGATCGTTATTTCCTGGGACGGGTTCTCGCCGGCCACCAATATTACGGCGGTCATGGCCTGCTTCAATAATATCGGCCCCGGCCTGGAGGCGGTGGGCCCCACCTGCAATTACATGGGCTTCAGTCCCGTCAGCAAATTGATCCTGATCTTCGATATGCTGGCCGGCCGTTTGGAAATTTTCCCGGTGCTGGTGCTGCTGTCCCGGGCTACCTGGAAGAGAAGATGAACCGCTGTTTGTTATGCGCCGCCGGCTCCCCGGCGGCGCAAACCTTTTGCCTGCCCGGTACCGCCGTGGGGACGATCCATGGATCGCCCGCCCTAAGGTGTCCTTGTGTAAAGGGAGGCATTATGCGGACCACTTCCCCGCACATGAATCCTTTCCGGCGCATAGACTACCCGGAGGTGAATTTTATGTCCATTGTGAAAACCGACGTGCCCATGACTTCCGCCCTGAATGATCAGATCATGGACGAACTGCTGGCAACTTACGATTTTCTCCGCAGTGAGACCCTGACCACCACCGCCTTCGGCCGGCCGGTGCGGACTCTGGTCATGGGGGATGGGCCCCGGAAGGTCCTTTACACCGCCGCCCATCACGCCAACGAGTGGATCACGGCGCCGGTATTGCTGAAATTCGTGGAGGATTTCGCCGCCGCCATCCGGGCGGGGACCAAGATCGGGGATACCGATGCCCGGACCCTGGCCCGGCAGGTGACCATCCACACGGTACCCCTGGTGAATCCCGATGGGGTGGACCTGGTGACCGGGGCCATCCGTCCCGGGTCCCTGCCCTATGCCACCGCCGCCATTTTGGCCGACTACTATCCCCAGATCCCCTTCCCCGACGGGTGGAAGGCCAATCTTTTGGGGGTGGACCTGAATCTGCAGTACCCTGCCGGGTGGCTCCGGGCCCGGGAGATCAAATTCGGCCAGGGGTACACCCGTCCCGGTCCCCGGGATTATGTGGGCCGGGCGCCCCTGAATCAATTGGAGAGCCGGGCCCTGGCGGAATATACTGAAGAAGTGGATCCGGCCCTGGTGCTGGCCTATCACACCCAGGGCCAGGTGATCTACTGGCAGTTTGAGGATTACGATGTGCCGGGGGCCCGGGAGTTGGGGGAGGAATTCGCCCGGCTCAGCGGCTATACTCTGGCGGATACCCCCTATGAATCCTCTTTTGCAGGGTACAAGGATTGGTTTATTCAGAATTTCCGGCGGCCGGGGTATACCATCGAGGTGGGACTGGGAGAAAATCCCCTGCCTATCGGACAATTCGACGAAATTTACACCGCCAATTTGCCCATTTTTATCCGGGCGGCCCAGGGATAAAAATGCGGAAAATCCCTTGCTATTTTGTGGAGAATGGATTACAATAAAAGCTAGTTTGATTACAAAGGAAGTGCGGCCATGACGAAGATCGGTTTTGATAACGAACAATATCTGCAGATCCAATCCCAGCACATCCGGCAGCGGCTGGCCCAATTCGGCGGCAAGCTGTACCTGGAATTCGGCGGAAAGCTGTATGATGATTATCATGCGGCCCGGGTACTGCCCGGTTTTGAGCCGGACTCCAAGCTGAAAATGCTGCTGCAATTGGCGGACCAGGTGGAGATGGTCATTGCCATCAACGCCGCAGACATCGAAAAGAATAAGATCCGGGCGGACCTGGGCATCACCTATGACCGGGACGTAATCCGCCTCATCGACATTTTCCGTGATCTGGGTCTGTATGTTTCCAGCGTGGTGCTGACCCGCTATGCGGATCAGCCGGCGGTCCGGGCCTTCCAATCCCGGCTGGAAGCCATCGGTGTCCGGGTGTATCACCATTACAGCATCGAAGGTTATCCCTCCAACACCGCCCAGGTGGTGTCGGAAGAGGGGTTCGGCCGCAACGACTATATCGAGACCTCCCGGGAACTGGTGGTGGTCACCGCCCCCGGTCCCGGCAGCGGCAAACTGGCCACCTGCCTGAGCCAGCTTTACCATGAGCATCAGCGGGGCATGAAGGCCGGTTATGCGAAATTCGAGACTTTCCCCATTTGGAATATTTCTCTGAACCATCCGGTGAATCTGGCCTACGAGGCCGCCACGGCGGACCTGAACGACGTGAATATGATCGACCCCTTCCATCTGGATGCCTACGGGGAGACCACGGTCAATTACAACCGGGATGTGGAAGCGTTTCCGGTGCTGGTGGCCATGTTTGAGAAGATCCTGGGCACCTGCCCCTACAAGTCCCCCACGGATATGGGCGTGAATATGATCCGCAGCTGCATTTTTGACGACGAAGTCTGCCGGGAAGCCTCCCGCCAGGAGATCCTGCGGCGGTATTACGGGGCGCTGTGCGACCAGAAGAAGGGCAAATGCACCGACGATACGGTGCGGAAGCTGGAGCTGCTCATGCACAAGGCCGATGTGGATCCCTCGGCCCGCCGGGTGGTGGCCGCGGCGCTGCAGCGGGCAGATGAGACCGGCGATGCGGCGGCGGCCATGGAACTGCCCGACGGGACCATCGTCACCGGCCGCACCAGCGATCTGCTGGGCGCCTCCTCGGCGCTGCTGCTGAATGCCCTGAAGACCCTGGGGGGCATTTCCGATGATCTGCACCTGATCGCCCCCATGGCGCTGGATCCCATCCAGCATCTGAAGATCGCCCACCTGGGTAACCGGAATCCCCGGCTCCACACCGATGAGACCCTCATCGCCCTGTCCATCTCCGCCGCGTCGGATCCCCATGCGGAGATCGCTATGGAGCAGCTTTCCAAGCTGTGGGGCTGCGAGGTCCATTCCTCCGTCATTCTTTCCGCTGTGGATGAGCGGACTTTTAAGCGGCTGGGTGTGAACCTGACCTGCGAACCCCGTTACGGAAATTAATAATCATGCCCCGGTGGAGATCCACCGGGGCGCTGTTTACATCTTATTCTGCTCCAGCCAGATCAGCAACACTGCAATATCCGCCGGGCTGACGCCGGAGATTCGCCCGGCCTGCCCCACGGACAAGGGCCGGATCAGTTCCAATTTCTCCCGGGCCTCCAGCCGCAAACCGGTGATGGCGCCGTAATCCAGGCCCGCCGGCAGCAGCCGCGCCTCCTCGGCCTTGAATTCCGCCACCTGCTTCAGTTGCCGGGCCAGATAGCCGGCGTATTTCACCTGGATCTCCACCTCTTCGGTGACGGCCGCCGGCAGGGCCGGCCGGTCCGGGTCGAAGGGGGCGATGTCGGCGTAGGTCACGTTGGGCCGCCGCAGAAGATCCGCCAGCCGCGCGGAGTTGGTCACCGGGGCGGAATCCCGGGCCGACAGCATGGCGTTCAGGGCCGGGGATGCGGGGACGCCGCAGCTTTCCAGCCGCTCCATTTCCCGGCGGACCCGGGCGTATTTTTCTTCCACCGCCGCCAGCCGCTCCGGGGGCACCAACCCCACGGCGGCGCCGATGTGGGTCAGCCGCTGGTCGGCGTTGTCCTGCCGGTGCAAAAGCCGGTATTCCGACCGGCTGGTCATAATGCGGTAAGGCTCCTGGGTGCCCTTGGTCACCAGATCGTCAATGAGGGTGCCGATGTAGCTGGTGTCCCGGGTCAGGATCAGGGGGGCCTTGCCCTGCAACTTCAATGCGGCGTTGATGCCGGCTACCAGGCCCTGGGCCGCGGCTTCTTCATAGCCGGAAGTGCCGTTGAACTGCCCCGCGCCGTAAAGGCCCCGGACCGCTTTGGTCTCCAGGGTGGGGAGCAACCCCGTGGGGTCCATGCATTCGTACTCGATGGCGTAGGCCGGGCGCATCATCTCCGCCTTTTCCAGGCCCGGAACGGTCCGCAGCATTTGGAGCTGCACATCCTCCGGCAGGCTGGAAGAGAAACCTTGAATATACATCTCCTCCGTGTCCAGGCCGCAGGGCTCGATGAAGAGCTGATGGCGCTCTTTGTCGGCGAAACGAACGATCTTGGTCTCGATGCTGGGGCAGTACCGGGGACCCACGCCGGAAATGGTGCCGTCGTACATGGGACTGCGGTGAAGATTTTCTTTGATGATCCGGTGGGTCTCGGCGTTGGTGTAGGTCAAATAGCACACGGCGCTGTTGTTCACCGGCTGGGTGGTGCGGAAAGAGAAAGGCTCCGCCACATCGTCGCCGGGCTGCAGTTCCATTTTGGAAAAATCGATGGAACGGCGATTGATCCGGGGCGGGGTGCCGGTCTTGAACCGGCGCAGTTCCAGGCCCAATGCCCGCAGTTCCTCGGCCAGGCCCAGGGAGGGGTGCATGCCGTCGGGGCCGGAAGACAGAACACTTTCGCCGGTGATGACGGTGCTGTCCAGATAGGTGCCGGTGGCGATGATGACGGCTTTGGCCTCGTAGATCGCCCCAAGCTGGGTCTGCACGCCGGTGACGGCCCCGTCCTCCGTCAGAATTTTCACGATCTGGGCCTGCTTCAGCTCCAGATGTTCCTGCAGTTCGATGGTGTGCTTCATCACCTGCTGATAGGCCCGGCGATCGGCCTGGGCCCGGAGGGAATGGACCGCCGGCCCCTTGCCCCGGTTCAGCATCCGGTACTGGATGCAGGCATTGTCGGCGGCCAGGCCCATCTCGCCGCCCAGGGCGTCGATCTCCCGGACCAGGTGGCCCTTGCCGGTGCCGCCGATGGCAGGATTGCAGGGCATATTGCCCACGGCATCCAGGTTGATGGTAAAGAGGATGGTGCGGCAACCCAAGCGGGCGCCGGCCAGGGCGGCTTCGATGCCCGCGTGGCCCGCGCCGATGACGGCGATATCGCAGCTTCCTGCGTGATAGTGGTTCATAAAATTCCTCCGGTAAATTGTTGTTTAGCGCAGCGTGAAAACAAAAAAAGTTGTCATCCCGAGCGACCGAAGGGAGTCGAGGGATCTTCGCATTTCGTTCTTGATTGCAGTAAAATCGGTGCCAAGATCCCTCCACGCGGCTTC
>SVLA01000146.1 GCA_015068175.1 Oscillospiraceae bacterium
GAACACCTACGAAGGTGCCGCATTGCCTACAGCACCCTGACCGGCAATGTGCTGCAGCGCCCCGTGGAGACCGACAAGAAACCCCATGAACTGACCATGGTCACCACCTCCGCCAATTTCAACACCCTGCCCCACGGTGAGGTGACGGCCGAGGATATCGGCGCCGTGGAAGAAGTAAATATGTACTTCGGCATCGACGAGATGCCCGTGCTGTCTCCCCGCAACGGTTACGAAGTGGCTTCCGCTACCTGGATGGTCCAGGCAGCCGAAGGCGAACCCCTGAATGACGCGGTGCTGACCATCGTGGGCCGCACCTTCTGGGGCTATGCGGAAGAGCAGAAGGCCAATCACTATCTGAAAGTCTATGCCTCCGTGGACGGTGTCAACTTCAAGCCGGTGACCGAATTCCGGGGCAACAGCAACGAGGATGACACCCAGCGGTTTGTGGTGGACCTGACCCCCATTGCCCAGGGCTATGCCCAGTGCTACGTCAAGCTGGAATGGCTGGTCTTTGACAGCCCCCACATTTTCGGCATCCGCTCCGTGACCCTGGTGGGCAACACCGCCGGCATCGATCCCAACGGCGGCCAGACCAACCGGATCGTGGTGAGCAATGTGCAGTCCTTCACCGGCCTGCCCGTGGGTGACGTGGATACGGAGACCCTGGAAGCCTTTAAGTCCGCCAACCTGACCTTCGGTTATGAAAAGACCCCCCTGCTGACCGCGAAAGAGGCCGGCATGGATGCCTTTGCCACCTGGAAACTGACCGCTGTGGAGGGCGAGCCCTTCGTGGATTGCTATTTGACCCTGATCGGTAAGTTTACATGGCTGGATGAGGCCAAGAAGGACACTTCTTCCATCAAGATCTCTCTGTCTGCCGACGGCGAGACCTACACGGAGGTCAAGGAGATCCTGCCCACCGAGGATCAGACCGATAAGCAGAAGATCGTGATCGATCTGTCCGCCCAGACTTACGGTCTGACGGAGTTCTATGTGAAGATCTACTGGTCCTCCAAGGATGATCCTTCTGCCATGGGCCTGCGGTCCATGTCCTTGGTGGCCAACGCCGGCGCCGACTACGATCTGTTCACGCCTCCTCTGGAGGACCGGGTCATTACCGACGAGGAGATGCCCCAGGAACCCACCGAAGCACCCGCGGCTACCGATCCCGCCGCGCCCACGACCCCCGATGCCAACGAACCCGGCGATCCCCAGGAACCCAAGCCCGGCACCGATCTGACCTGGATCATTGTGGGCGTGGTTGCTGCCGCTGCTGTGGTGGCCGTGGTCCTGATCCTGGTGCTTCGGAAGAAAAAGTCTGCGTAAGAACGCCCCGCGAGAAAGGATATAGCCATGAAAATGATGAAACGGCTGCTGTGCATCGCTCTGGCGGTGCTGATGGTGCTGGCGATCACCGCCTGCACCCCCGAAAATCCCAATCCCACCACCGGCAACGACGATCCCAAGCCCACCGATGGCAGCACTTCCAACGGTAAGTACGACTTTGGCGGCAAGACCCTGAAGATCGCCATCTGGTATGAGCCGGAGATCCCCACCCTGGGCAACACCGATGGCGAAGATGCCTGGTATTACTCTCTGAGGGATGCTGCCGAAGAGTTCAACTGTGAGATCGAGTGGATCGTGGATACCCAGGAGGCCCACTTCAGCAACTTCATCCAGAAGTCCCTGAACGGCGAAGTTTATGCTGACATCATGATGTGCCACTCCTGGAACTATGTCAGCCTGATCCAGCAGGGTCTGATCCTGCCCACCACGGAATACATCGCGAATTCCGAGGATCCGGAACGCTGGGAATCCGGCCTGTACAACCTGAACGGTGAAAACTGGGGCCTGATGCCCGCAAATAACTACTACATGCCCACCTACTATTACCTGGTCAACACCAAGCTGCTGAACTCTCTGGGTCTGGAGAATCCTCAGGAGCTGGCCCGCAGAGGGGAATGGACCTGGGAAGCCTTCCGGGATTACTGCCTGGCAGCCACCGATCCGGCCAAGGAGCAGTACGGCGTGGCCTGCTTCATGCTGGCGAACAACATGAAGACCTCCAACGACTTTGACTTTGCTGTCCGTGGTGAGGATGGCTTGTATTACAACGGCTTTACCTACGAAGGCACCAAGGACAAGGGCATGGAGATCCTGGAAATGATCGAGACCATGGCTTTGGAGGACAAGTCCGTTCTGGGCGACTGGACCGACGGCCAGGAAGCCATGAACGCGGCGCTGAACGCATTCAAGGACGGCAAGGTGCTGTTTGCCTTCTATCCCACCCCCAGCACCCTGAAGAACTCCGGTTTTGAGGATTACTCCGTGGTCACCGTGCCCCAGGGTCCCAGCAGCACCGGTCTGTGCGATACGGTGGAAGCCTTTGCCTTCTGGTCCCTGCCCACTTATTCCGAATTCTCTGCCGAGGCCCGCGCCGCTTTCTGGATGGAAGCCAAGCGGACCTGGGATCCCGACGGTGGGGACGGCTACTATGAGGATGACCCGGATGATGTCATCGAAGAACTCCTGGACGAAAGCTACATCAATCGGTCCGACGTGGAATTTATGCTGGAAATGGGCGCAAAGACCACGTTCAAGCCGGCAAACCTGGTGTCCTGGGGTTCCATCATTGCCGATGGCATCTTTGGTGAGGTGATCCGCGGCAACAGTACACCGGCGGCGGTGGTTGAATCCACGGCCGGCGAGGTCCAATCCCTGATCGACGCAACATACAATAAGGACAAATAAGAACTTGTTGGGACACCCCGCGGGGAAGCCCGCCCGGGTGTCCCACATTTTAATCAGCCATAAAAACGGAGATGTTACTATGCGGAAACGGTTAATTTCATGGATGGTGGCTGGCGCCCTGGCGGTGGCCTGCGTGCTTGCCGGCTGCAGCGGATGGAGTGTGGACCCCTCCACCGGAGATCCTGCGGCCAGAGCGTTCAGTGAATATGAGCAGTATATTGCGGGCAAGGATGCTGCGCCGGAAAACGCTGTGATCGAGATCTCCGGTACGGATTTTAGCGGCTATGAAGGTACTGCGCCCGAATTGGTGGACTTCGACGGCAGAACCGCCGCCGGCACCGGCAACGAGGGCAGTGTGACCTATACCTTCACCGTAACGGAGCCGGGCCTTTATAATCTGGCTTTCGATTACTATCCCATGGAAGGCTACGGCGACACCATCGAGCGGATGCTGTACCTGGACGGCGAACTGCCTTACAGCGAAGCCCGCACCATTTTGTTCCAGCGCCAGTTTGAGGACGAGGGCGACAAGCGCTACTCCACCGCCGGCAATGAATACCGCCGCTCCCAGAAGGAGATCCGGGAGTGGATGACCACCGACGCCTTCAGCGGTTACGGATTTATCAATGCGCCGCTGAAGCTGTATCTGGAGACCGGCGAACACAGCATTACCCTGGAATCCATTTCCGAACCCATGGCCATCGGCGCTGTGCGGCTGTATGTTCGGGAGGACCTGCCCACCTATGCCCAGGCTTTGGAGCAGTATCTGGCTGACGGTCTGAAGGCCGGCAAGGGCCAGGAGGTTTATGAGGCGGAAGATGCCTCCCGCAAATCCGATTCCACCCTTTACGCCGTGGAGGACCGCAGTTCCTGCGTCACCACGCCCTATGAATCCACCCTGATCCTGCTCAACTGCATCGGTTCCAACAACTGGAAGTACACCGGCCAGTGGATCGAGTGGACCGTTACTGTGCCGGAAGACGGTCTTTACAGCTTGTCCTTCCGGGTCAAGCAGGACTATGTTTCCGGCGCCAGCGCCGCCCGGCGGCTGTACATCAACGGCCAGGTCCCCTTTGCGGAGGCCGAGACCCTGAGCATCCCCTATGACCTGAACTGGCAGGTCTTTACCCCCGGAAATGAGGAGGGTGCCTATCTGTTTGCCCTGCAGGCCGGCGAAAACACCATCCGCCTGGAAGCGGTTACCGGTGAATTGGCGCCGATCCTGATCCAGGTCCGGGCCACGGTCAGCGAACTGACCGCCCTTTACCGCCGCATTACGGCCATCGTGGGCAGTTTCCCCGATGCCCTGCGGGACTATCACTTGGAAGAGTCCATTCCCGATATGGTCAGCATTATGGAGCGGGCCTATACGGAATTGAACGCCGCCAATGCCCTTCTGGAGGGGCTCAGCGGCAATAAAGGCGAGCAATCGGCCTACATCGACCAGATGCTGGTGTTGCTGGAGACCATGCTGCGGGATAAATCCTGCATTCCCGAGCAGATGGGTACCTTCTCCGACCGCATCAACGGTTTGAGTTCCTGGGCGGCTTCTGCCGCGGAGGTGCCGGTGCTCATCGATAAATTTACCGTCACCGGCGAAGGCAAGCAGGTGCTGAAGGAGGATGGCAACATCTTCCAGCAGATCTGGTTCGCCATTGACAATTTCGCGGCCTCCTTTAAGGTGGACTACTACACCGTGGAGAGCATGGTGGAGCAGGAGACCGACCGGGAGATCACCCTTTGGCTGTCCAGCACCTCCGGCCGTGACCAGGCCAGCATCCTGCGGGACCTGATCGATAAGAATTTTACCGGCGAGACCGGCATTAAGGTCAACATCCGCCTGGTGAATATGGGCGTGCTGTGGCAGGCGGTGGCCAGCGACGCGGGCCCTGACGTGGCTATTTTGCAGGGCCAGGCCCAGCCGCTGAACTACGGCGTCCGTGGGGCCTTGCTGGATCTGAGCAAATTAGCCACGTCAGGGCCCGCGTCG
>SVLA01000147.1 GCA_015068175.1 Oscillospiraceae bacterium
GCCATGGAAATTCTCCTTTTTTCTTTTCATTCTATCACGGCTGTCAAGAGCAAAAATACGCTTTGCCCATTGTAATTTCCCGGGAAATTTGATATGATAACAAAAATCTACACATTCGGAGGTATTTCCATGAAATCCATCCGCGATATTTACAAGATCGGCAAAGGCCCCTCCTCTTCCCACACCATGGGCCCCGAACGGGCGGCCAAGCTGTTCAAATCGGCCCATCCCGAAGCCGACGCCTTTACCGTATTGCTGTACGGCTCCCTGAACAAGACCGGCGTGGGCCACGGCACCGACCGTGTCATCCGGGAGGTCCTCTCCCCCATCCCCACGGAGATCGTGTTCTCCCCCGAAGTGATCCCCGACGCCCACCCCAACACTCTGGATTTCATCGCCCACAGCGCCGGCGCTGAGACCGGCCGGGCCCGGTTTGAATCCATCGGCGGCGGCGATATCCGTTACCCCGGCGGCGGTGCGGAAAGCGCCCCGGAAGTATACCGCGAAAACACCTTTGCCCAGATCCTGGATTTCTGCAAATGGAACTATATCACCCGTTTTTCCGACTATGTGGAAAAATACGAAGGCCCTGAGATCTGGGACTTCCTTCGTGATGTATGGCAGACCATGAAGGCTTCCATTGAGCAGGGTGTCCACACCGAAGGCACCCTCCCCGGCGGCCTGAACGTCCGGCGCCGTGCCAAGGTCCTTTACGAAGGCATCGTTCCCAACGAGAAGCCCCAGATGAAGGAATGCCGCACCATCTCCGCCTATGCCTTCGCCGTGGCGGAGCAGAATGCAGACAACGGTACCATCGTCACCGCCCCCACCTGCGGCGCCTGCGGTGTATTGCCTGCCGTGCTGAAGTATATCCAGGAAACCCGGAATTTGTCTGACGACCAGATCCTCCGGGGTTTGGCCACCGCCGGTCTGTTCGGCAATCTGGTCAAGCGCAACGCCTCCATCTCCGGCGCCGAGTGCGGCTGCCAGGCCGAGATCGGTACCGCCTGCTCCATGGCTGCCGCCGCCCTGGCGGAGCTGTACGGCCTGAACCTGGAACAGGTGGAATATGCCGCCGAGATTGCCATGGAGCATCACCTGGGCCTGACCTGCGACCCCATCTGCGGTCTGGTGCAGATCCCCTGCATCGAGCGCAATGCCGTAGCCGCCCTGCGGGCCCTCAACGCCTGCAACCTCAGCTTTTTCCTTTACGGCTCCCGGAATATCAGTTTTGACATGGTGGTACGGACCATGTACGAGACCGGCCGGGACCTGAGCCACCACTACCGGGAGACCAGCGAAGGCGGCCTGGCAAAATTGTTCGATCGCCAAGGAACCGACTTGTAAAATCCCCGCAGTTGTGCTATAATCAATTGGTTTGATACTGTTATTTCTCAGGATGCGTCTTTGCATCTTGTCCCAACACGGTGCATCTCAAGATTTTTCTCGCAAAAAGTACGCCTGAAACCCAGCTTTTTACAATATTCCGTAAACCAAACATTTATGAAGGAGAACAGAACACAATGAAATTAGGTATCGTTGGTTTGCCCAATGTTGGCAAGTCCACCCTCTTCAATGCCATCACCAACGCCGGCGTTCCCGCCGACAACTACGCTTTCTGCACCATTGACCCCAATGTGGGTGTGGTGTCCGTGCCCGATGAGCGGCTGCAGTGGCTCTCCGACTTCTACACCCCCAAGAAGACCACCCCCGCCGTCATTGAATTCGTGGACATCGCCGGCCTCGTCAAGGGCGCCAGCAAGGGTGAAGGCCTGGGCAATAAGTTCCTCTCCAACATCCGCACCACCGACGCCATCGTCCATGTGGTCCGCTGCTTCGAGGACTCCAACGTCACCCACGTGGAAGGTTCCACCGATCCCATCCGTGACATCGACATCATCAACCTGGAGCTGGTGATGGCCGACATCGAAATGGTGGAGCGCCGCATCGATAAGGCCCAGAAGGCCATGAAGGGCGGCGACAAGAAGTTCGCCCGGGAAGCAGAGGTCTTCACCGGCCTGCTGGCTCACCTGAATGAAGGCAAGCTGGCCCGGACTTACACCGATGATCCCGAAGAGCAGGCCCTCATCGGTACTTCCGACCTGCTGACCCTGAAGAAGACCATTTATGTGGCCAATCTGGCAGAGGCCGAGATCAACGAGCCGGAAAATAACCGCCATTTCATGGCCGTCAAGGCCCTGGCCGATGCCGAAGGCAGCCAGTTGCTGCCCATCTGCGCCAAGCTGGAGGCCGACATCGCCGAGCTGGACGATCCCGAAGAGAAGGCCATGTTCATGGAGGAACTGGGTGTCAACGAGTCCGGCCTGGACCGGCTCATCAAGGCCAGCTACGCGCTGCTGGGTCTGATCTCCTTCCTCACCGCCGGCACCGACGAGTGCCGCGCCTGGACCATCAAGCGGGGCACCAAGGCGCCCCAGGCCGCCGGCAAGATCCACACCGACTTTGAGCGGGGCTTCATCCGTGCCGAAGTCATCGCATTCGAGGATCTGAAGAACATCGGCACCATGGCCAGCGCCAAGGCCCAGGGTAAAGTCCGCAGCGAGGGCAAGGAATACATCATGAAGGACGGCGACATCGTCAACTTCCTCTTCAACGTATAAAATACACCGCCGGAAGGATCCTTCCGGCGGTTCCTTGTTTACTTCTTCAGACGCGCCTCAAAGCCGGCGCTGTAATAGCAGTTCCCTGCCCCATCCAGCCACATGGCTTCCGCATTATATATTTCCAGCAGAGCCATACCCTGGGCCCGGTCCATCAAAAACAACGCCGTGGACAGCATATCCGCCACGCCGGAATCGGCGCAAAGAACGGTGACCGACCGCCACAATTCCGCCGGCATCCGAGTGTCCGGATCGATGATGTGGTGATACCGTTTCCCATCCAACATGAAATACCGCTGATAATCGCCGCTGGTCACGGCGCTGCCGCAGGTCAATCCTACCTTCCGCAGATAATCCCCTTCCCGGTCCGGGTCCTGGATGCCGATGGTCCAGCCATCGCCGGCCTCATTTTTGGGTCCCGTGGCGCATACATTGCCTCCCAGGCTGATCAAAAGGCCCTCAGCGGCCCCATCGGCCACTTTCTGCACCGCCCAGCCTTTGGCGACAGCCCCCACGTCCAGACTTTGGGCCGGATCCGTGATAAACACGGTCTTGTTCTGTTTGTCGATCACGACGGCGTCCCAACCGCAATGCGCCGCCGCTTCTTCCAGCATGGCGCTGTCAGGCAAAAAGGCTTTATCCGGCGCGTTGATATTTTGGGAACGGACGTTGTGCCAGATCGCCAGCATGCTGCCCATGGCCACATTCACCCGTCCGCCGGTGGCTTCATAATACTCCCTGCAATCCAGCAGCAGATCGATCAGCCGGCCATCCACTTCCACCGGCGCCACGCCGGCTTGGTCGTTGACGGTCTTCAGGTTGTTCACACCGTCATAATTGTTGTAAATATCAAACAGCCGATGATACTCCGCCAGTTCCTCATAGATCCGGTCTGCCTCATTTTGAAAAGAAGTCCCATCCGCGGTGTAACGGCTGACATACAGTACCGTGTCAAAAACGCCGATGTAGGTCCGCTGATGGACCTTGCCGCCGTCGGAAGTATGGCATCCCACCAGCAGCACCGCCAAGGCCGCCAACAGGACCCACGCCATTCCTCTTTTCATTTTGATCCCTCCCGGTCCGTTTTTTTCATTATACCCCATCCGCCTGCCCATGACAAGAGGCAACTTCGCCGCAGACATCATCCGCATTTTAGTACGCGCACATCCGCATTGTGTATCCGCATCGCCGCATTTTCCTCTTGCAACTTTTCCGGATCTGTGATAGAATTTCCCTGAGCCTGCAAAGGCGCTGTAATAGTTCCGGGTGTGGCCCAGTTGGTAGGGCACCTGATTTGGGAGCTAGTGGTTAGCCCCCCCTTCCCCTATGTCAAAAGTGAGAAAACGCGAGAAAACGGAGCATTTGCGAGAATTTGGGAGTTTGCAAAACTCACAAATTCGGTTTGACCACATATTTGACCAGAACTGCGAAATCTTCTTTTTCGCGCTCTTTCTACAAAAAACTTAATATCCGGGTGTGGCCCAGTTGGTAGGGCGCTTGATTTGGGAGCTGGAACACTAAAACGGTTCGACTTCCCGAAATGTTGCATACTTCCCTTTATCTTCGCAAATTCCCTTGATTACTTCCGTTGAAAGCTCCGCAAAACTGTGGTAGAATTTCCTTGACCACATATTTGACCACAACGAGCATTTTTCATTAATTCAATATCCGGGTGTGGCCCAGTTGGTAGGGCGCCTGGTTTGGGAGCTAAAGGTCGCTACCCGATCCCCTCTTCAAAAAAGCGAGGAAACGCGAGAAAAACGGAGGAAAAACGAGCATTTGCCGTTTGACCTACCCCCGCAAAAGTGGTTTGACCACAATTTTGACCAGTTCTGTGAGAACTACAATTTTTATAAGTTTTTTCACCTTCGAGGTGTAGCTCATCTGGTAGAGCGCCTGGTTTGGGACCAGGAGGCACGGAGTTCGAGTCTCCGCACTTCGACCAAAAAAAGACCGTTTTTGAGGCTTAAAACCCTTGAAAGCGGTCGTTTTTTCATCATTCTGCACAATTTTTTATTTTGCAGAAAATTTTGACCACAATTTGACCAGTACAGAACTGGTCAAATTTGACGAACCTCGATATGTATTTGCGTCTCTTTCCTTG
>SVLA01000148.1 GCA_015068175.1 Oscillospiraceae bacterium
TCAGCGGCGGCGACCGCCCCTGGGTGCCGTATATGCTCCTGGGCGCCGGCGTGGCGACGGTACTGTCTGCGGTCATGTTTATTGTGGAGGCTGTGAAGAGCAGCAAACGCAAAAAGAAAAGTAAGGAGGCGAGCGCATGAAGGGGAATCCGTGGAAACAACTGCGCGCGCTGATGGCCTTGCTGTTGGCGGCGGCTGCATTGGTGGCCTGCACCCAATCCACCACCAAGCAATCCTATGTTGCGGAAGGGGAGGACGGTGTGATCTACACCGATCTGTTCTCCGGCAATTCCGCCAAGCCGGAATGGAAGGTGGGCTGGGACAGCAAGATCTCTGCGCCGGAGACGGTGGAGGGCGGATTGCTGCTGTCCGGTTCCGGTACGGCGCCCTGCGCGGCCATGCTGGACAAGGAACTGCCCAACCAGTTTGATCTGTATTTTACCCTGGATATCCGCCAGCGGGGCGGCGACAGCCGCGACCCCGGCGTGTTCTTCTGCGTGGATGGCGATTATCAGCAGCGCTATCAGATCCTCTTTGCGGAGGGACGGCTGCTTCTGCGGTACAACGGCATCACGGAAGTGGTGGTCAAGCGCGTGGCGGAATTGACCGCCGGCAGGGCTTACGCCGTGCGGATCGCCGTTCATGGCGCCAAGATCCAGGTCTTTATTGACGGCGCGGAGGAACCGGCCCTGAAGTTCAACGCCAGCGGCGAGTTTGAGAGTTTCATGGAAGCGCGGCATTTCGGCGTGCTGTCCTATGCCCGCGAGGCAGTTTTTGACAATCTGGTGATCACCAACGGCAAGGATCTGATCCCCGTGGTGGACACCGCCATCCGTGGCAAGGACGGTGCCGACACCATCTGCGGTCTGGGGAACAGTCTGCAGATGCAGGCCTTTGTGAATCCTTCCAATGCGACGGACCGGTCCTTTGTCTGGACCGTGGACAATGAGCAGATCGCCACCATTACCCAGGACGGACTGCTGACGGCCACCGGCTACGGCACTGTGACGGTGACGGCCCGGACCCGGGATGGCTCCAATCTCGCGGCCACCTGCAAGGTCCGCATCGGTGTGGCGGAGGATGTGGAGGAAGATCCCGTGATCTCCACCAACAGACCCGACGCGCTGGGGCAGATCAGCCAGGTGGCGGCCGGCGGAAAGCCGGGGATCTGCGTACTGAACAGCGGCCGGATCCTGGTATTTGCGGAGAATGAAAGCGGCTGCACCGTTTCCGCATCCGACGATGACGGCCAGACCTGGACCACGGTCCTCAGCGGCGATCTGCGCAGCGGCCGGTTGTTCCAGGTGGACGGGCAGGTATGCCTCATGGGTGCGGACAGCGCGACAGGCCATCTGGTGATCCGGGTTTCCCAGGATCAGGGCAACACCTGGTCCGAAAAGGCGGTCCTGGACGAACGGAATTGGAGCGGTATGCCCTCCGCGGCGGTCTGCAGCAACGGCTATGTGAGCTTGACCATGGAAGTGGAAAGTCAGGCGGCTCTGGACGGCGGGTTCTCTGGTCAGGCGGCGCTGTCGCCCATTTTGATGCGGGCGAAAACGAATGCCGATCTGACCGACAGGAATAGCTGGCAGTTCTCTACGGAACTGGCTTACGGCACATTGATGCAGGTCGGAACGGCGGATCTGGTGAACTTTGTGGATGTGCCCAATGCTTACGGCGATCCCAAGACCACCGGTTGGGCGGACGGAAATCTGTTCCAGGTTTACGATTACACCCAGTCGCTGTATGATGCCCAGATGAACACCTATTACATCTATCTCCACGGCAGCGCCGGCAAGGAAGGCGCTCAGGGCTATGCCGTGCTGCTGAAGGTGAAGGAAAATCTGAAGGGGCAGCTGGTGCCTTCTCTGGTGCTATCGCCCCAATCCAACAAGAAGCTGATGTTCGTTCCCATGCCCGGCGGCAACGGGAAGTTCAGCATGGTTTACGACGGGCAGACCGGCCTTTATTGGCTGGCGTCCAACTACCTCAATGAGGATGGCCGTGTGGCGCTGTGGTTCAGCATGAATGCCTATGACTGGTGCTTTGCCGGTTTTGCGGCCAAGACCGACAGCGGCGCATACGCAAATCCCACCATGAGTTTTGACGGCAAGGATCTTCTGATCGTGCTGCAGCAGAATGAAGGCAATGGCGAACAGGTCGTGCTGGTCCGGGTGAAGGACTATGCGGCCCTGGTGTACTGAGGAAAGGAGCGAGAAAAATATGAAAAAAGTATTGAAACTTTCCATCTTCCCGCTGATCGCCATTGTGCTGGTGGCGCTGGCATTCCTGCTGCCGGAAACGGATCTGGTGACGGAACAACTGAACGCCCAGGAGGCGGAGGGGTCCGACGGCGTCCTCTATGCCGACTATTTCACCGGCAACTCTGCCCACTATGACTGGCAGTTCGGCGATACCTCCCATACGACCAAGAAGCCCACCATGGTCAACGATGCCATGCTGCTGGACGGCTTCAGCGGATCTCTGCCTGCGTATGCCATTTTGAAGTATACGCTGCCGGAAAAGTGCGACATTTACTTCACGGCGGAAGTGAGCCGCTACGGCGAAGGCGAGGGCCGTGAGCCGGCGGTGTTTCTGAATGTGGGTGAGAAGTTTGGCACCCGGTATATGCTTTGGCTCCGGGATGGCTCCGTGATTCTGACTTACAACAACGATACGGCGCTGATCCAGAAGAAGGTGGAAGGCATGAATGCCGGCACCACCCATTCCTTCCGGCTGGCCCTGGACGGCGCGGCCATTACGCTGTATGTGGACGGCGGGCAGGAGCCGGTATTCAAATTCACCGGCACCGATGATTATGCCACCATTGCTTCCGCAAGAAATCTGGCCATCTATGGCCGGGCTTGCGAATTCTACTTTGATGATCTGGTCATCACCGACGGAAAGAATCTGATCCCGGTGGAAGAACTGGCTATTTGCGGTCAGGGCGGTTCCGTGATCGAAGGCATCGGCACCCAAATGCAGATGAAGCTGTTCATGAGTCCTTATAACGCCACGGACAGAGGCGTTGTGTGGAGCGTGGATGATGAGTCCGTTGCAACAATTACGACCAATGGCTTGCTAACTGCGAAAAAATATGGTAAAGTAACGGTGTCCGCCCGGACCCGTGACGGTTCCGGCATCGCGGCCACCTGCCAGATCACGGTGACCAAGGTCACCGGTGCCGAAGAAGGGGACGAAGTGGTGAGTCCCTACAATCCCGGCTTCCTGGCGGATGAATACGAGATCGTATACAAGTCCGACGATCCGCTGTATCTGTATCCCATGAGCCCCTTTGTGGTGCCTCTGGAGAGCGGCCGGCTCATCGCCACCTTTGACCTGAACGGCGATCATGTCAACGACCGGATCCCTTACGGTTACGAGGAAAATCCCAACTGGATCGGTCAGCATGTGGTGGTGGCTTATTCCGATGATGAGGGTAAGACCTGGAATTACAGCCTGGAGCGGCCGGGTCTGTTTGCCCGGGTGTTTGAGGATGGCGGCAAGGTCTATTTGATCTATCGGGCCGATGCGGGCATGCTGAATGTGGCGGTGTCCGAAGATGATGGTCTGACCTGGTCCGAGGGTTCCGTCATCGACCGGCGGAGCTGGCACTCCGCGCCCACCGGCATCATCCGCAAGGGCGACTGTCTGTACATGACCATGGAGCTGAGCGTGAACGGCTCCCTGGCGCCGATCCTGATCCGGGCCAAGAGCGGTACGGATCTGACCAAGGCGGAGAACTGGTCTTTCTCCCAGGAGCTGTCTCTGATGGAGATCGTCAAAGATGCCCGCCGGGAGGATCTGGACTATACCGGTATCATGACAGAGAATCCTTCCGCTGATATCCGATGGCTGGAGGGCAATCTGTTCCAGATCTATGATCCGGAGCATCCCTGGTACGACCCCACCATGAGTACGTTCTATGTGTACTCCAGACTGACGGCCGGCCGCGCCGGCTATGCGGGCCTGCTGAAGATCACGGAAAATGCGGACGGTACCATGACGGCTTCCGCGGTGGAGGCGGAGTCCGGCAATATGCAGCTGCTGGTGGCCCTGCCCGGCGGCAACGACAAGTTCTCCATGCTCTACGATGAGGAGTCCGGTCTTTACTGGCTGGCGTCCAATCTGTGTCACAACAGTATCATCGACCGGCAGTATGCCAACGGCGATCAGCAGGGTCATCCCATGCACGAGCGTGACCGGCTGGCCCTGTGGTTCAGCAAGGACGCCCTGAATTGGGAGTTTGCCGGCATGATCTCCGAAGGTGAGACGGAAAAGGAGAGCCGTTCCTATCCCTACATCTGCGTGGATGGGGACGATATCCTGGTGGTGACCCGCTGCGGTACTGCGGACTGCAACTCGTCCCACGACAATGACATCTTGTCATTCCACAGGATCAAAGATTTCAGAGATCTTGTGTATTAAGAGGAGGTAAATATGAAAAGAGTTTTTGCGATCATCCTGGTGATGATTATGGCAATGTCGATCCTGGCCGGCTGCAATCCCGGTACTACGGAGCCTACCAGCGGCGGCGATGATGACGTGATCGTCATCCGTGCGGCCTTCCTGGAGAGCGAAGTGGAAGACTATGCCGATCTGGCTGTTTGGGATATCATTGAAGAAAAGTTCGGCGTTCGCTTTGAAGTGGAGG
>SVLA01000149.1 GCA_015068175.1 Oscillospiraceae bacterium
TCGATCTCACCGATCCGCTCCCGCAGCTCATCTACGGGGATGTTTTGGAAGCCGTCGATATGTCCCTGGCTGTATTCCTCCGCCGTCCGGCTTGCCTGACACCAACCGGCGCAATTATTCATATGATAATGGAGACAGGGCCGGTCCTTCCCCACATCCCTGGGGAACTGCCGGCTGCAATCGGGCAGTTTCAGAGTTCGGCTGATGGTCTCCAGTACGGCGCCGGTGACGCCCCGGCTGCCGTAGGGACCGTAATAGGACGCTCCGTCATCAGCGATCTTGCTGACCATGGTGATCCGGGGATAGCTCTCCCTGGGGTCCAGCCGCAGATAGGGATAACCCTTGTCATCCTTCAAAAGGATGTTGTACTTCGGCAGATACCGCTTGATCAGGCTGCATTCCAGCACCAACGCCTCAAATTCCGACGCGGCCACGATGGTATCAAAATGATGGATCTTCGACACCATCATCCGGGTCTTTGGGGTATGGGATCCGGTATCCTGAAAATACTGGCTGACCCGATTCTTCAGTTTTTTTGCCTTGCCCACATAAATGACGGTATTCGTCTTATCCCGCATAATATACACACCGGGCTCATAAGGCAGCGACAAAGCCTTGTCTTTCAGTTCCTCAAATGTCATCGGGTCCACACTTTCCTAAAAAAGCCGCCCCAACGCGGTCGGGCATTGGGGCGGTGTTGCGCATGAGCGATCAATATACGTCCCGCTGCAGCAGAACTTCCAGGGCATTCACAGCCGCCTCGGCGTCAGACCCAACGGCAGACAGCGTCACAACGGATCCGGTCACGATTCCCAGGGACATGATGCCAAGCAGGCTCTTTGCGTTCATCTTCCGGCTGCCGGACTCGATCCAGACACTGGATTCGAACTCATTGGCCTTCTGGACAAAGTAAGTAGCCTGACGGTTATGCAGGCCGGATTCACAGCGAACCAAAACTTCCTTATTGTACATGATAACCCACTCCTTCTCGTCGGCACAGGAAAATCCCACACCGTTACTTAATGATACTCAATATACGAATAAAAGTCAACCAGTATTTTAGTAGCGGTTTAATGCCTTATTTGAACTCCGCAATGGTCACGCCGTCCTCACCTTCGCCGTAAACACCCAGGCGGAAGGATTTGATGAACTTATTTTTCTTCAATTCCTGATGAACTGCCGCGCGCAGGACACCGGTACCCTTGCCGTGAATGATCCGCACCGCCTTGACCTTGGACCGCATGGCGCTGTCCAGAAACAGACTCAGAGCGCAGACGGCCTCCACCGTATCCATGCCCCGCAGGTCCACCTCCGTGGCATGGGCCTCCAGCTTCATCTCCCGGCCGGAATGCTTGGGCCGGACCGGCTTGTCCTTATAAGGGTTCTCATTTTCCAGCAGATAGATCTCATCCGCCTTGGCATTCATCTTCAGAATACCCGCCTGGAGGGTATAAGTGCCGTCCTTGTTGATGGCAATGACCGATGCCTTGGTGCCCAGTTTCAGCAGTTCCACCGTATCGCCCACCAGGATCTCCCGCCGGGGTTTTGGCCGCTCCGGGGCCTTCCGGTCGGCTTTCAGGGCCGCCTCCGCTTCGTTCAGACTGCGGCGGACCTCCGCCTGCCGCTGATTATATCCCTCCACGTTGGCATTTTCCAATTGCTTCCGCAGGGCCTTCAATTCTTCCATGGCCAGGTTGGCTGCCGCCCGGGCCTCATCGATGATCCGCTGTGCCTCTTTCCGGGCCGCCTCCATGGCTTTATCCTTTTCCTTCTGAAGCTGCGCGGCATATTCTTCCGACTGCTGTTTGATCCGTTCGGTCTCCCGCTTCAGCCGTTCCGCCTCCGCCCGGGCCGCTTCCATCTGCTGCCGCTGCTGTTCCAATTGGGCCAGCACATCTTCAAAATCCTTGTCGGACTGACCTACCAGGTCATCGGCTTCCTTCAGGATATGCTCCGGCAGACCCAGCCGCCGGGAAATGGCAAATGCATTGGACTTGCCCGGAATGCCGATCAGCAACTTGTATGTGGGCTGCAAAGTCTCTACATTGAACTCGCAGGAGGCATTGATGACCCCCGCCGTCCGCATGGCATACAGCTTCAGTTCCGCATAATGGGTGGTGGCCACCACGCGGCTGCCCATTTTTCGGCAGAATTCGATCAGTGCAACCGCCAGGGCAGCACCCTCTGCCGGGTCCGTACCGGCGCCCAGCTCATCAAACAGCACCAGCGTCCGGTCGTCACACTCTTCCACGATATCCACGATGGTCCGCATATGGCTGGAGAAGGTGGACAAACTCTGGGCAATGGATTGCTCGTCACCGATATCCGCCAAAATCGCGTCAAAGGTGGACAGCCGGCTTCCGTCCCCTGCCGGGATGTGCAGACCGCACTCCGCCATCAGCGTCAGCAAACCGATGGTCTTCAACGTCACCGTCTTGCCGCCGGTGTTGGGGCCCGTAATGATCATGGAATCAAAATCCCGGCCCAAATGCAGAGAAATGGGCACCACCGTCTTGGGATCGATGAGGGGATGCCGGGCATTACGCAGTTCTATCAGGCCCTTGTCATTCATTTCCGGCGCCCAGGCCCGCATACGGTAGGCCAGCTTCGCCTTGGCGAAGATCACATCCAGCCGCACCAGATACCGGACATTGGCCGTAATATCTTCCCGATGGACCGCCGCCTCCGCAGACAGCTCCGCCAGGATCCGTTCGATCTCTTTTTTCTCTTTCAGCTCCAGTTCCCGCAGGGCATTGTTGGCATTCACCGCCGACATGGGCTCCACAAAATAGGTCGAACCAGTGGCGGAAACGTCATGGACCAGGCCCGGCACATCGCCCTTATGCTCGCTCTTCACCGGCACCACATACCGGCCATCCCGGATGGTAATGATGGGTTCCCGGAGGAACTTGCTGTAGGCCGGAGAAGAAATGATCTTCTGCAGGCCGTCTTTGACCTTGGCCGCCTGGATCCGCATATGGCGGCGGATATCCGCCAGGGCCGGTGATGCATTGTCTGCGATCTCCTCTTCGGACAAAATGGCCCCGGAGATCCGGTCCTCCAAATATTTATTGGCCGTCAATGCCCCGAACAGCGGATCCAGGACCGTGGCCCTCTCATCCTCGGCCACATAGCCCTTGATATTCCGGGTGCAGCGCAGAACACCTGCAATGGCCAGCAGCTCCACCGGCTGCAATGTACCGCCCCGCTCTGCCCGTTCCAGGGAGGCAGAAACATCTTTCACCCCCGCGAAGGAAGGATTTCCCTTCCGGGTGCAAAGGTCCGACGCCGCCGTGGTCTCTGCCAGCAGCGCCTGGACATCCTCAAGATCCGATACAGGCCGCAGCAAGCGGCAGCTTTCCTTGCCCAATTCACTGCCGGCGCACTCCGCCAACAGCCCAAGGACCTGATCAAGTTCCAGCTTGATCAGGGACTTCTCATATAATTCAGACATTGGTATTCTCCTAAAATCATTCGTAGGGACCGGCGTCCCCGACGGTCCGTATGGTTCAGTCAAATCAGCAGACTTTTATAAAAATCCAGCGTAGAGAAGCCTCTCTCCAACTGTGTGGTTAAGTACGCCTCCGTCAAATGGGACAGTTGCTCCAAATTTTCCTGCCCCAGTTGAAAAGCAAAGAGCTTCCTGGGATCACAAAGGCAAATATAGCGCATCGCTTCCAGGATCCCGCTGTTCACCGGCATCCGTATGCCGCCGGCGGCGGTGCGGCAGTTGCCGCACTCCAAAACGCCCTCGGAAATATCAAACAGCTCCGGATCCTGGCTTCCGCAATGATGGCACCCGAAAAGATCCGGCTGATAACCGGCGATACAGGCGATCCGCAGCTCAAACACCGCCTTGACTTTCACCTCCGGCAGACCCAGCTTGGCCAAACCGTGGAGACAATTAAGGGTGAGGCTCAGCAATTCCGGATTGGGCAGATCCTCCTGAGAGACCGTCTCGGCCACCTGGGCAAAATAAGTCCCCAGGCTCAGCCGCCCCAGATCCCGCCGCAAAGCGGAAAACAGTTCCAGGGAATGGGCCTCGTTGATGGTATACTGCCCGCGGTACTCAAACAGAGTAAATTCCCCGTATGCCAGAAGCTGGCAGGGTGCCACGATGGGGCAGTTTTTCCGCCGCAGACCCCGGGCCTTCACCGTCAGTTTACCGTATTCCGATGTCAGCAGAGTCAGCAGGGCATCCCGGTCATTGTAATCCGTTACCCGCAGGACCAGTCCTTTGGTCGTCAGGTACATGTTTCTCCTCCATTTGCATCAGCCTGGTGTAAGAAAGGTATGCTTCCGGCGCGCCGGTCTCCATGAAAATGTTCCAGTAATCCCTTGCGTTCATATCCATCCCTCCGCTGTTATCATTTGCAGTTGGAGGGATTTTAGTGCAGGGAAATCCTGGCCTTATTCGCTGTATCCGAAATTGCGGACCAGGAAATCAGAATCACGCCAGTTCTCCTTCACCTTCACCCAGGTGGTCAGATACACCTTGGTGCCCATGAACTTCTCACAATCGGCCCGGGCCTGGGAAGAGATCTTCTTCAGCATGGCGCCGCCTTTGCCGATGATGATGCCCTTATGGCTGGCCTTTTCGCAGTAAATGGTG
>SVLA01000150.1 GCA_015068175.1 Oscillospiraceae bacterium
GGAACGGTGATCCAGGTCATGGGCCCTGTTCTGGACATTCGCTTCGGCGAGGGACAGTTGCCCCAGCTTCTGTCCGCCATCGAAGTGCGGCTGGAGGATCGGGTGATCGTGGCGGAGGTTGCTCAGCACATCGGCGACAATGTGGTGCGCTGCATTGCCATGTCTTCCACCGACGGTCTGCGCCGGGGCATCGAAGCATATGACACCGGTTCTCCCATCCGGGTGCCGGTGGGCGAAGCATGCCTGGGCCGCGTATTTAATCTGCTGGGTCAGCCTATCGATAACGGCGCACCTGTGGAGGCCGCGGAGACCTGGCCCATCCACCGCAGCGCACCGGCTTACGATGAGCAGGAGCCGGCCACGGAGATCCTGGAGACCGGCATCAAGGTCATCGACCTGATCTGCCCCTATGCCAAGGGCGGTAAGATCGGTCTGTTCGGCGGCGCCGGCGTCGGTAAGACCGTGCTGATCCAGGAACTGATCTACAATATCGCCACCGCCCACAACGGTTATTCCGTGTTTACCGGCGTCGGCGAGCGTACCCGTGAGGGTAACGACCTTTATAACGAAATGACCGAGTCCGGCGTTATCTCCAAGACCGCCATGGTCTTCGGTCAGATGAACGAGCCTCCCGGAGCCCGTATGCGTGTGGGTCTCAGCGGCCTGACCATGGCCGAGTACTTCCGTGATGTGAAGCATCAGGACGTGCTGCTGTTTATCGACAACATTTTCCGCTTTACCCAGGCCGGTTCCGAGGTTTCCGCGCTGCTGGGCCGTATGCCCTCTGCGGTTGGCTATCAGCCCACCCTGGCTACGGAGATGGGCGCGCTGCAGGAGCGGATCACGTCCACCAAGAACGGCTCCATCACTTCCGTCCAGGCGGTCTATGTGCCGGCGGACGACCTGACGGACCCTGCCCCTGCCACCACCTTCGCCCACCTGGACGCCACCACGGTTCTGGACCGCGGCATCGCCTCCCTGGGCATTTACCCCGCCGTGGATCCCTTGGATTCCACTTCCCGGATCCTTTCTCCGGAAGTGGTGGGCCGGGAGCATTACGAGACCGCCCGTGCCGTGCAGAACATCCTGCAGCGGTATAAGGAACTGCAGGACATCATCGCCATCATGGGTATGGACGAGCTGTCCGAAGAGGACAAGCTGACGGTGAACCGGGCCCGGAAGGTGCAGCGTTTCCTGAGTCAGCCCTTCCATGTGGCAGAGCAGTTCACCGGTTACAAGGGCAGCTATGTGCCTCTGAAGGAGACCATCCGCTCCTTCCGGGAGATCATCGAGGGCAAGCACGACGAGATCCCCGAGTCCTTCTTCCTCTATGCCGGCACCATTGACGAAGTGGTGGCCAAATTCCGGGGCGGTGAGCAGGCATGACCAGCTTCCCCCTGAGGATCGTGACCCCCTACGGGCCGGTGTATGACGGCAAGGCCGAGGAACTGATCGTCCGCACCACCTGCGGCGACCTGGGCATCCTGGCGGGTCATGTGGATTGTGTGGCGGCCCTGGGCATGGGCCGGGCCACGGTGATCATCGACGGCGTGAAGCGCTACGGTGCCTGCATCGGCGGGATGCTGTCGGTGTCCGACGGCAAGGTGACCCTGGTGCCCACCACATTTGAGTGGGCCGAGGACATCAACACCGGTTGGGTGGAGGAGTCCTACGCCGAGGCCAACAGCGTGCTGAACAACAAGGATGCCAAGAAAACGGATGTCCGTTTGGCCCAGGCCAAACTGCGCCGGGCCCTGGTTCGCCGGAGCGTTGCGGCGGATAAATAAGCAAAATGGAGCGTACCGCGGAAAAGCGGCGCGCTCCTTTTTTGTTTTCAGGGTCTTTTGGCCGCCCCGGCGCATAGAATAGCCAGATGGAAAGGAGGATCCGTATGTGTGCGATCGCTGGGATCTTGGATCTGGCCTGGGGGCCGGAGGTGCAAAAGAAAATGCTGGAGACCATGGCGCGGCGGGGACCGGACGGGCAGGGGATCTGGGAGGGGAAGGGATGCTGCCTGCTCCATACCCGGCTGGCGGTGATCGATCCCGCCGGCGGCGCCCAGCCTATGGTGCTGCGCCGGGGGAAGGAACGGTATGTGCTGACCTACAACGGGGAGCTGTACAATACCCCGGAACTGCGCAGAGAACTGGAGGATCTGGGCCATGAATTTACGGGCCGCTCCGATACGGAGGTGCTGCTCCGCGCCTATGTCCAATGGGGCCCGGCGTGTTTGGAGAAGCTCAACGGCATTTTTGCCTTTGGGGTTTGGGAGGACCATGATCGGCGGCTGTTTTTGGCCCGGGACCGGATGGGGGTCAAACCCTTGTTTTTCAAGTGCCATGACGGCGGCCTGATCTTTGGGTCGGAAATCAAGACGGTGCTGGCGTATCCCACGGTGGAAGCGGTGCTGGATGCCCAGGGGGCGGCGGAGATCCTGATGCTGGGGCCCGGCCGCAGTCCCGGATGCGGCGTTTTCCGGGATGTGGAAGAGTTGGAGCCGGGGTGCTGCGGCTTTTATGAAGAAGGTCGGCTGCGGACCCATCGGTACTGGAAATTGACGGACCGGGAGCATCGGGAGAGCTTTGAAGAAACGGCGGAGCAGGTGCGGTTTTTGGTGACCGATGCCATCCGGCGGCAGACCGTGTCCGACGTGCCGGTGGGGACCTTCTTATCCGGCGGGTTGGATTCCAGCCTGATCACGGCCATTTGCACCGGAGAAATACCCCAATTACAGACTTTTTCCCTGGATTACGCCAACAATGACCGTTATTTTGTGCCCAGTAAGTTTCAGCCAAATTCCGACGGCCATTACATTCGCCGTATGCAGGAGGTGCTGGATACCCGGCATCATTGGTGCGTACTGACCCCGGAGGATCTGATGGCGGGGCTGACGGATTCGGTCCGGGCCCGGGATCTGCCGGGAATGGCGGATGTGGACATTTCCCTGCTGCAGTTCTGTCGGCAGATCCGGCAGCACGTCACGGTGGCCATCTCCGGGGAGTGCGCCGATGAGATCTTCGGGGGATATCCCTGGTACCGGGACCCGGAGGTGCGGGCCCTGGCGGGATTTCCCTGGGCACAGAATGGGCTGCTGCGGCGGTCCATGATCCGGCAGGAATTGCGGCAGAAAATGCGCTGCGAGGACTATGTCCGGGCCCGGTATGAGCGAACCTGCAGGGAAAGTGACATTTTACCGGGGACCTCGGCTCAGGAGCGGCGGATGAAGGAAATGGTGAACCTGAATATGCGCTGGTTCATGCAAACGCTGCTGGACCGGAAGGATCGGATGAGCATGTATTCGGCCCTGGAAGTACGGGTGCCTTTTTGCGATCACCGGATCGCGGAGTACCTTTACGGCGTTCCCTGGGAATTCAAGGACTACCGGGGTCAGGAGAAGGGCCTGCTGCGGCAGGCCATGGCCGGGGTGCTGCCGGAGGAAATCCTTTGGCGGAAAAAGAGTCCCTATCCCAAGACCCACGATCCGAAGTATCTGGAGCTGGTGAGCCGGCAACTGGAGGAATTGCTGGCAGATCCCGGTGCGCCTCTGTGGGGCCTGGTGGCTCAGGATACGGCCCGGGCTTTGCTGTCGGCGGAGTATGCCTGGCCCTGGTACGGGCAACTGATGAAGGTGCCCCAGACCATTTGTTACCTGCTTCAGATCCACATCTGGCTGCGGGAATATGGGGTCCACTTGCATTTTTGAGCAAAAAAACGATTTCGGGCAATTTTTTGCCCCCATCCAGGGGAAAAATTTGGTATTTTGCCAATTGGAAATGCCGGAAGCGCCGTGATATAATATAAAAAATCGGGAAATTTTCCGGAAATGGGGCGGAAAAGATGTACGAGATCGGGCAATTGGTGGTCTACGGTGTCCATGGTGTCTGTCAGATCGTGGAGCGTCAGACCCGGACGGTGGATCGGAAAAAAGCGGAATACCTTGTGCTGGAGCCTGCGGGACAGCGGGGCAGCACCTTCCTGGTGCCGGTCGGGAATCCCAATGCCCTGGCCAAACTGCGCCCTGTTCTGAAGAAGGCGGAGGTGGATGCTCTCCTGCTGTCGGACCGGATCCGGGAGCATTACTGGATCCCGGAGGAGAATGCCCGGAAGCAATATTACCGGGAACTGCTGGCCGGCGGGGATCGGGTGGCCCTGCTGCAGATGATCTGCTCCCTGGAGCGCCATAAGCAGGAGCAGGCGGCCCGGGGGAAGAAATTCCATCAATGCGATGAGATCTTCATGCGGGATGCCATGCGGCTGATCGACGGGGAGTTTTCCATTGCCCTGGGGATCCCGCAATCGGAAGTGGGGCCCTATATCCGCACAAAATGTGAATAAACGCAACACCGGGATGCAAGCGCATCCCGGTGTATTTTGGTTGACCAAAGTTAACCACCGGCTCTGCCGGTGGCAAAAAAATAGCTTCTAGCGAGGAGTAAAGTAGACAAGAAAAAAGCTCCCCATTATAGT
>SVLA01000151.1 GCA_015068175.1 Oscillospiraceae bacterium
GATCCTGCACACCGTGGCCTGCAAGGCCGCCATCAAGGCCGGCTGGGTCAACGACGAAAAGGAACTGCTGGCCCTGGTCCAAACCGTCATGGCCAACGAGGATCTGAAATACTGCCCCCATGGCCGTCCCATCTGCATCACCCTGAGCAAAAAGCAACTGGAAAAGCAGTTTAAGCGGACCTAAATCGGCACTTTCAAGGCATCCCCCCCAAGGGGGGCTTACCAACGCGATAAACGGAAATTTGAAGGAGGCTTCGGCCCATGAACAATATCATCTGCATCGCGGGCCCTACAGCCTCCGGCAAGACGGCCCTGGCGGTGGAGATCGCCAAACGCACCGGCGGCGAAGTGGTATCCTGCGATTCTATGCAGATCTACCGCCGCATGGACATCGGCACCGCCAAACCTACGGTGGAGGAAATGCAGGGCATTCCCCACCACATGATCGATATTTGCGAGCCTGGGGAAGACTTTTCCGTCAGCCGGTACTGCCGGATGGCCACCCCTATTGTGGATGACATCCTGGCCCGGGGCAAGACCGCCATCATCGCCGGCGGCACGGGACTGTATATGGACAGCCTGATCCGGGGCGGCGATTTCGCCCCCTGCCCCGCCACCGGCCATCGGGAAAAACTGGAGGCACGGCTGACGGCAGAGGGTTTGGATCCCCTGCTGTCGGAGCTGAAAGCCATCGATCCCGCGGCGGCGGACCGGTCCCAGGGCAATCCCCGGCGGATCATCCGGGCCCTGGAAGTGTATTACGAGACCGGCGAGACCATCACCGCCCACGATCTGCGGACCCAGGCTCAGCCGCCCCGGTATGCGCCGGTTTGGCTGGGATTGGATTTTGCGGACCGGGCAGAGCTTTACGGCCGCATCGACCGGCGGGTGGAGATCATGCTGGAAATGGGCCTTTTGGATGAGATCCGCCGATTACTGGCCGAAGGGATCCCGGAGGATGCCACGGCCATGCAGGCCATCGGCTACAAGGAATTTGTCAGTGCCCTGGCGGGCCGCTCCTCCATGGCCAGCGCGGTGGAGGAAGTGCAGAAAGGTTCCCGGCGGTATGCCAAGCGGCAATTGACCTGGTTCCGGCGGAACAAAAATATGCATTGGCTGACCCGACGGCCGGGCATGGAAAACGAAGAAATTCTTGCCATGGCCCGACAGGTTCTGCAAGAAAACGACAAGTGAATCATGCTATGATGTGAGTATCCCAAAGAAAGAAGGTATACTTATGTCAGAGGCGATCAATTTACAGGAAGCCGTATTGTCGGAATGCCGCCGGGACAAGGTCCCCGTGACGCTGTTTCTGATGAACGGATTCCAGCTCCGGGGGATCATTACGGGTCATGACAGCTTCGTGGTGGTGCTGGTGAGCGACGGCAAGCAGCAGATGATCTACAAGCATGCCATCTCCACCCTGGCACCCATGCGGCCCATTCGATCCGCACCCAACCCATAAGGGCGCAAAAGCGACGGAGCTTCGGCTGCGTCGCTTTTTGTTTTGGACGGAGCCACGGTTTATTACTGGAAGAAAGAAGAGAGATCATGGCTATTCAGGACAATATCCGCCGTATCCGGGCGGAAATGGAAGCGGCGGCTTTGGCAGCGGGCCGGGATCCGAAGACGGTCCAGCTCTGCGCCGCCACCAAAATGAACGATGCCCAGGCCGTGCGGGCGGCCATCGCCGGAGGCGTGGACCGCTGCGGCGAAAACCGGGTCCAGGAACTGACCGCCAAGCAGGCGGAGGATGCCTACGCCGGGGCGCCGGTGGACTTTATCGGCCATCTGCAGACCAACAAAGTGCGGCAGGTGGTGGGCAAGGTGGACCTGATCCAGAGTGTGGACAGCCTGCGGCTTCTGGAAGCCATCGCCAAAGAAGCGGCCCGCCAGGGCATCCGGCAGGACGTCCTGCTGGAGGTGAACATCGGCGGTGAGGAAAGCAAGAGCGGCTTTGCACCGGGGGAAATTCCCGGGATCGTGGAAAAATTCCCGGTTTGGCCCCATCTGCGGCTCCGGGGCCTCATGGCGATCCCCCCAAAATCCGAAAAATCGGGAGATAATGTCAAATTTTTTCAAGAAATGTATAACCTTTCTGTTGACATAACGGCAAAAAAAAGCGATAATGTATGTATCGATACTCTGTCCATGGGAATGTCGGATGATTTTGCCGATGCCATCCGTTACGGCAGTACCATGATCCGGGTCGGCACCGCCATCTTCGGTGCAAGAATGTATACCAAACCTCAACAGCAATGATCAACAGAACAAGGAGGATTTTTATATGGGCTTTTGGGATAGCATGAAGAAATTCACTCAGCCTTATGCTGAAGATGATTTTGATGATGAATACGATGAGGACGAGGGCGACGAGGGTTTTGACGAACCCCAGGACCGTCCCGCCCGCCGCCGCGGCCCCGCATTTGGCGCACCGGCCACGGACCGGGAACCCGCTCCGGCACCGGCTGCCACCGGCTTCAGCGGCCAGGTGGTGACCATGAGCAATAAGCAGGAAGTGGTTTTGTTCCACCCCACCACCTTCAACGATACTTCCAAGGCCGCGGACGACCTGCGCAACCGCCGGGCCGTCATCGTGAACATGGAGAACGTGGACAAGGCTATGGCCCGCCGGGTCGTGGACTTCCTGTCCGGCTGCGCCTATGCCGTGGACGGCAAGGTGAAGAAGGTGGCCCAGTCCACCTATCTGTTCTGCCCCCACAACATGGATGTGGTGGGTGATCTGGAAAATCTGCCCAGCGAGACGGACAGCTACGTCTGATCTGATCGCGGAAAGGATAAGATATGTTTACACCTCAGGATATTGAAAAGATTTCTTTCGGCACCGCCACCTTCGGCGGCTATGTGAAGGACGATGTAGACGAAGTCCTGGAGCCGCTGGTAGAAGATTACATCACCCTTTACAAAGAGAACGCCCTGCTGAAGAGCAAGATGCGGGTGCTGGTGAGCAAGCTGGAGGAATACCGGCAGAATGAGGCTTCCATGAAGGATGCCCTCGTCAACGCCCAGAAGACCTGCGACAAGATGGTGCGGGAAGCGGAAGAAAAGTGCAAGCTGATGCTCAACAACGCCAACGCGGCCGCCGCCGAAAACGCAAAGAACACCACCGTCCTGATCGCGGAAGAAAATGAGCGGGTGGAGGAAGCCCGCCGTTTGGCCGCCGCCAAGATCGAGGAGCTGCAGGCACAGCTCAATAACTGCGTCCAGGCTCTGGAGCGGATCAAGGAAGCAAACCGGCCCGCCCCCAAGCCTGCAGCCGCCAGCGGTGTCTATGATTACGATTCCGAGCCGGATAATCCCGTGCCTCCCGTGGATCCTGCGGACGCCGTGGCCGATGAGATCTCTCACAACGTGGAAGCCATTGTGGGCACCACCGAGCAGGTCCATCCCAATCCGGAGCCCAAGCCCGCAGCCAACAGCTCCACCACCAGCCGCTTCGGCAACACCCCTCTGAAGTTCGGTCGGAACTACGACCCCACCAAGAAGCGGGACAACGACGAAGAGGACGAGAATAAGTAAATACACATGGCTGTGACGAGGACACGTCGCCTGATGAATTGTTTCCAGAGAGCTGCCGCACGGTGCGAGGCAGTAACAAGACCCAGGCGGTATCCCCTCCGAGCTGTACACCGAAGCCCTTTTGGGTGCGTAGGCTGTACCGGGTCCGCCCGATAAAGCGGGATCGAGTGCCGCCCCAAAGGCGGAATGAGAGTGGTACCGCAGAGGTAAATGCGCCTTTGTCTCTTGTATGAAAGGGACAAAGGCGCTTTTATTTCGTAGGGGCGATTCACGAATCGCCCGCAAAAGGGGGGTATAGCATGCAGACAACACTGATCGCCGCGCAGATCACAGTTCTGCTGTTCATTGGCGTTCTTCTGTGGCAGATTTGGCGTAAATTCAAGTCCATCCCGGAAGATGAAATCATCGGTGAAGATCGCACAAAATACATGACCCAACGATTAACCTGGATTGGCATTTGCACCGGTTTTCTGGCTGTGCTGCAAATCGCATCTGCCATTTTACGCATGCTCGAAATCATTTGAAAACGGGCGATTCGTGAATCGCCCCTACGATATTGATATCACAACGGAGGTAACTTCCCATGGAATACAAAAACACCATCATCACCCCGAAAACCGACTTTCCCATGAAGGCCGGTCTGCCTGCCCGGGAACCCGGCATGCTGTCCGCCTGGCAGGAACTGGATCTGTACAACGCCCTGCTGGAGAAAAACACCGGCAAGCCCCCCTTTATTCTGCATGACGGCCCTCCCTTCAGTAACGGCTACATCCACATGGGTCACGCCCTGAACAAGACCTTGAAGGATTTCATCGTCCGCAGCAAGGCCATGACCGGTCACTACACCCCCTATGTCCCCGGCTGGGACAACCACGGTCTGCCCATTGAGCGGGCCATCGAAACCTCCAAGAA
>SVLA01000152.1 GCA_015068175.1 Oscillospiraceae bacterium
AGCGGGTGATAAACCTTGAACCAGGCAATGCGGAAGGCCATCATAACGTAAGCCACCGCATGAGCCTTGGGGAACAGATACTTGATCTTCTTGCAGGAACCGATATACCAATCCGGTACACCGGCGTCGATCATCTCCTGCTCCGCCCCTTCGGGGAGGCCCTTGCCCTTTCGGACCGACTCCATGATCTTAAAGGCCCGTTTCTCCGGCAATCCGCAGGAGATCAGGTAGATCATAATATCGTCACGACAGCCGATGGTGCCGTCCACCGTGGCGGTCTTGGAGGTGATCAGATCCCGGGCATTGCCCAGCCACACGTCGGTGCCGTGGGTATAGCCGGAGATCCGCACCAGGAAATCAAACTTGGTGGGCATGGTATCCAGCAGCACGCCACGGGTAAACCGGGTGTTGAATTCCGGCACAGCAACGGCGCCGGTGGGACCAAGCAGCGGATCGTTTTCATACCCCAGCACCTTCGAGGAAGTAAAGATGGACATGGTATTCTTGTCGTCCAGAGGAATGGTCTTGGCATCCACCCCGGTCATATCCTCCATCATACGGATCATAGTGGGGTCATCGTGCCCCAGCATATCCAGCTTCAGCAGGTTTTCTTCCATGGAGTGGTATTCGAAATGGGTGGTGATCTGGTCGCTCTTGGGGTCATCCGCCGGGTGCTGCACCGGGCAGAAATCCCAGATCTCATTTTCCTGGGGGATGACCACCAGGCCGCCGGGATGCTGGCCCGTGGTGCGGCGGACGCCTACGCAGCCCGATGCCAGACGGGCCTCTTCCGCCTTGGAAGCCTTCATGCCCCGTTCGTCCAGGTACTTCTTCACATAACCGAAGGCCGTTTTCTCAGCCACGGTGCCGATGGTACCTGCCCGGAACACATGGGACGCGCCGAACATGGAAATACAGTATTTATGGGCCTCCGCCTGATATTCGCCGGAGAAGTTCAGGTCGATATCCGGCACCTTGTCACCGCCGAAACCAAGGAAGGTCTCGAATGGAATGTTGAAGCCGTCCTTCTCCAAACGGGTGCCGCAAATGGGACAATCGGCGTCCGGCAGGTCCGCGCCGCAGTTGAATCCCTTGGGCACATCCAGAATGGTGTGCTTGCAATCGGGATTGGGACAGCGGTAATGGGGCGGGAAGCTGTTCACTTCCGTGATGCCGGACATATAGGCCACAATGGACGAACCCACGGAACCACGGGAACCCACCAGATAGCCGTTCTCCAGGGAGTTCTGCACCAGTTTCTGGGCAGACATGTAGATCACGTCATAGTGGCAGGTGATAATATCGTTCAGTTCCGTTTCAACACGTTTTACAAACAATTCCGGCGGATTTTCACCGTAAAGCCGATGTAATTTCCCGTACACCAAACTTTTCAGGTCTTCCACGGAATTTTCGATCTTGGGGGCAAACAGATTGTGGGGCACCGGCCGCAAAGTCTCGCACATATCCGCGATCATATTGGGATTGGTCACCACCACCTCATATGCCTTCTCCTCACCCAGATAGGCGAATTCCCGGAGCATATCATCGGTGGTGCGGAAATACAGCGGCATCTCCTTATCCGCATCCTCAAATCCCTTGGTGGCCAGGAGGATGTGGCGGAAGATCTCATCCTCGGGATTCAGGAAGTGGACGTCGCCGGTGGCCACCACCGGTTTGCCCAGTTCCGCACCCAGGCGGACGATGGTGCGGTTGTAATTGCGCAGATCCTCGTCGGTCTTGGCCTCAAATTTCTCATTGGCCAGCATGAAGCGGTTATTGGCCAAAGGCTGGATCTCCAGGAAATCATAGAAAGACGCGATGCGCTTCAGCTCATCTTCGCTCTTGTGATCCAAAATGGCCTGGAACAGTTCGCCGGCTTCGCAGGCGGAGCCGATGATCAAGCCTTCCCGCAGGGCCATCAGTTCCGATTTGGGGATCCGGGGCATCCGCTTGAAGTATTTCAGATTGGCATCGGAGATCAAGTGATACAGATTCCGCAGGCCAAGCTGATTCTTGGCAAAAAGGATGATATGCCGTGCATGCCGGTCACCAATGCGGCCCTTGGACCGCAGACCGGTCATGGCCGGATTCACATCCTGGAGCGTGTGGATATCATGGTCCTCCTCCATCATCTTCATCAGCCGGGCCATGATCAGGCCGCAGATATGGGCATCATCCGCCGCCCTGTGGTGATTGAATTCCGGCAGACTCAGGGCATTGGCCACAATATCCAGCTTAAATTTATTCAGTTGCGGCAGCAGATTTTGAGAAAGGATCAAGGTATCCGCCGCGGTATAGTTATATTCATAGCCCAGCTTCTGGCAGGCCGCCCGGATGAATCCCGTGTCAAAGTCGGAATTGTGTGCCACCAGCACCCGATCTCCCACGAACTCCAGGAATTTGGGCAGCACTTCCCGGATCCCCGGCGCTCCCACCAGCATTTCATCGCTGATGCCCGTCAGCTCCACGATCTTCTTGTCCAGCTTGCGGCCGGGATCCACAAAGGTCTGGAATCGATCCAATTCCTGACCGTTTTTGAAGATCACCGCACCGATCTCAATGATCTCATCGTTCCTGGACGAAAGGCCCGTAGTCTCCAGGTCAAAGGCCACAAATTCTTCATCAAAAGCCATCTGCCTGGTGCCGTGGACCACGATACGGTCATCCACATCGTTGACATAGTAGCCCTCGCAGCCGTAAAGGATCTTGATGGTCTCATCGGTGCCGGCCACCTTGGGGGCACCCTTCCAATCCTCCACCGTATGGAGAGCATCGGTAAATGCCTGACAGCAGCCGTGGTCCGTGATGGCGATGGCCTTATGGCCCCAGGCCGCCGCCTGCTTGATGGCGGCTTTGGTATCCGTCAGCGCGTCCATGTTGGACATGGCCGTATGCAGGTGCAGCTCCACGCGCTTCTGCCCCTGGGCCAGATCCAGCCGCTTGGGCATAGATCCGTTCATCATGGCAAAAGGCTTGAGGACCATTTCGTTATCGTAGCGGTTCAGTTCCAGCTTTCCCTGGACCTTCAGTACCTTGCCCACTTTTACATTGTCCAGGATCGGCTTGGCCTCCCCCGCCTCCATGAAGCGGTTGATCCGCACGGAACCGGTGTTGTCCGTCATGTCAAAAGTGATGACCCAGGCGTTGCGCTTCTTCAGTTCCTTGTGGTCCACCGCAAAGACCCGGCCCTCCACGCAGACGCTGCCCATGTCCAGATTCAGGTCCTTCATGGGGGTAGGCGTCACCCGAAACACCTTGCCGTAGAACGCCTCGCTGGGCGGCGGCGCCGCCTCTTTCTTTTTCTGGGTGAACTGCGGAACGGTAATATCCATCATGGCGTCCCGGCGAAGCCGCTCCATGACTTCCATCAGTTCCTGACCTTCCAGCGCAGAACCGGCCACAACGGTAATCTCCACAGCCACGCCGAAACGCTCCATCAAGGCCCGCCGTACAGCGGGAACGCATTCCTCCAGCTCCTTCTTGCCGTTGGCCACCAGTTGTACCGTCAGATGTTCATCCACCCATTGCCACATCGCGCCGGCCAGGGAACCCCGGTTCATGGAATTCTGCTCCACAAACAGATCCCGCAATTCTTCCGTCTCCATTTTATGCAGCTCTTCCCGGGGATGGGTAGCTTTCAGCTCCAAGGCTTTCAGCCGGTAACAGCGGCAGATCCCGCCGGACACCTCCTGGAGGATCCGGTTGGGAATATAGTAATCGCAGTATACGGTCACAGTCAGACTCCGGTTTTCCGGGTCCAGATCCGCAGCAACGATCACCGCCTGAGAAAGAAGGTCCGTCAGCTCCTCAGGCGGTGTATAATTCGGGAACATTTTCAAAAAAGGAATTTGCTTATCCATAAGTACCCCGCATAATAAGGGCCAAAAATGGGAAATGAAACCATCTCCCATCCTTGTCCTCTATTGATCACATTTGTTCGATTCTCTTCAAAAGGGCCGGCAGCAGCGCATCATAGGGCAGCTTGTCCACCTGAACGCCTTTTTCAAAGATCATGCCGAATCCATCGCCGCCGGCAATACCGATATCCGCCTCCCGGGCTTCGCCGGGGCCATTGACGATGCAGCCCATGACCGCCACGGTGATGGGCTTTTCACAGTTTTTAAGAGCCGCATCCACCCGGTTCACCAGGCCGATGAGGTCGATCTGGGTCCGTCCGCAGGTGGGGCAGGAAATGATGTTCACGCCCTCTTTCCGCAGGAGCCGCTTTCAGGATATCCTTGGCGGCATATACCTCCCGGACAGGATCATCGGTCAGGCTCACCCGGATGGTATCACCGATGCCATCCAACAGCAAAGCACCAATACCCATGGCGGATTTGATCATGCCCATCTTCACCGGGCCGGTCTCCGTCAC
>SVLA01000153.1 GCA_015068175.1 Oscillospiraceae bacterium
CAGGGGGTGCCCCGTACGGTGAAGATCACGGTCCGCAGCGAATACAAAACTGCGGATGTGTTGAATTTCCGTTGGCTGCTGCCGGAGGGGATCACCGTTTCCCCCGTGAAGGAAGGCCGTTTCTTCCTGCAGTTGGGCGGTTTCCGGGACGGCTCCGATGCCAAGGAGCTGACCTTCACCTTCCTTTCCGAGCGTCCGCAGATGACGGCCCGGTGCGTGCTGGAGCTGACCATCGACGGCCGCACCACCACCATGTATGTCCCCGTGCTGTTCCTTGGTGGGCACGGTGAACTGTAAAAACAAGAAAAGGAGCGTAAAATTATGAAAACCAGAAGAATCCTCTCGTACATCGCCATTGCTGTCATGTTGGTCGGCATGGTGGGTCTGTTCTCCGGCTGTACCCCCAAAACCGAGGAAAAAGAGGGCTATGTAAACATCGCCATTCTGTTCCCCGGCTTCACCATCGAATCCGATTACAAGTACCGCCAGCAGGTGGAAGACGCCATCAATGAGAAGCTGGAAAAAGATCTGGGCTTCAAAATTACGGTAACGCCGACCTCCTATATCGATCAATACGAGACCATGTTCGCCCTGGACCTGGCGCAGAAGACCGCTTATGACTTCATGCGTACTTCCAACGGCGCCATCGCCTCCTACGCCGAAAAGGGCGTTGTGGTAGACCTGAAGCCGCTGATCGATCAGTATGCTCCCTGGATGTGGGATCTGATCCCGGAGCAGGCCTGGGCAGAATGCACCCTCAACGGCAAGGTCTACGGCGTCCCCACCTGTTCCTTCCCCATCTCCTACGGCATGTGGTTCCGGGGCGACTGGCTGGAGAAGCTGGGCATGGAAAAGCCCACCTCCCTGGCAGAGCTGGAAGCGCTGTGTCAGGCCATCCTGGACAGCGATGAGATCAACGCCAACGGCAACGTGGTGCCCATGGCCGGCCATCGGGATATTCTGGAGCAGGTCTTCCTGGGAATGTTCACCGAGCACCCCGGAGACTATGTGGACGAAAACGGCAACGTGCAGTCCAAATACTTTGATCCCGGCTACCGCGATTTCGTAGAGAAAATGGCAGAGTGGTATCAGAAGGGTTACATTGACGATCTGGTCCTCAACGGCGACGAGAACACCATCAACAATCTGCTGGCTCAGAACATCGTGGGTATCCATGTGGCCAACGTATATCAACTGGAATACTCTATCATGAATTCCTACAACACCCAGAACAACCTGAACATGCAATGGAGCATCCCCTTCGCCAGCGACACCCAGACATATTATTCCTCCGGCTTCGGCACGGACATCATCGCCTTCCCCGCCACCGGCCGCAACACCGAGAAGGCTTTCCAGTTCTTCGCATGGTACTACAACAATCAGGAGAACTCTGACCTGGTCCTTTACGGCGTGGAAGGTCTGACCTACACCCGCAGCACCGATCCCGAGACCGGCAAGGAGATCCTGAGCCTGCCCGAAAGCGAAAAGGCCGACACCGTCAATACTTACAACGATCTGATGGGCTTCTTCGGCGTCAACACCTACACCGAGCTGCAGCTCAAGTACACCTACCACACCCGTCCCGCCGAGTCCTCCCGGGCCTATGACTCCTGCAACACTCAGGAGATCCTGCAGAACTGCCATCTGGATGTGACCAAGTATTTCCAGGTGACTCTGCCCACCGACATCGGCACCAAGGCCGGCGATGCACGGAATCTGGCCATCTCCACCATTTCCGACATGATCGTGGGCAAGATCCCCTCCAACGATGAGACCTGGGCCCAGTTCCGGGCTAATTGGGAAGCGTTGGGCGGCAAGGAAGTATACGAATACTATACCGATCTGTACAACGAGGCCAAGACCGATCTGGAATTCCTGCAGAAGTAAATAAACCTCAAAGCTGCCGGGGCAAATGTCCCGGCAGCTTTTCTATATTGCGGAAGGATCTCCAAAAGAATTAAAAAGGTCTTAAGATTTGGTCGATTGCGCCGGGGGTGGGATTTTGGTATAATAGGAGCGAAAAATGGAAGGAAGAGGACTTTTTATGGTACTTTGGTCTCAAAATCACCTGTATACGCTGCTGCCGGCGTTGATCCTGATGGTGATCTTTGCTGTGGTCCTGCGGCGGCTGCTGGGCGGAAAACCCCATCACACCCGCATGATCCCCTTTCAGATCATCTCGGTGATCCTGCTGTTGCTGGAAGTGGGCAAGCAGGCGGTCTCCTTCAGCCGGGGTTATGATCTGTACGCCATTCCCCTGCACTTTTGCTCCCTGGCGCTGTTTACCATGCCGCTGATGGCCTTCTACCACGGTCAATATGCCTCCACGGTCCGGGCCATTACATCCGCCGTCTGCGCCGCCATTTTCCTGCTGACGGCCATTTATCCGGAGCTGATCTATTCCGGCGCCTGCCTGGATGTGTATTTCACCGACTTTACGGCGTTCCACACCGTGACTTTCCACAATCTGGTCATGTTCGCCTTCCTGCTGATCCCGGCCCTGGACCTGCACGACGCCCCCTCGAAGAAGGATCCCAAAGCGGTGGGCCTCTTCATTTTGGGTTACTGCGCCGTTTCCGCGCCCATCGCCCAGATCCTGAAGGTCAACTACAACAACTTCTATAGCTGCAATGTGGGGCCTTTGGAACAGGTTCGCACTTCGTTGCAGGCAGTACTGGGATACGGACTGACCCAGGTGCTGTATGTCCTGATCGTTGTGGTTTTGGACATTCTGTTCACGATCATGTGTTACTGGTTCTACCGTCTGCTCCGGCTGGTGTCGGTGGGCCGGAAGACATCGGCGGTATCATAAATGCAGGATGGGTGTGTTGCAAAATAGCTGCAACACACCCATTTTTGATCCACGGCCTTGCCGTGAAAAGAAGGATGGTCAAGTAGGGAAAATGTGATACAATGGACATGAAAATCACAGAAAACGAGGTATGACGGATGTACGGAGCGATTTTGGGGGATATGATCGGCAGTCCCTATGACTTTGATCGGGGCAACAAGAGCAAGGATTTTCCGCTGTTTTTGGGGCATTCGGCCTTTACCGACGACACAGTGATGACCATTGCGGTGGCAGAAGCCTTCATCGACGGACCCGAGGATGAGGAGGCTCTGCGCAGGCGATTGGTGAAGTCCATGCAAAAATATGGGCGGCTGTATCCCACCGCCGGCTATGGTGACCGTTTTGCCATGTGGCTGCTGACCGGGGATACGGAGCCTTACTCCAGTTACGGCAACGGCAGTGCCATGCGGGTATCCTCCGTGGCCTGGCTGTTCGACGATTTGGAGACCGTGCGCCGCATGGCCCGGCTCTCCGCCGAAGTGACCCACAATCATCCAGAAGGCATCAAGGGTGCGGAAGCCACTGCCGCGGCCATTTTCCTGGGCCGCACCGGCCACTCCAAGGCGCAGATCAAAGCCTTCATCCAAGAGGAATTCGACTATGACCTGGAGCGGACCTGCGATCAGATCCGCCCCCAGTATCGCCATGTGGAGTCCTGCCAGGAAACCGTGCCGGAGGCCATCATCGCCTTTTTGGAAGGAGAAAATTTTGAGGATGTGATCCGCAACGCCGTTTCCCTGGGCGGTGATTGCGACACTCTGACCTGCATCGCCGGCGCCATCGCCGAAGGTTTTTATGAGATCCCTGAGGAACTTCTGGAAGAATGTTTCACCCGGCTGGACGGCCCACTGCTGGAGGTCGTGGACCTGTTTGAGCAATACGCCATCCGCTCCTGATCAGGAGGCACATTGAACACCAATCCATTAAACATTCGGCAGCACCGATGGTGCTGCCGAAATTTTCAGCTCTCTTTCAAGCCATTTTTCAGTGATCCCGGAGCTTGGATGCCATTTGGATCTTATAGATCTCCTCGGTGGCGAAGGCCAGCTTGGTGATGATGTCCGGGTTGGTCGGGTAGCAATAGAAAGAATCTGTCTCCGTGGAGATGTCGAAGCAATTTTCCTTGCGGAAACGGTGGAAATCGTACTCCACATGGAGGCTGTTCATGCCCTTGGGCGGGCGGTGGATATGATAGTCCTGACCGCGGTAATGGCCGTCGATGGTGAAGCCGTTTTCAAAGTCGTGGCAGACTTTGGCCTTGCCCAGAGGGATAAAGCGGTAGCAGCGGGGGAAGGAATAGACATCCACTTCATCCTCGTAGCGGTAGGTGCCAGCCAGGATCTGCGCCCGGACCTGCTCACGCTCCCACTGGAACCAATCGGGGATATGGGGGAACTCGGTCTCCCCTTCCGTGGCCCGGAGCCGGCCGTTTTCCTGGAGGAACCAGCGCTTGCCGCAATGGTTGCAGAAGATCTC
>SVLA01000009.1 GCA_015068175.1 Oscillospiraceae bacterium
TACAGGCTGCCGCTTTCAATGGACTCATTGACCAGCTTGGCGCCCTGGCTGTAGACCTGGCCGCAACCCAGGGCGTTATGGCCCACCTCGGAGTTGCCCATATCTTCATCGCTGGGCAGACCGACAGCGGTGCCGTGGGCCTTCAGGTAAGTATGGGGGCAGGTAGCCAGCAGATGGTCCAACGTGGGGGTGTTGGCAATGACAACGGCATCACCGGAACCGCCGTCGCCCTTACCGACGCCGTCCATGATCACAAGTGCAATAGGTTTTTCCATATTATTGAACCTCCAAAAGGATAAAATCCGCATTTGCGCATTATCAGTTGTATTATTTTACTACATTTTCGCGCAATATACAAGTTGATTTTTTCATCTTTTCTTAATCTGTCAAAATAGATAAAGGGAGACAGGCCCTTTTGGGCATATCTCCCTGCGATTGTTAAAAATATTTTAAGCAGATGTTCAAATTTCAGTTTCTCGTGCTGTTTGGATCCGGAAATTGTCGCTCCAACGGAGCACCACCCGCCCGCGGGACGGGAGACCCGTCCCCTACATTTCCTCTATCGCAGGGCGCCGGAGGTTTCCCGCCGCCCGGCCACCTTCCCCTCCGGGGGAAGGTATGGAAAATGCCACACCGGGGGGGCCGGTGTGGCATCGATTTTATGGCCGTGGGGTCAATTCATGGTGCCGTTGGCGCGGGCGAACAGATCCCCGATGCGGTCCCGGAGGGCCCTGGCTTCCGGGGTATCGGCGGTGCCTTCCGTATCGATCCAGCGGGCGGAGGCCTCCTGGGCATCCTTCAAAGTCTGCAGGTCCATGGAAAGGCTGGCCACCTTGAACACCGGCAGGCCCGATTGCCGGGCGCCGAAGAAATCGCCGGGGCCACGCATCCGCAGATCCTCCTCCGCGATCTTGAAGCCGTCGGTGGTCTTGCAGAAGGCTTTCATCCGCTGCACCGTATCGGGGTTGCGGCTGTGGGAGGTGAGGATGCAGTAGCTCTTATGGCCGCCCCGGCCCACACGGCCCCGGAGCTGATGGAGCTGGGAAAGGCCGAAGCGGTCCGCGTCTTCAATGACCATCAATGTGGCGTTGGGCACGTCCACACCCACTTCGATGACGGTGGTGGCCACCAGCACATCCGCTTCGCCCCGGGCGAAAGAGGCCATGGCTTCTTCCTTTTGGGCGCCCTTCATCTGGCCGTGGATCAGGGCGATCCGCAGATCCGGGAACACAGTCTGCTGGAGGGTATCGGCCCAAACCGTGGCGGCATGGAGGCCCAGGTCCTCATTTTCCTCCACCGCCGGGCAGACGATGAAGCATTGATGGCCCTCCGCCACCTGCTTGCGGATGAAAGCATTGATCCGGGGGCGGTAGGATTCATTTACCAGGAAGGTATCCACCGGTTCTCGGCCGGGGGGCAGTTCATCGATGACGGACACTTCCAGATCGCCGTAAAGGATCAGCGCCAAAGTCCGGGGAATGGGGGTGGCCGACATGACCAGCAAATGGGGGTCGGCGCCCTTGGCAGACAGCCGGGCCCGCTGTCCCACACCGAAGCGGTGCTGTTCGTCGGTGATCACCAGGCCCAGGTCTGCAAAGGTGGTGGCTTCCGACAGGAGGGCATGGGTGCCGATGGCGAAGTCCACTTCCCCGGCGGCAATGGCCTCCCGCACCTGGCTCTTCTGCTTGGGCGTCATGGAACCGGTGAGCAGCGCCGTGCGGATGCCCATGGGGGCAAAGAGTTTGGTCAGGGAGGCGAAATGCTGCTCCGCCAAAATTTCCGTAGGGGCCATGAGGGCCGCCTGCTTGCGGTTATTGACGGCGCAATAGGCCGCCGCCGCGGCCACCATGGTCTTGCCGCTGCCCACGTCGCCCTGGACCAGGCGGTTCATGGGCACGCCGGCGGCCATGTCCCGGCAGATCTCATCGATGGCCCGTTTCTGGGCGCCGGTGAGGGCGAAGGGCAGGGTGCCGTAAAAGGGCTGCAGATTCAGATTGGTATAGGGGGCGGTTTTTTTATCCTTCCGGGCGGCCCGCATCAGGGACAGGCCGGCGGAAAACACGAAAAATTCCTCGAAGATCAGCCGTTTTTTCGCCATCTCCGCCTCCGCCATGGAGGACGGCTGATGGATGGCCTGGTAGGCCCGGTCCGCCGGCAGGATGCCGTATTGACGGAGGACGGCGGCGGGGATGATCTCCGGGGGCGTGTCACAGACCGCCAGGGCCTGCTGGACCGCCCTGAGCATCACCTGGTTGCTCAGGCCCGCCGTTAGGGGGTAGATGGGCAGGACCCGGCGGGTGGTGACCGGGGCGGCATCCAGGGCCTCGAAGGTGGGGTTGGTCATGCTGTAACCCACGAAATCCCCGGAAACGGCGCCGTAGAAAATATATTCCTGGCCGTAACGAAGCTGTTCGGCGGCGTATTTATTGTTGAAAAAGGTCACATTCAGCCGGGCCGTATGGTCAGCGATCTGGACCCGGGTCAGATCCAGGCCCTTGCGGATGTGCTGGGTCCGGGGGTTGTTCATGACCATGGCCCGGAAGCAGGCGGGCACGTCGGTCTCCAGTTTGTCGATGGTGATGAGTTTGGTGCGGTCCTCATAACCCCGGGGGAAATGGCAGATCAGGTCCCGGAGGGTGAAGATATTCAGATTTTCAAACTGCTTCGCCCGGGTAGGGCCGATGCCTTTGAGTATGGTGATGGGATCTGACAGACGGGCCATGTCCTCGCCTCCTTTTGGGGCTATTGTAGCACAGCCCGGCGGAAATTTCAATTTTCATTTTACAGGCCCCACCGCGGCTTCCATATCGCCCCTGCGCCCGTAATTGCAGGGGAAGGCTGTGGGTTGGGGGGATTATGCAATCTTGGGCATTGCTTTTTAAGCGGCGGCGTGGTAAAATCATATATTATTTGTAAGGAGGGCGGGGTATGCGCCGTTTTTGGTTCTTCATGATCCTGGTTCTGATGCTGGCTGTGCCGGTATCGGCTTTCAGCGCCGTTACTTCCGCCGAAAGCCACACCGTTGCCGCCGACGACGGCAGTTGCCGGGTTACTTTGACCGTCCAGTTCTCCCTGGACAGCGTCCCCGGGGTCCTGGTGTATCCCCTGCCGGCCCAGGCCCGGGATATTACGGTGGACAGCGACAACGTCAGCGGCATCAACGCCGGCACCGTCCGGAACGTGGATCTGACCAAGTTTATCCATTCCGCCGGCACCCACACCCTGGTCATCGGCTACAGTCTGCCCAACGCCGTCACCAGCGACAAATCGGATAACCTGACCTTCAGCCTGGAGCTGCTGTCCGGCTTTGAACTGCCGGTGGAACGGCTGGAATTTACGGTGACACTCCCTGGGGAAAACCAGGAACAGCCCCAATTTTTCAGCACCTATTACGCCGACTCCATTCTGCAGGTCATGGACCTGGAGGTCCGGGGAAATCAGATCGTGGGTTCCGTACACACCCGGCTCCAGGATCACGAGAAACTGGTGATGGACCTGCCGGTGACCGAAGAACTCTTCCCCCGGGCCACCGCCCGGCGTTGGTCCATGGATACCCTGGACCTGATCATGCTGTGTCTGGGCGCCTTGGCGGCGGCCTACTGGCTGCTGTTTTTGCGGGGAGTGCCGCCCAAAAGGGTCCGGCGCACCTATCCCGTGGACGGCATCACCGCCGGCGAGATCCATTGCCGCCTCACCGGCCAGGGAGCCGATCTGACCATGATGGTCATTACCTGGGCCCAATTGGGCTATATCCTGATCCAATCGGACGACGAAGGCCGGGTCCTGCTGCACAAGCGGATGGATATGGGCAACGAACGGGATGATTTTGAACTGAAATGCTTCCGCAAGCTCTTCGGCAAGCGCGCCGTGGTGGACGGTACGGCCTATCACTACGCCCAGCTTTGCCAAAAAGTGAAGCGGATCGTGCCGGGGATCCGGGAGCAATTCCTCCCCGGCAACGGCAGCGCCACGGTTTTCCGGGTCCTGGCCGCCGGATTGGGCACCATGGCCGGTATTTCCCTGGCCGCCGCCTACGCCGCAGACACCGGCTGGCGGGTGATCCTGTCCATTCTGCTGGGTGCCGCCGGTACTGCGGCTGCCTGGCTGATGCAGGGGACCGTCCGGTCGCTGCACAGCCGCCACCGCCGTCATCTGTGGACCGGCCTGATCACCGTGTTCCTTTGGGTGGCCGTCAGCCAAAGCGCCGGCGAATGGAACGTGGCGCTTTGCATCAGCGCCGCCCAGATTTTGGCCGGTTACGGCGCCTTCTACGGCGGACGGCGCAGCAGCGCCGGCAAGGCATCCATGGCCCAGATCCTGGGCCTGCGGCACTATCTGAAAACCGTCAGTCCTGAGGAGCTGCGGCGGAATTTGAATATCGATCCTCAATATTATTATGATCTGGCGCCCTTTGCATTGGCCCTGGGGGTGGACCGGGAATTTGCCCGGCAGGTGAAGGGCATCCGACTGCCCCAATGCCCCTATCTGACCACCGGTATGGACGGCCAAATGACCGCCCCGGAGTGGAACGAACTGCTTCGGGACACGGTGGACGCGCTGGATGCCATGCAGAAACGGATGTATATTGACCGCTTTTTGGGGCGGTAAGGAGGAACAGTCATGGGACGGGAATTTGAACTGAAATTCAAGGCGGATCCGACGGTCCAGGAGGCCATCGGGGCGGAATTCGGCCCCTTCCGGGTCATCGAAATGGAAACGACCTATTACGACACCGCTGACGGGGCCTTGTCCCGGCATCATATCACGCTGCGGCAGCGGATGGAAAACGGCCTGTCCGTTTGTACCGTCAAGACCCCTCTGCCCGACGGCAGCCGGGGTGAGTGGGAGATCCATTGGCCGGCGCCGGAGACCATGGTGGATGCGCTGTGCGATGCCGGCGCGCCGGCGGAGCTGAAAACCCTGACCGCCCAGGGGATCGTGGCCGTTTGCGGCGCGCGGTTTACCCGGCAGGCGGCGCAGATCTCCCTGGAAGGCGGCGCGGCGGAACTGGCCCTGGATCGGGGCGTATTGCTGGGCGGCGGACGGGAAATGCCGCTGTGCGAGATCGAAGTGGAATTGAAGGATGGGTCCGACGAGGCCACCCTGCTTTTTGCCCGGATGCTGGCGGAAAAATTCCGTCTGGAACCCCAGCCCAGGAGTAAATTCCGAAGAGCCATGGACCTGCGGGACAGTTAATAGTGGACAGTTGACAGTTATTAAGGAGTGCGGGGTCTTATGGAAGGTGCAGTTGAGCAAAAGAGTTTTTTATTTGCCGTGCGCATCGTAAAGTTATGCAATCATCTGAAGGCCAATAAAAATGAGTACACAATGTCCAAGCAACTCCTTCGGTCAGGCACCGGCGTCGGCGCCAATATAGCGGAAGCGGAGCAGGCACAGAGCAGGGCTGATTTTATTTCCAAGATGAGTATTGCGCTAAAGGAAGCCGTAGAAACAAATTACTGGCTTCGTTTATTGCACGCCACCGACTACCTCTCCCGAGAGGAATTCTATTCCATACACAACGACTGCAGGGAATTGGAGAAAATGTTGACCTCCATCATCAAAACAGCGCGACAATAAACTGTCCGCTGTCAACTGTCCACTGTCAACTTACTACACAAGGAGTAAATTTATGTTTGATGTTCTGTTTTCAAAATATGACCGGCTGGTACTTTTTGACACGGAGACCACCGGATTGGAATACAGCCGGGATGAGATCATCGAATTTGCGGCCATCGTGGTGGAAAAAGGCCCCCAGGGCCCGGTGGTGGTGAAGGAATACGACGAACTGGTGACCCTCTCCCCCGGCAACTGCGTGCCGCCCAACATCGAGAAACTCACGGGCATCTCCACCATGGACATCCGGGAGCGGGGTCTGCCCAAGACCCGGGTCTGCCGGGACATCGGGGAAATGGTGGCCGGGAATACCCTGCTGCTGGCCTACAACGCCCATTTTGATCTGAGCTTTCTGTACTATATGCTCCTGCGGGACGGGGATCCCATGATCCTGAAGGGCAAGGACAAGCTGGACCTGCTGACGGTCTACAAGGACCGCCGGTCCTATCCCCACAAGCTGTGCAACGCCATCGATGCCTACGGCCTGACGGGGAAGGTAAAAAATTCCCACCGGGCGGTGGATGATGTACTGGCCACATTGGAAGTGATGAAAGCCATGGAGGCAGAGCGGGCTGACCTGGAACGTTATGTTAACCTCTTCGGTTACAGCCCCCGGTACGGCATCAGCGGCAAGGCCATTGGATCCGTTACATACAAGCCCCAGGGATTCGATCCCGAAAAGCCGCTGTATCTGTAAGATCCCAATATTCGGAGGAATTTTTATGCTGAATGAACGGTCTGTGGCCATGGGCGCCCAGCGCTCCTGCATTCGGGAGCTTTTTGAATACGGCCGCCGTCGGGCGGCGGAGATCGGGCCGGAAAATGTACTGGATTTTTCCATCGGCAATCCCTCCATGCCGGCACCGCCCCAGGTGGACGATGCCATCCGGGCGGTTTTGGCGGAGCTGGACCCGCTGGAGGTTCACGGCTACACCACCGCCATCGGTGATCTGACCACCCGGCAGGCCATTGCCCAGGACCTGAACCGGCGGTATGACGCCGGCGCCAAGGCCGAGGAGATCTTCCTTTGCTGTGGCGCCGCCCCGGCTCTGACGGCCACCTTCCGGGCCTTGTCCGTGGAAGGCGGCGAGATCCTGGCCATTGCCCCCTATTTCCCGGAGTACAAGCCTTTTGTGGAGTGCGCCGGTCTGCAATTCCGGGCGGTGCCGCCGGATGTGCCCGGTTTTCAGATCGATCTGTGCGCTTTGGAGGCCCATCTGACGCCCCGGACTCAGGCGGTGATCATCAATTCCCCCAACAACCCCAGCGGCGTGGTCTACACCCGGCAGACCCTGGAACAGTTGGCGGCGCTACTGACAAAAAAGGCTGCCCAATTCGGCCACCCCATTTATATCGTTTCCGACGAACCCTACCGGGAGCTGGCGTACGGCTGTGAAGTGCCTTTTATCCCCTGCATTTACCCGGACACGGTGGTATGCTACTCCTATTCCAAGTCCCTTTCCCTCCCCGGCGAGCGGATCGGCTATGTGTATGTCCCCGGCCAGGCCGCGGACAGCCGGCGGCTGTATTTCGCCGTGGGCGGCGGCGCCCGGGGGGCGGGCCATGTGTGCGCCCCCAGTTTGTGGCAGAAGGTCATCGCCCGATGCACCCATCTGCGGCCCGATGTGGGGGCCTATGACCGCAACCGGCGGCTGCTGTGTGATGCTCTGACGGAGATGGGCTACGAAATGGCCCGGCCCGACGGCGCGTTCTATCTGTTCATCAAGGCCCCCGGCGGCGATGCCAACGCTTTTTCCGAAAAGGCCAGGCAGAAGGATCTGCTGCTGGTGCCGGGGGACAGTTTCGGCTGTCCGGGGTATTTTCGGATCTGCTATTGCGTCAGCGAGGACCTGATCCGGCGGAGTTTGCCGGTGTTCCGGGCATTGCTGGAGGCTTGACCCGGCCCTTCGGGCCAGCCCCCCAGACCACCTCTTCCAGAGGGAGCGGCAAGGGGTGCGGTAAAGAATAAAAAAGATGGCCTGCTGCAAAATGCAGCAGGCCCAAATTTTATCAGCAGTAGAAATCCTTGATCTTCTTTGCGCGGCTGGGGTGGCGCAGCTTGCGGATGGCCTTGTTCTCGATCTGGCGGATCCGTTCCCGGGTCACGCCGAAGATCTGGCCCACTTCCTCCAGGGTGTGGGTACGGCCGTCGTACATACCGAAACGCATCTTCAGCACGTCCGCTTCCCGCTCCGTCAGGGTATCCAGGATCTCCTTCAGGGCTTCGGCCAGCAGGGCGTTGGAGGTGGCGTCGGCAGGACCGGGGGTCCGCTCGTCTTCCACGAAGGAACCGATGGAGGTATCCTCTTCATCACCCACGGGGGTATCCAGGGACAAGGTATCGGCGGCGGTGCGGTTGGCCTCGATGATCTTCTCCACGGGCAGGCCCAGCTCGGCAGCGATCTCCTCCACGGTGGGTTCACGGCCCAGCTCCTGGACCAGTTTCCGGTTGCAGCGGGTGGCCTTGTTGATGACCTCCACCATATGCACCGGCACGCGGATGGTCCGCGCCTGATCGGCAATGGCGCGGGTAATGGCCTGCCGGATCCACCAGGTGGCATATGTAGAGAACTTGTTTCCCTTTGTCCAGTCGAACTTGTCCACGGCGCGGATCAGGCCGGTGTTGCCTTCCTGGATCAGGTCCAGGATGTGCAGGCCGCGGCCGGAATACTTCTTCGCAATGGACACCACCAGGCGCAGATTGGCCTCAGTGAGCTTATTTTTGGCTTCCTGATCGCCTTCGGCCACGCGCTTGGCCAGCTCGATCTCCTCTTCTGCGGTCAGCAGGCGGATCTGGCCGATCTCCTTCAAATACATCCGCACGGGATCGTCCAGGTGATACTCGGCGGCCAGGTCCACCGGGTCCACCAACTCTTCCTCATCCAGACCGGACAGGTCGATATCGTCATCCAGCGCATCGCCCAGGTCCAGGTCATCCCCCAGATCCAGGTCCAGCTCGGGGCTGACGATCTGAATGTTCATGGCTTCAAAACGGTCGTAGATCTCCTCGATACGCTCCGGGCTCAGGTCCATTTTCTCCAGGACAGCGTTCAGCTCGCTGGCGCGGATCATGCCGTCCTTCTTGCCCTGGGTGATCAGGGCCTGCAGTTGGGCCTGGACGTCCTCGGCGGGTTTGCCCGCAGGTTTCTTGGTGTTACTCAAAATCCATCTTCCCCTTTATCTTTGGTTCTTTTTTCAAGCTGTTAGACTATATACCGATTTTCCGTTTTTGACAAGGGTCGTTAGGAAATTTTTTTGAAAAAAGAGAGTTTCGGCGTTTTTTGTCGGGTGACAAATTCATTTTTCCCGTTTTTTTGCAAAACATACGGTTTACTTTTTTCGAAATATTCGGTATAATCAAATAATCGCATATTGTGTCCCCAAGACGGGGTTTAACGCACTGTTCGTTGATTTCTCCTTGTAGGGAAAGGCTGTACGCCAAACTGAAATTTGAAATCTCACACATGAGGTAAACGATATGACCGAACTTTCTCACATTCGTAATTTTTCCATCATCGCCCACATCGACCACGGCAAATCCACCCTGGCGGACCGTCTGCTGGAGGAGTGCAACGCCATCGAAAAGCGGGAGATGGAGGAGCAGATCCTGGACTCCATGGATCTGGAGCGGGAGCGGGGCATCACCATCAAAGCCACCGCCGCCACATTGAATTATACCGCCGACAACGGCGAGACCTACGCCCTGAACCTCATCGACACCCCGGGCCATGTGGACTTCAACTACGAAGTCAGCCGCTCTTTGGCCGCCTGCGAAGGCGCGGTGCTGGTGGTGGACGCCTCCCAGGGCGTGGAGGCCCAGACCCTGGCCAACACCTTCCTGGCCACCGACGCAGGTCTGGAAGTGCTGCCCGTCATCAACAAGATCGACCTGCCCTCCGCCCGGCCGGCGGAAGTGAAGGCCGAGATCGAGGACATCATCTGCATCCCCGCCGAAGATGCCCCGGAGATCTCTGCCAAAAACGGCATCAACATCCACGCCGTGCTGGAAATGATCGTCCACGGCATCCCCGCCCCCACCGGCGACCGCAGCGCCCCGCTGCAGGCGCTGATCTTTGACAGCCAGTACGATTCCTACCGGGGCGTCATCGTTTACACCCGGATCAAGCAGGGCACCGTCCGCCCCGGCCAGGACATCAAAATGATGGCCACCGGCGCGGTGTACAAAGTAGTGGAAGTGGGCACCATGAGCCCCAAGGGTCTGATCCCCCGGGAGGCCCTGGGGGCCGGCGAGGTAGGCTACATCACCGCCTCCATCAAGGTCATTGCCGACACCCAGGTGGGCGACACCATCACCACCGTGGAGAATCCCGCTTCTGAACCACTGCCCGGCTACCGGCCGGTGCAGCCCATGGTCTACTCCGGTATTTACCCCGCCGACGGCGCCAAATATCAGGATCTGCGGGAGGCATTGGAAAAGCTGAAGCTGAACGACGCATCCTTCGTCTACGAGCTGGAAAGCTCCATTGCCCTGGGCTTCGGTTTCCGCTGCGGTTTCCTGGGCCTGCTGCACATGGAGATCATCCAGGAGCGGCTGGAGCGGGAATACAATCTGGACCTGATCACCACCGCCCCCAACGTGGTTTACCGGGTGACCAAGGTCAACGGCGAGACCATCATGGTGGACAATCCTCTGGATTATCCCGACCCTGCCGAGATCCAGTTGGCCGAGGAGCCTTATGTGCGGGTCAATCTCATGGCGCCCCAGGAATATGTGGGCAACATCATGGATCTGGCCACCTCCCGCCGGGGCGAATTCAAGGACATGGTCTATCTGGATGCCCGCCGGGTGGAACTGCACTACGAAATGCCCCTGAACGAGATCATTTACGATTTCTTTGACGCGCTGAAATCCCGGACCAGAGGCTACGGCAGCCTGGACTACGAACTCATCGGCTACCGGCCCAGCCGGCTGGTGAAGCTGGACATTCTGCTCAACGGCGACATCGTGGACGCCCTGAGTTTCATCCTCTTTGCGGATAACGCCTATCCCCGGGCCCGGAAGATCTGCGAGAAGCTGAAGGACAACATTCCCCGGGCCCAGTTCGAGATCCCGGTCCAGGCGGCCATCGGCGGCAAGATCATCGCCCGGGAGACCATCAAGGCCCTGCGCAAGGACGTGCTGGCCAAGTGCTACGGCGGCGATATTACCCGGAAGAAGAAGCTGCTGGAAAAGCAGAAGGAAGGCAAAAAGCGGATGCGGACCTTCGGCACCGTTTCCGTCCCCTCGGAAGCCTTTATGGCCGTGCTGAAGCTGGACGAGGACTGAGCCTCCCCCCGGAGGAAGGCTTTGAAAGGAGAATTCAATGACTTGGCTTGACATTTGGAATAATTACATCAATCTGGCCCCCGGCATCGGGCAGATCGCGCTGCGGCTGGGGTTTGCCATGGTCATCGGCATCATCATCGGTCTGGAACGGGAATTCACCCATCGGCCTGCCGGTCTGCGGACCCACATCCTGGTGGTGTTGGGCGCCTGCGTGGTGTCCATCCTGGGTGAAATGCTCTTTACCCACTATCACGCCCTGGGTTCCTCTGCCGATCCCGCCCGTCTCAGCGCCCAGGTCATCACCGGCGTGGGCTTTTTGGGCGCCGGCACCATTATGAAAGAAGGTGTCAATGTCAAGGGCCTGACCACCGCCGCCAGCGTTTGGGCGGTGGCCTGCCTGGGTCTGGCCTGCGGCTTCGGCTATTACGTTCCGGCGTTGCTGGGCATGGTGTTCATCATGATCACCCTGACCGTCCTGGAAGCGCTGCAGCGCCGGCTGATCCCGGACCACAACAGCGATCTGCATTACCTGCTGGAGACCACCGATCTGTCCGCCTCCATGGCATTCATCAACGAGCAGGCCCTGGCCAATACCGCCGTGCTTTTTGACATGGGCGCCACCCAGACCGAGGGCGGTTACCGGATCACCTTCCGGGTCCACTTCTCCGGCCGGCGGTGCAACCTGCATCAGCTTCGATTCTTCGAGGCGGTGGCCGCCCATCCCGCCAGCACCCATTTCCATCCGGTGGAGACCCGCAGCGGTACCGCCGTCTGATCCAAGACCCCAAAGGAGCGCATCATGGCACTTTTAGGACGAAAAGAAAAAACACCTCTGGGCATTTACATCCATATTCCCTTCTGCCGCAGCAAGTGCATCTACTGCGACTTTTACTCCCTGCCGGAAAAAAGCGACAAGCTGATGGACGGATTTCTGGACGCCATCTGCGCCCATATCCGGGAGGCCGGGGACCTGGCCCCCAACCATATTGTAGACACCGTCTATTTCGGCGGCGGCACCCCCAGCTATTTCGGTGCCGACGGCCTGGCTTCCATCCTGGCCACGGTGCGGCGCAGTTTTGAAGTGAGTCCCACGGCGGAGATCACCTTCGAAGCCAATCCGGATTCCGTCAACTCCAAACTGCTGCGCCGGCTCCGCAGCGAAGGTTTCAACCGGGTGAGCCTGGGCATCCAAAGCGACGATGACCACATTCTGAAGACCATCGGCCGCCCCCACAGCTACGCCCAGGCGGCAGAGGCCGCGCGGCTGATCCGCAAGGTGGGTTTCCGCAATTTGTCCGTGGACCTGATGTACGGTCTGCCGGGCCAGACCCGGGAAGGCTGGGTGGAGACCCTGCGGAACGTGATGAAGCTGGAACCGGATCACATTAGCTGCTACGGACTGAAGGTGGAGGAAGGCACCCCCCTGTGCCAATGCCAGGATTACATGAACCTGCCCGACGAGGACGCCCAGGCCGATATGTATCTGACCGCCAGCGAAGTTCTGCGGTCCAAGGGTTACCGGCAGTATGAGATCTCCAATTTCTGCCGGCGGAACATGGAATCCAGGCACAACCTGAAATATTGGACCGGCGGCGAGTATCTGGGCTTCGGTCCCGATGCCAGCTCGGATTTTGCCGGAAAGCGGTTCACCATGGTCCGGGACCTGAAGGCTTACATCGACGGGATCCTTTCCGGCGGCGCCGTCATTGCGGACCTGCAGGAGATCCCCCAGCGGGAACGGGCCGGGGAGTATCTGATGATGCGTCTGCGGACCAACCTGGGCATCTGCGCCGCGGATTACGAAAAGCAGTTTCTTCTGCCCTTCGGTCCTTTGGAGGCGGCTTTGGAAGATGCCAGCCAGCGGGGCCTGGCGGTGAAGATGGATTCCGGCCATTGGCGCCTGACCCCCACCGGTTATCTGCTGAGCAACGACATCATTTCTGACCTCCTGCTGATCCAGGACCGGGCCGAGCCCTTGGCCAAGCGAAGATAAACAGCATCCCACGGGATTTTTCCCGTGGGATCTTCATTTTCCTCTGTAGAATTCTCCAACCCCCAACGGTTTCCGACAAATTATTCCGCCCCGCCGTGGTACCATAAAGTCAGTTTCTCGGAAAGGATTGGTACATATGATGGTTTCTCTGGGGATCCGTCTGCGGCGATGGCAGCGGGCCCTGCGGCGGTGGGCCCTGGACCCCAAGACCCAGGTCTGGGCACAGACCGGTGGGTCCGTTCTGTGCGGACTGCTCCTCAGCGCCGGCAGTCTGATGCATCACGCCCTGCCCCTGACGCTGGGATTGCTGATGAGTTTATCGGGGTGGCCGGCGGTGTTGATCGCCGCCGGCGGCATGGCCGGGTATCTGCTGTTTTGGGGCGACGCCGGGATCCAGGGGGTCCTGTGGCTCTGCGCCGGCTTGCCGGCGGCGTTGGTGATGAACCGGCGGTCCGTGGTACGCAACACCCCCTGGCTTATGCCGGCCCTGGCCGGCGTGATCGTGGCGGGGGTGGGCCTGGCCGGCCAGCTTTGGCTGGGGGACCGAACGGCGGTGGTGCCGTATCTGCTGCGGATCGGCCTAGCCATCCTCACGGGGCGGCTGTTCACCGCCGCGGCGGACCGGCAGGATGCTGTTTTGGAATGGCTGGTCTGCGCCGTGGGGGTGCTGGCCCTGGCCCAGGTGCGGCCCATCCCCTATCTGGGTCTGGGTTATATTGCGGCGGGCCTTCTGGCCATGATGAGTGCCTTCCCGGCGGTGGCCCTGGCGGGTCTCGCCCTGGATCTGGCCCAGGTGACCCCGGTGCCCATGACGGCGGTGCTGGCCCTGGTCTATCTGGTGCGGCTGGTGCCGGGATTGAGCCGGCGGCTGGGGGTCCTGGTGCCGGGGTTGGTGTATCTGGTGGTGATGGGTGTGTGCCTGCAATGGGATCTGCAGCCCCTGCCGGGATTGCTGCTGGGCAGCGGCCTGAGTCTGGTCCTGCCGCCCCGCACCCCTCTGCACAAACGCCGCGGGGAGACGGGATTTGCCCAGGTACGGCTGGAAATGGCGGCATCGGTGCTGGATCAGACCCAAATGGTGCTGGACACCGTGGAAGAATTTCCCATTGACGAAGGGGCCCTGATGTCCCGGGCGGCGGAACGGGCCTGCGGAAGCTGTCCCTGCCGGAAAAATTGCCGGGAGGAGCCGGCCCAACTGTCCACGGCTCTGCTCCACAAGCCTCTGGGCAACGGCGCCGATCTGCCGGCCGGGTGCCGGAAGCCGGGACGGCTGCTGATGGAACTGCGGCGGAGTCAGGAGCAATTCCGGGCCATCCGGGCCGACCGGGACCGGCAGAGCGAATATCGGGCGGCGGTGGTACAGCAATATCGGTTTTTATCGGAATATCTGCAGAGCTTATCCGACGCCCTGAGCCGTCGGTCCACGCCGCCGAAGCAGATCTACCAGCCGGAATTGGCCGTATGCGCCGCCAGCCGGGACGGTAACAACGGGGACCGCTGTTTCTGGTTTGCGGGGGTGGAATGCCGGTACTACATTCTGCTGTGCGACGGCATGGGCACCGGACCGGAAGCGGCCCGGGAGGGGAAATTGGCCGGCAATATGCTGAAAAAACTGCTCTGCGCCGGTTATCCGCCGGAATATGCCCTGCGGAGCGTCAACAGTTTCTGCGCTTTGCGGGGACGGGCCGGGGCGGTGACTATGGATCTGGCGGAACTGCAACTGGACAGCGGCAAGGTGACGCTGTACAAATGGGGCGCCGCTCCCAGTTTTCTGCTCCATCGGGGGGAACCCATAAAGATCGGGACAGCCGCGCCGCCTCCGGGCCTTTCGGTAACCGAAGGCCGGGAAACGGTGCAGCGGCTGTCCCTGCGCAAAGGGGAGACGCTGATCCTCCTGAGCGACGGCGCAGGGGGAGAGGAGTCCCTGCGGGCCGCGCTGGAGGGCCGGGGTGAACCACCGGGGGAATTGGCTGCGCGGATTCTGGAGCACAGCCGGCAGGAGGGGACGGACGATGCCACTGTCGCTGTGGTACGCCTGGGGACCCTGCCCATGTCTACATAATACCACATCTTTTTTGCGAAGTTTGTCGAAACACAAGATGTGGGAGAGGAAAATGGCGACAAACCACAATATTTTGCGTTTTTCTGTTTGATTTTGTAGTTGGATGCAGGAAAAGCGGTGCGTAGATCCCTCGACTTTGCCCGGGATGACATGGTTATTTGAAGGAGCGGCCTTCGCGCACGATCGGAACATCGGCTCCCTCCTCCGTCAAAAATCAACGATTTTTGCCTGGAAGCAGGGACGATTCAAAACCGGGGGATCTTCCCCCGGTTTTCACATCCGGAACGCCGCTTTGACCATGGGGCGCAAAAACACATCTGCATTTTGGGGAGATCCGGTGGGAAAACTGCGGTTCTCCGGGTTGCGCCGGGACGGGATCTGTGGTAAAATCCGCTTAGAAAGCAGAAAAGGAGGAGAACGGCCCATGACCGTGGAAATACTGATGTCCTGCATGCATCAGCAGGACGATGCCCTGGTGCGCCGGTCCGGGATCATCGGCGATGTGACCGTCGTCAATCAATGTGACCGGGAAGGTTATGCCGAATACCCCACCCCCCAGGGCCTGGCCCGGATCTTCTCCACCACGGAGCGGGGCCTGACCAGGAGCCGCAATATGGCCATCGCCCATGCCCGTGGGGATCTGTGCCTGCTGTGCGATGACGATGAGGTCTTTGTGCCGGACCTGGCGGAAAAACTGCGCCGGGGTTTTGAACGGCTGCCTCAGGCCGATGTGATCGTCTGGAAGATGGCCCAGCGGACCCCGTCCTTCCCGGACCGGGTCCAGCGGCTGCGTTTCCCCCGGACCATGAAGGTGTCCTCCTGGCAGATCTCCTTCCGCCGCCAGCGGCTTCTGGAGCGCGGCGTGCGCTTCGATCCGCTGCTGGGGGCCGGCACAGGCAACGGCGCGGAGGAGGAACTGAAATTTTTACTGGACTGCCAAAAGGCGGGTTTGCAGATCTGGTATGTGCCGGAGGAGATCGCCACGGTGGCCCAGACGGCATCCACCTGGTTTGACGGCTTCGACCGGACCTTTTTCGAAAACCGGGGGGCCACCACCCGCTATATTTTGGGCGCGGTACCGGCGGCGCTGTACGGAATATATTATGTACTGCGAAAGCGGAAACTCTACGCAGACCGGCTGACACCTTGGCAGGCTTTTGCCGCCATTTTGCGGGGCATCCGCCAAAATAAGATCGGCAGACAGGCCCGGGAGGAAGCGAGGAACAAGGATTGAAAATACTGACCTTTGTGATCCCCGCATACAACAGCGGCGGATTTTTGGACAAATGCATCGGCAGTATGCTGCACCCGGCGGTGCTGGAGCAGCTGGAGATCATCGTGGTCAACGACGGTTCCACGGATGACACGGCGGCGGTGGCCGGGGAATATTGCCGGCGGTGGCCCGGGGTGGTGCGGCTCATCACCCAGGAAAACCGGGGCCACGGCGGCGCGCTGAACACCGGCTGCGGCAGCGCCACGGGAAAATATGTGAAGGTCATCGATGCCGATGACTGGGTGGTGACGGAAAATCTGCCGGCTTTCCTGGCCTTTTTGGAGGCAGCGGACAGCGATGTGGTGCTGACCCATCATCATACGGTGGATATTTCCGACGGCCGGGTCCGGCCCTGGAAAAATCGCCCCCCGGCCTTCGGGGTGAACTATACCCTGGCCCAGGTGGGGGAGCGCTGGCCGGATTATGCGGACAGCCTGACCTTCCACGGCATCACCTATAACCGGGCGTTTTATCAGAAAAACAGCCGGGGCCTGACGGAGAAGGTGTTCTATGAAGATTATGAGTATGCCACCTTCCCCTGCGCTGTGGCGGAGACCCTGTCCTCCTGCGACCTATTCATCTATGAATACCGCATTGGGGACGTGAACCAAAGCGTGTCCCAGGCCAATCAGCTCAAGCGGCTGGGCCACACGGAAACGGTGCTGGAGCGCATGGTCCGGCAGTACGGCCTTCTGCCGGCGGGACCGGGGAAAACCTATGCCGCCCGAAAGACCGCCCAGCTTTTGCTGAGCTATTTTACCACCACCCTGCTGCTCCACCCGGACCGGAAGGCGGGCAGAGCCCTGGGGGCGGCCCAAATGGCCAAAATCCGGGATCAGGCGCCGGAGATCGGGCGGATGACCCGAAAAAAATACGGGATCTTCCGGCTCATGAGCCGGCTGCACATTTCCAAAGAGACCTTCGACCGGCTCCTGGAAAGCAAATTGTACCGCCGTCTGCGGAATAAAAAATAAAGGAAGGGTGCGTTCGCAGGAACGCACCCTGTTTTTATCGGTTGCCGTACATCCGGCGGTAGTAATCCCGGTATTCGCCGGAGAGGATGGTCTCCCACCAACTGCGGTTATCCAGGTACCAGCGGATGGTCTTTCGGATACCGTCGGCAAAGGCGGTCTCCGGAAGCCAACCCAGTTCCCGGTGGATCTTGGTGGGGTCGATGGCGTAGCGCAGATCGTGGCCCTTCCGGTCCGCCACATAGGTGATGAGGCTCTCCGGCTTGCCCAGTTCTTTGCAGATGAGTTTAACGATGTCGATGTTGCGCATCTCGTTGTGACCGCCGATATTGTACACTTCACCCACCCGGCCCCGGTGGAGGATCCGGTCGATGGCTTTGCAGTGGTCCTCTACATACAGCCAGTCCCGGACATTGAGACCTTCGCCGTAGACCGGCAGAGGCTTATCCGCCAGGGCGTTGGCGATCATCAGGGGGATCAGTTTTTCGGGGAAATGGTAGGGGCCGTAATTGTTGGAACAGCGGGAAACGGTCACCGGCAGACCGTAGGTCCGATGGTAGGCCATCACCAGCAGATCCGCGGCGGCCTTGGAGGCAGAATAGGGGGAGCTGGTGTGGATAGGGGTCTCCTCGGTAAAGAACAGATCCGGCCGGTCCAGGGGCAGGTCGCCGTAGACCTCGTCGGTGGAGACCTGGTGGTAACGGGTGATGCCGTATTTTCGGCAGGCATCCATCAGCACCTGGGTGCCCAGGATGTTGGTCCGTAGGAAGATCTCCGGATCCTCGATGGAGCGGTCCACATGGCTCTCGGCAGCGAAATTCACCACCATATCCGGGTGTTCCTCTTCAAAAAGACGGTAAACGCCGGCCCGGTCGCAGATATCCAGCTTCACGAACCGGAAATTGGGCCGGTCCATCACCGGCGCCAGGGTACTCAGGTTGCCGGCGTAGGTCAGCTTGTCCAGGCAGACGATCCGATAGTCGGGATAGCTGCCCAGCATATGAAAAATGAAATTGGATCCGATAAAACCGGCGCCGCCGGTGACGATGATGGTCATGGTGTGATCCTTTCTTGGGAGTTATTTATTGAGATGGCTGATGAGCTTGTCGTTGGCCACCCGCTGCAGGTGCAGGCCGTAGGGGGATTTACCGTACAGCGCGGCGGACGCGCGGAGCTCCGCGTTGCTGATCCAGCCGAAGCGGTAGGCGATCTCCTCCGGGGCGGAGATCTTCACGCCCTGGCGCTTTTCCACCATATGCACGAATTCGGCGGCTTCCAGCAGGCTCTCCATGGTGCCGGTGTCCAGCCAGGCAAAGCCGCGGCCCAATAGCTGTACATCCAGCAATTGCTGCTGCAGATACATATCGTTGAGGGTGGTGATCTCCAGCTCGCCCCGGGCGGAGGGACGGACCTCGGCGGCCATGCCGGACACGCCCCGGGGATAGAAGTACAGACCCGTGACGGCGTAATTGCTCTTGGGCTGCGCCGGCTTTTCCTCCACGGAAAGGACCTTGCCGTCCCCGTCGAATTCCACCACGCCGAAACGCTCCGGATCCGGCACATAATAGCCGAATACCGTGGCCCGGCCGCCTTCCGCGTTCAGCCGGGCGGCCTTCAGGATCTTGGAAAAACCGTTGCCGTAGAAAATATTGTCCCCCAGGATCATGGCGCAGGCTTCGCCGCCGATGAATTCCCGGCCGATGAGGAAGGCCTGGGCCAGACCGTCGGGGGATTCCTGGACGGCGTACTGCAGCTCGATGCCGAACTGACTGCCGCTGCCCAGCAGCGCCTGGAACCGGGGGGTATCCTCAGGGGTGGAGATAATGAGGATCTCCCGGATCCCCGCCAGCATCAACGTGGACAGCGGATAGAAGATCATGGGCTTGTCATAGACCGGCAGGAGCTGTTTGGATGTGACGGTGGTCAGGGGATAGAGCCGGGTGCCGGCGCCGCCGGCCAGAATGATTCCTTTCATGACATTACCTCATTTCCTTGAGAATTTGGACCGTTTCGGTGATGGCGTCCATGGCGTTTTCCCGGCCGGTCCAGCCCAGGGCCATCAGTTTTTCGGCGGAAAGGACCTGGCGGCTGACGGCGGAATAGCCTTTCACTTCCAGATCGCTGGGATTTTCGAAAACCACCCGGCAGCCGCCGGCTTCGGCGGCCTTGCGGGCAAATTCCCGGATGGTCATTTGACAGGCGGGGTCCGCGATGTTGTAGGCGCCGCCGGTCCGGCCCTGCAGCAGGACCCGGAAAATGGCATCCGCCGCGTCCACCACATAGCAGTGGGAGCGCTCCACCAGGCCGGCGCTTTTCATGCCGATGTTCCGGCCCGCGGCGGCGCTGCGGAGGAATTCCGATACCGCGCGGCTGTCGCCGGCGGTCATGGTGGGGCCGAAGGTGTGGCAGGGACGGACAATGACGCAATCGGCGCCATACTGTGCCCCGTAGCATTGGCACAGGACCTCTGCCGCCCGCTTGCCGGCGGGATAGCAGGCCCGGGGATTTCCGTGGTCCAGGGGACCGCAGTAATCCTCCGTGAAATCCCGCTGCAGGCTATCGGGCTGGCCGTACATTTCGCCGGAGGAAACGTACAAAAACCGCTTCATGCCCCGCTTTAACCCTTCCCGCAGCAGCCGGTCCGTGCCCAGTACGTTGGCCATGAGGGTATCCACCGGCGCTTTGGCGAAGCTGACGGGGTCGGCGTTGCTGGCGGCGTGGATCACATAGTCCACCCGGTCGGGCCAGCCTGCCGCTTCATCGCATACATCCTGCCGGATGTAGGTGAACCAGGGTTCGTTCCGGCAATAGCCGAAGCGTTTTTGGGCGCTTTCGGCCCGGCGGCTGGTGGCCACCACCCGGCAGGGGGCGGTCTGGCCGCGGTTCCATACAGACAGCGCATCCACCAGGCAGCTTCCGATCATACCGGTGGCGCCGGTGATAACCACGGTTTTTCCGGCCAGTTCCTCCAGCCGGAGCTTGGCAAGGCTGCGGATATAGCGCTGATTTTCCATCAGGTCCATAGGGATCTCCTTATTTTTGCCCGTAATAGGCGTTCTTTCCGTGTTTACGTTGAAAATGTTTATTCAGCAGAGCCGGGTCCATGGGGCCCAGAGCCGGATCCATGGCGCAGCAATGCCAGGCCATCATGGCCACCTCCTCCAGCACCAGGGCCTTCTCCACCGCCTTGCGGGGGGTGGCTTCCCAGGCGAAGGGGCCGTGCTGACGGACCAAAACGGCGAAGGTGCCTTCGTCGTGGGTCTGCCCCAGCCGCTCCAGGATCACCCTGCCCGTGTTGCGCTCATAATCGCGGAAGATCTCTTCGTCGGTCATGGCCCGGGTGCAGGGGATGCTGCCGCCGAAATCGTCGGCATGGGTGGTGCCCAGAGGTGGGATCTCCCGGCCCAACTGGGACCAGATGGTGGCCCAACGGGAATGGGTGTGGACGATGCTACCCACATGGGGGAGATTTTTATACAGTTCCAGATGGGTGGGGGTATCGGAGGAAGGGTTCAGGGTCCCTTCTACCACATGGCCGTCCAGGTCCACCACCACCATATTTTCAGGGGTCAGGGCATCATAGGCCACGCCGGAAGGCTTGATGACCACCAGGCCGGAGGCCCGGTCAATGGCCGATACGTTGCCCCAGGTCAGCACCACCAGGCCCCATTCCTTCAGCATCCGGTTGGCGGCGCATACTTCGGCCCGCAGATGTTCCAGCAGCATTTTTATCCCTCTTTCTGCAGTGCCAGCAGCGCCTTGAAGATCTTCAGATCATCGGGGGTGGTGAGCTTGATGTTGGTCTCAGAGCCGATGGAGAAATGGACTTCCTCCCCCATTTCGATCATCAGGGTGCAGGTGGCCACGGAATTGGTGATACCGGCTTCCAAGGCCCGGCGATGGAGGTCGGCGGCCCGGCCGATGGGCAGGGCCTGGGGGGTCTGGGTCATGGCCAGTTGATTCCGCTGGACCACCTCCCGGGACACTTCGTCGCCGGACTTGCGCAGAACGGCGGTGTTGCAGGGGGTGACGGTGATGGCGGAGCCGTGGCGGCGGCATTGGACGATGCAGTCCGAGATCACCTCATGGGAGACCATGGGGCGGATGGCATCGTGGATCAGCAGAATATCGTCCTTGCCGTAACGCCGTTCGGCTTCAAACACGCCGGCCCGGATGGAGGCCTGGCCGTTTTCGCCCCCGGGCAGGACCCATTTGAGCTTGTCGATCCGGTACTGCCGGGCGTAGGCCCGGAGGATATCGTGCCAGCCTTCGATGCAGATGACGCCGATCTCGTCGATGTCAGGGTGATTCTGGAAGGCTTCCAGGGTATAAATGACGACGGGCTTGTCGTTGACGTTCAGAAACTGCTTGGGGATCTGCTGCAGCATTCTTTGGCCGGAGCCGCCGGCAATGATCAGTGCAATGTTCATAATCTTATTCCTTGTGTGATTTAGTTCACCAGTTCGTTGCGGAACTGGGCTTTTTTCTTGAAATGTCTGCTCAGAGGGAAGGAGATCAGGGCACCGGCCAGAATGCCCAGGCCCAGCGCCAGATCCACCCAACCCAGGCAGCGGAACAGCAGGTCCGTCCAGGCGCTGCCCCGGTCGCTGAGAAACAGCATGCTCAGAAGCAGCAGACCCTGGGAAAGGAGCAGCAGCTTTTTCCGGGGGATCCGGTCCTGGAACTGCATATACCGCCGCTCAAAGACCCACCACAGACGGATGGGTTTTTGCAGACACAGCCGGAGCCGGGTACCCGGAGGCGCCCCTTCCCAATCGATGAAGAAGAAATAATGACGCTCCATGATCTCCTTCAGGTACAGCTTGTATGCCTTCCGGTCCTCCGGTGTCAGCATGTCCAGATAAGGCTCCACTTCCTTGCGGAAGATGGTGTACTTGTCCTCATAAAACAGCCGGCGGATCTCCTTGCCGTAGCGCTGATTGGAATTGCTGACGCCGCCGGTGCTGTGGATGGCGGTGATCTGCCGGCAGAAAATGGGGGCATGGCCGCCGCGGAGCAATTTCAGCACCAGGGGCCAATCCTCCAGGAACAGATAATCCAGGTCGAAACCGCCCACCCGGTCCAACGCATCCCGGCGGAAGGCCATACAGCAGGGAATGGCCATGCCCCGCCGGCTCCAGCGGCTGAACAGCCGCCGTGCGTCGCCCTCCAGGAAGTAGGGCTCATCGGTGGCGGTGGGGGTGACGTAAAGAGTGGTGGCGTAGTCGGCAGAGGTCATATTGCACCGGGCCACCAGCCACAGCGCTTCGGGATTTTCCAGGAACAGTTCCACATACCGGCTGAGGGCATCGGTACCGTGGAACCGGTCGTCGGCGGCGGTGAATACGAAATAGTCGCCGGTGACATAGTCCATGGCCTTGTGGATGTGGCGGACGGTCCGCATATTGGTCTGGTTGGTGCGGACGGTATAGCTTTCGATGTTGCGCCCCTTGTTCAGTTCGATATACCGCTCCACCCGGGCCACGTCGAAATCCTCACTGCCGTCGTCGGAGACCACCAACTGGATCCGGGGGTAATCCTGGCGGAAAATGGTGTCCAGCATACCGAACAGCAGGTCCATATTCTTGTAACAGAGGACCAAAATGGAGAACAGGGGGAATTTTGCGGGATCCGGCCGGTTCTCGGCGGCCGGCGCAGTTGTCAGGGTCTGATCCATGGTAATTTGCTCCAAACATTCCTTGTCCAGATCGATTTTGACCTGGCGCATGATGTGTTCGCCCACGGTGCCGTGTTCCGGCACGAAGAAATGACGGCGGAACATGGCCAGCCGCTTTTCTTCCAGGGGATCTTCCCCCCGGGCCACCATGTCCATGAACGCGGAGATATCCGCCGCTTCCCGGACGATATAGTAGCTGTCCATCATTTCCCGGTACAGATAAAATCCTTCCATATTCCGGGGCGTCAGCAAAATGGGCTTTTTCGTGTACAGAAATTCCACACAGAAGGTGGTGCCGTCGGTGATGATGGCATCGGCGGCATCGAAGGCGGCGTGATAACCGCTGTTGGTATCCCAAAGGATATTTTCCGCATTGTCGATCCGCTGCCGCAGGCGGTCCGCCTGGGCCTGGGTCATGGTGCCGCTGTTGACCAGGGCGCCCATCATCATGGGATGGGGCCGCAGGATAAAGAACAGATCGGTCCGCTTTTCCGCCAGCGCCAGGATCCGCTCGCCCCAGATCAGCCAGGTGCCGGTGCCGGTCTGGCTCAGGTCGATCAGGTGGTGGGGGGTCCAAAGGACGGTCTTGCGGCCCTTGATCCGGGCGACCCATTCCGGGGGGATGTGGGCCCGGTTGGCCTCCGGATCCCGGAAGTGATCGGCTTTGGGATGGCCCCAGACGGCGATGTTTTCGCCGGCCCGGTAGCCGTATTGGGTGCCGTATTCCTTCACGATGGGGCCGTAGGCGCAATGGCGCCAGGCCCGGTAGTGGGCATAATACTGGAAGCCGTAAAGGATCAGATCCGTGGTGATCTCCATGCCGTAGGGAATGTAGATCAGCCGGGGGATCACCTTTTCCAGCTGCTCGGTGTGATACCGCTCCGGGATCTGGGCATAGGGCTTGATGATGAAGACCACATCCGGCGAATCGGCCCGGAGATCGTATTCGCTGTGGCGCACCGCCGGAATGCCCATGGCGTGATAGGCATCGTAGTAGTCGGTCTGCTGAGAGAAATTCTCATGGAAGAAAGGGGTATAGACCAGGGTGGCGGCGTAGTCGGCATTTTCCCGGGCGGCCCGGAAAACACTTTCCAGGGAAGGCCAGCAGGACACTTCCTGAGTCAAAAACAGGGCGTGGATCTGCCGGCGGGCGCAGGCGGCGATCTCCTGCCGGATTTCGGCAAAAGCTGACGCCGGGGCGTTATGGGCCAGCAATCCTTCCAGCCGCTCCAGAAAACCGTAGCAGGCGGCCATGCTGGCGGTGATCCCCCAGAGGGAATCCTGATGGCGGCGCAGGTCCTCCATTTTGCCCCGGACCCAGGAAACCAGATCCGCGCGCCGGGCGGTGCCGTCAGCGGCCCGGTCGCAAAAGGTCAGCAACTCCCGGCCGTGGGTGTAATTCAGTTGGGGTTTCGTGGTCACCGGGTATTCACCAGCCTTTGGGGATTTTTCTTATAATAGATGTTGCACAGCACCAATCCCGCCGTCCCGGCGCAGCCCAGCAGGGCGCAGACCAGAAAGGCCATGCCCAGCACCCCGGCCCAAAGGGCCTGAAGATGCAGAAACAGACCGGCGGCAATGAACAGCAGCAAACTCAGCACGGCGCAGGCGCCGATGATCTTCAGGGTGGACAGCTTGTAAAGCAACAGATGGCGCCGGGGGATCTTCGGGGCCGGGGCCGCCGGGGTAGGACCGCCGAACAACTGCTTCGGCTGAGGGGCCGTCCCTTCTTCCAGCATCCGGGTGACCCGCTCCAACGGACCGCCGCCGAATTCCGTGGGCACCGGCGGCGCCGCATCCGGGGCGCTGTGGAGGGTACAGCAGGTCAGGCACAGCGGAGAAAGCACCAGGGTATGGCCGTTGGCCAGGAGATGCCGCAGGACATGGGCGGCCACAACGGCGGCGGTTTCCGGCGCCGGCAAGGGGTCCCGGAGGGCGGCCAGACGGAAAAGGACCATGTGATCCCCCAGCCGATCCCATTGAAATCCGTCAGCCGCCCCGGTCAGCACCGGTTCGGCGGCGGTGGCCAGGCAAAGGACCTGCCGGACCGCGCCGGAACCTTCCTCTGCTTGCTCCGACCGGGCGGCCAGGGCCGCCGCCGTGGGATAGGCGCTCAGTTGGTCCACCGCCTGGGAAAGGGCATCGGGCGCGGAAAATACGGCGCCGGCTTCCAGGGTGATCACATATTCGGCATTCAGCACCGGCCAGAACTGGGCCTGGGCGCCGTAGGTCCCCAGGGGCCGGGGATTTTCCCGAAAATAGATCTGCCGGATATTTTCCGGCCGCTCATGGCGGAAATTGTTCAGCAGACGCTGATTTTCAAAGCCATAGGTGTGGTCATTGCAGACCACCAGCCGGATATTTTCATAATCCTGCTTGAAAATGCTCTGCAAGGTTTTGACATTTTTCAGGTGATCGCTGCCGGCCAGCAGGATCACAACGGTCGAAGGTCTCATCATATACACTTCCTGCTCAAGAAACGCGCGTTTTCCGCCGGGTCACGGCCGGGGGGCCGTGGCCTCGTACCAATTCAGCGCCTTTTGGGACCCTTTGTAGTCTATGGTGCCGGTGTGGGTGAAGCGGAAACCGAATTTTTGGTAGAATTTATTGGCCCGGGCGTTGTCGGCCAGCACATTCAGATAGACCCGCTTCAGCCCCAATTGGCCGAAGGCGATGTCCAGAATGCCCCGGGACGCGGCGGCCGCCGCCCCTTGGCCCTGGGCGTCGGGATGGATGGAGATGGCGTATTCCGCCTCCAGCTTTTCCCGGTCGATGTTTTTCAGGCTCACGGTGCCTTGATAAAGGTCCCGGCTGTCCACCACCGCGCGGTGGAGATGGCGGCTTTCGTCCGCGGTACTGCGGATGAAATTCAGAGCCACCTCCCGGGTGTAATCGGGACCGCCGATCTGCAGAAAGCGGACAGTGCCGCCGTCACGCATCATTTCGGTCATCCGGGAGGCGTCGGCCGGCATCAGGGGCCGCAAAGTAAAGGTGGGTCGTTCCGTCATGGCGCCTCCGGATCAAACGAAGCGGTTCAAGGCATCGATGACGTAGTCCACCTGCCCGTCGGTCATGCCGTAGTACAGCGGCAGGCTCAGCTCTTCCCGGGCATTCTGCTCCGCCACGGGGAAATCCCCCGGCGCGTATCCCAGGTCCAGATATGCCTGGTGCAGATGCATGGCCACGGGATAATGGACCTGGCAATGGATGTCCAAAGCTTCCAGATACCGCAGCAGGCGGTCCCGTTCCGGGGTGCAGAGAGCGAAAATGTGCCATGCATGAACGTGGTCATCATCCACATGGGGCAGCCGCAGCAGGGGATTGCGGATGCCGGCCAGGTAACGCTCCGCAATATGGCGGCGGTGTTCGTGCCAGCGGTCCAGATGGGTCAGCTTCACATCCAGCAGAGCCGCCTGAAGCTCGTCCAGCCGGGAATTGACGCCCTTGTATTCATGGTAATATTTCTTGTGGGAGCCGTAGCCGCCCAGGGTCCGGACCATGTCCGCCATCCGCGCGTCAGCGGTGCAGACCGCGCCGCCATCCCCCAGGGCACCCAGATTTTTGCCGGGATAGAAGCTGAAGCCGGCGGCATCGCCCAAACTGCCGGCGATCCGGCCTTTGTACCGGGCGCCGTGGGCCTGGGCCGCGTCCTCAATGAGCAGCAGACCGTGGCGCCGGGCCAGGGTCTCCAGTTCCTCGAA
>SVLA01000154.1 GCA_015068175.1 Oscillospiraceae bacterium
ACCTTGCCCCCCGCATTTATGAGGGGGGTGGCCGAGCAAAATGCGAGGCCGGGGGGAGGTAACCGATCGGCAACTCCCCCAGTCACCGCCTTGCGGCGGCGACAGCCCCCTCTTCAAAGCGGGGGCCGAGGGCGGCTATGCCGCCAAGAAAAGGAGGCAGCTTTATGCAAAAGAAGATCCCTCAGCGGCAGTGTATGGGCTGCCAGGAACGGAAAGATAAAAAGGCCCTGATCCGGGTGGTCCGCACCCCGGAAGGTCAGGTGCAGTTGGATTTCAGCGGCAAGCTCAACGGCCGGGGCGCTTATCTGTGCCCCAACCCGGAGTGCCTGAAGAAGGCCATCCGCAGCAAAGTGCTGGAGCGGAAGCTGGAAGCTGCCATCCCCCAGGAGATCTACGATCGCCTGGCCCGGGAAATGGAGGCGCCGCATGGATAAAATGCTCTATATGTTCGCCCTGGCCCGAAAGGCCGGCAAAGCCGAACTGGGCGAGGAACCCGTGGGCGCCGCCGCCCGGTTGCTGCACGCCCACCTGATCATCGTGGCGTCAGACGCCTCGGATCATACCTGGCGCCGTGCGAAAAGTTTCGCCGCCGGTACGGATCAGCAGTGCATCCGGGTACACTATACCAAAGACGAGCTGGGCATGACCATCGGCCGCCAGGAGCTGGCCATTGCCGCCATTACCGATGCGGGTATGGCGCTGTCCATGGTGGAGAGCCTGGGTCAGCCGGAAAAGCATGCCGCGGTACTGGAAGTGCTGAAGGCCAAGAAACAGCGGATATTGCAGCGGCAGAAGGAAGCCAAAGCGCATCAGAAAAACGTGCGGTTTGGAAAGAAGAAGTAAGTAGATCAATTGACAATGGACAGTTGACAGTTGACAGTTATTGTGTCCGCTTTGCGGACGGATCCAAAGAATCGCCGGAGGCGATACCATAATTGTCAACTGTACATTGCCCGTTGTCAACTCCCATAACTTTATGGAGGTGCGTATATGAGTTTAGTTAAGTACAGACTGAAAGAAGTGGCGGCGGATTTTGGCGTGGCGCCCAAAGTCATCGCAGAGGTCATGGCGCTTTATTTTGAAAAGCCCAAGTCCAATACCCAGGTCCTGAAGGAGGAAGAGCTGAATGTGATCTTCGATCACATGACCTTCCACAATCAGATCGCGTCCCTGGAGCAGGTCTTCGCCGTGACCCCCAAGCCCGCCCCCAAGGCCGAGGAACCCAAGCCTGCCCCCGAAACCAAGCCGGAGGCGAAGCCTGAGGCCCGGAAGCCGGAGAACCGGCCTGCCCAGCATCAGCAGCAGGGCCGCCCGCAGAATCAGAATCAGCAGCCCCGTCCCCAGGGCGGCAATGCCCAGCCCCCGAAGCCGGCCAAACCTGCGGAGCCGGAGCGGAAGCGGGAGCGCCGTGTGGTGGATACCTCTGCGGTCCAGGTGAATACCTCCCGTTTCGACGATGTGGATAATCTGGTCTCCGAGCGTGTCCAGAATTTCCAGGGCGGCAAGCAGCGCATCGGCGGCAAGGGCGGCAAGCAGCAGAAGCAGCAACAGCAGGCCAAGAAGGGCAACAAGTCCCGCAACGAGGAGCAGGAGAAAATGCGCCGGCTCCAGATGGAGGTGGCCCGGAAGGCCCCCACCGTGGTGAAGATCCCCGAGGAGATCACCGTGGGCGAACTGGCCAGCCGGATGAAGAAGACCGCTGGCGAAGTCATCAAGCTGCTGATGAAGAACGGCATCATGGCCGGCATCAATCAGACCATCGACTTCGATACCGCCGAATATGTGGCCACCGAAATGGGCTGCAAGGTGGAAAAGGAGATCACCGTTACCATCGAGGAGCGGATCATCGACGACCATGTGGACTCCGCTGAGGAGCTGGAGACCCGGGCCCCCGTGGTGGTGGTCATGGGCCACGTGGACCACGGCAAGACTTCCACCCTGGATGCCATCCGCAAGACCTCCGTCACCGCTGGTGAGGCCGGCGGCATCACCCAGCACATCGGCGCGTACACCGTGGATGTCAACGGCAATATGGTCACCTTCCTGGATACCCCCGGCCACGCCGCCTTTACTTCCATGCGCGCCCGCGGCGCCAAGTCCACCGACATCGCCATCCTGGTGGTGGCGGCCGACGACGGCATTATGCCCCAGACCGTGGAATCCATCAACCATGCCAAGGCGGCGGATGTGCCCATCATCGTGGCCATCAACAAGATGGATAAGCCCACCGCCAACCCTGACAAGATCAAGGAGCAGTTGACCAAGTACGACCTGATCCCCGAGGAATGGGGCGGCGATACGGTCATCGTGCCCATCTCCGCCAAGACCGGCTACGGCCTGGAGGACCTGCTGGAAATGGTCATCCTCTCCGCCGAAGTGCTGGAACTGAAGGCCAACCCCAACCGCCGGGCCAAGGGCACCGTTATCGAGGCTCGTCTGGACAAGAACCGCGGCCCCGTGGCCACGCTGCTGGTGCAGAACGGCACCCTGAAGCAGGGCGACATCGTCATCGCCGGTACCGCCGTGGGCCGTGTCCGCGTCATGACCAATGACAAGGGCCGCACCGTCAAGACCGCCGGCCCCTCCGTGCCCGTGGAGATCACCGGCCTGGCCGAAGTGCCCGCCCCCGGCGACGAGTTCAACGCCGTCACCGACGAGCGTATGGCCCGTGAACTGGTGGAGCAGCGGAAGCAGGCCGCCAAGGATGCCGCCGCCAATGCCATGAGCAAGGTGACCCTGGACAATCTGTTCGCCCGGATGCAGGAAGGCGAGATGAAGACCCTGAATCTGATCGTCAAAGCCGACGTCCAGGGCTCTGCCGAGGCCGTGAAGGCGTCCCTGGAGAAGATCTCCAACGAGGAAGTCCGGGTCAAGGTCATCCATGCCGGTGTCGGCGCCATCAACGAGTCCGACGTGCTGCTGGCTTCCACCGCCGGCGCCATCATCGTTGGCTTCAACGTCCGTCCCGACGCCGCCGCCCAGGCTTCCGGCCAGCGGGCCAATGTGGATATGCGGTTCTACCGGGTCATTTATGATGCCATCGACGAGATCGAGGCAGCCATGAAGGGCATGCTGGCGCCCAAGTACGAGGAAGTGGTCATCGGCCACGCCGAAGTCCGCATGACCTACAAGGTCAGCGCCATCGGCACCATCGCCGGATGTATGGTCAAGGACGGCAAGATCACCCGGGATGCCAAGGTCCGTATCCTCCGGGACAACATCGTCATCCACGAAGGCGAAGTGGGCTCCCTGCAGCGCTTCAAGGACGCGGTGAAGGAAGTCACTGCCGGCTACGAGTGCGGTATGTCCATTGTCAAGTTCAACGACATCAAGGAAGGCGACATTTTCGAATGCTTCGCCATGCAGGAAGTCAAACGGTAAAATTTGCGCCAGCCGCCGCGGGATGCGGCGGCTGGTTTGTTCACCAATGGGTGCTTGTGTCTTACTGTTGGATGGCCGCATTGTCTTAGCGGTCCCAGAAACTGAAACATGAATTACTATTTTAGGAGGATCCCATTATGGCATCCAATCGAATCAACCGGATCAATGAAGAGATCCAAAAATCCCTGTCCGACGCCCTGCGCCGGGTGAAGGACCCCCGGGTCAGCGGCACCATGATCTCCATCACCCGGGTGGAGACCACTCCGGACCTGCGCTATGCCAAGATCTACGTCAGCTTCCTGGAGGAACACAAGGCCGCGGACGCCATGAAGGGCCTGAAGTCCGCCGGCGGCTGGCTCCGCCGGGAGATCAGCAGCGACCTGAAACTACGCTATACCCCGGAACTGGTTTGGGCCCTGGACGATTCCATCACCTACGGCGCCCGGATGCTGGAGCTGATCAATAACCTGCCGGTCTCCGACCAGGAAGAGGAAGAATAATTTGTAATTACAATTTCTCAATTACAAGTTGGAATGCCCGTTTTTCGGGATCATTTGTAATTTTTAATTGTAATTTGTAATTATGGAAGTGTGATTATGAACGGAATCGTAATTGTAGACAAGCCCCAGGGCTGGACCAGCCAGGACGTCACCGCCCGGCTGCGGCGGGTGTTCAATACCCGGCGCATCGGCCACGGCGGCACCCTGGACCCCATGGCCACCGGCGTTCTGCCGGTGTTTGTGGGCCGGGCCACCCGGGGCGTGGAATTTTTCGAACACGCGGAAAAAATCTATGAAACGGTCCTGCGGCTCGGTATCACCACCGATACCGAGGACATCACCGGCGCCGTGCTGACCCGGCAGGAAGTGCAATTGACCCCGGAAGAAGTGGAGGCGGTGCTGCCCCGATTCCGGGGGGAGATCATGCAGGTCCCGCCCATGTA
>SVLA01000155.1 GCA_015068175.1 Oscillospiraceae bacterium
TTTTGCAGAAAAAGTGCATCCGTTGCCGGATGCACTCATTCTTACAGGGATGCGTACACAGCCTTTGCCGCTAACTTAGTGACATTGGCCGGCCGGCACGCCCCTTTGAATATTTTGTCGGTCATTCCGCCGCGCGGTATTCTTCGCCCAGGTCGGCGATCATGGACGCATAGACCCGGTCGGAAATTTCCACCGTGGTCCTGCCGGCCAATTCCGCCGCCGGGATCACTTCCACCAGATGCAGTTCCACCGGACTCCGCTTCAGCCTCTTGATGTTGTGGAACAGGGGCCGGGTGCCGTTGATGGTGCAGACCACAATGGGCACTCCCGTTTTTTGGGCGATTTTGAATACACCGGGGCGGAAATGGTGGAGTTTGCCGTCCCGGCTGGTGTAGCCCTCCGGAAAAACGGCCACAGATACTTCATCGGCTTTGATCATCCGGATGCACTCGATGATGGCCCGCAGGGCCTGCCGGTCGTTGTCCCGGTCGATGAGCTGGCACCGGATGGCGTGCATGAACTTGTTGATCAAGGGCAGTTTCCGGTTTTCCTGCTTGGAAATAAAGGTGAGCTGGCTTTTGGGGAAACAATGGAGCAGAATGCCGGGATCGGCAAATTGCTGATGGTTGCACACCAGCAGGAACCGGCCGTCGGCGGGGATTTTTTCCAGGCCCTCGGTCTCCAGTTTTACCAGGAACAGGTTCATCAGCAGTTCCACATAGGGATACAGCACCGCCCGGTAAAAGGGTTTTTCCTGCGCCACGGGTTTATTCAGGTCCACCGTGGCGCAGACGATGACGCAGAACAGTGCCGCCAGCAGGAACAGCCCCGCAAAGGACCCGATGAAATACACCGGCAGCAGCCATAGATTTCCCGTCACGCCGGCCACCACCGCCAAAACCAGGGAAAGGATTCCGATCCCCTTCAAAATCATAACAACGACCTCCCGAAGGCACAAAAATCCTATTAATTATACGTCTTTTTCCCGGCGGAAATAAGAATAAATTGTAAATTCTGCAATTTATAAAAAAGACTGGAAATTATGGCGGTTTACTGTTATAATAAACCATTATAAAGGGAAGTGCGCCTTTGGGCGCGGCCCCGAACATCCGAAAGGAAGAGCTAAATTATGGGTCTGTCTGCTGCCGCGCCCTGGCTGCGCTATTACGGGGATACCCCCGCGACCATCGATTACCCTCACGCGACCATGTATCAAATGGTGGCCAAAGCCGCCCGTGAATATCCCGACAACACGGCCTACGTGTTCCAGGGGAAAAAGACCTCCTTCGCCCAATTCCATGAGCGCATCCTGGCCACCGCCCGGGGCCTTTACGCCATGGGCATCCGCAAGGGGGACAGAGTGACCGTCTGCATGGCCAACACGCCCCAGGCGGTGGATTGTTTCTACGCCCTGAACCGCATCGGCGCCATCCCCAACATGATCCACCCCCTGTCCGCGGCGGAGGAGATCGCTTTTTATTTGAACGTGTCCCATTCCAAGGCCATTTTGACCCTGGCGCAGTTTTATAACAAGGTGGCTTCCATCCGGGATAAGCTGGACCGGCCGGTGCAGGTCCTGGTGGCCCGGATCGCCGATGAACTGCCTCTGCCGCTGAACCTGCTCTACCCCATGACCAAGGGCGGCAAGGCGGACAAGGCCCCTGCCGGCAGGGATTACCGGCTGTGGACCGACATGGTCCGGGCCGGCAAAAATACCAAACTGCCGGCCGATGACGGCCGCTATGACGACTGCGGCGCCATCCTCTATTCCGGCGGCACCACCGGCACCACCAAGGGCATTATGCTCTCCAACCTGAATTTCAACGCCCTGGGCCTGCAGACCATCGCCGCTTCCGGTTTCGGCAGCGTGGCCGGCATGAAGATGCTTTCCGTCATGCCTGTGTTCCACGGCTTCGGCCTGGGCATCGGCATCCACACCGCCCTGATCGGCGGCGCCACCTGCATTCTGATCCCCCAGTTCACCCCCAAGACCTATGCCGAGATCCTGGTGAAGGAAAAACCCAACATCATCCCCGGCGTGCCCACGCTGTTTGAGGCCCTGCTGCGGGTGGACAGCCTGGAAAACGCGGACCTCAGCTTCCTGAAGGGCATTTTCTCCGGCGGCGACGCCCTGTCCACGGAGCTGAAAAAGAAAGTGGATGCCTTCCTGAAGGCCCACGGCTGCACCCAGCAGATCCGGGAGGGTTACGGCACCACCGAATGCGTCACCGCTTCCTGCCTGACGCCCCGGGATTACGCCCGCTCCGGCTCCATCGGCGTGCCCTTCCCGGACGTGTTTTATAAGATCGTCAAACCCGGCACCGCCGAGGAACTGCCGGCCAATACCGAGGGCGAGATCTGCATCTCCGGCCCCACCGTCATGCTGGGCTATATGGACCAGCCGGAAGAGACCGCCAACACCCTGCGCCACCACGGCGACGGCCGCATCTGGCTCCACACCGGCGACCTGGGCCACATGGACGAGGACGGATTCATCTATTTCCGCCAGCGCATGAAGCGGATGATCATTACTTCCGGCTACAATGTCTACCCCGGCCAGTTGGAAAATATCATCGACGGCCACGACAAAGTGCTGCTGTCCTGCGTCATCGGCGTGAAGGACCAGTATCGGGGCCAGAAGATCCGGGCCTATGTGGTGCCCATGCCCGGGGTGGAACCCACCGAGGAACTGAAAAAGGAACTGCTGGCCTACTGCGCCGATAAGATCGCCAAGTACGCCATGCCCCGGGACATCGTGTTCCGCACCGAGCTGCCCAAGACCCTGGTGGGCAAGGTGGCTTACCGGGTGCTGGAGGAAGAAGCCGCCCAGGAGACCGCCGAATGAAGAAGCGGATCTGGGAATTGGACGCCTTCCGGGGGCTGTGCATCCTGGGGGTGGTCCTGGTCCACTTTGTCTACGATCTGGTGGACCTGTATAAGATCGTGGACTGGCAATACCCCACCTGGTTTGCCTTTATCAAAAACTGGGGCGGCATTTTGTTCATCGTGCTGTCCGGCATCTGCGTGACCCTGGGCAGCCGCAGCCTGCGGCGGGGCCTGGTGGTCCTGGGGGCCGGCCTGGTCATCAGCGCTGTGACCTGCGGCATGTACCGGGTGGGTCTGGCGGATAAAAGCATCATCATCTATTTCGGCGTGCTGCATTGCCTGGGCATCTGCATGATGCTCTGGCCTCTGTTTCGCAAGGCCCCCTGGTGGATCCTGCTGCTGTTGGGCGTGATCTTCGTGTACCTGGGGTTCCACATCCAGACGCTTCCCCGGCCGGACGTGAAATGGCTCATGCCTCTGGGGTTGTATTGGGAGGGCTTCGGCAGTTCCGATTATTTCCCACTGCTGCCCAATTTGGGTTATTTCCTGGTGGGCAGCGTTCTGGGCCACCTGCTTTACGGCAAAAAGCGGTCCCTGATGCCCGGCGTTTCCGGGGGGAAGGGCCTGCTTGGGTTTTTGCAGTGGTGCGGCCGGCAATCTCTGTGGATCTACCTGCTCCATCAGCCCATCCTCAACGGTATCTGCTGGCTCATCATGCTGCTGAAATAATGCCGCACCCCCTTGCCTCTCCAAAAGGGGGAGCCGAGGGCGGTTCCGCTACAAACTGACTGAAATTTCCATTCCGGAGTTTATCATGATCGACTTTTTGAAACGCAATATCTTATCTCTGGTGACCCTGATCCTGGGTGGCGCGGGCCTGGCCCTGCGGCTGGTGCTGAACGGTGCCGTCGATGACAAGGGGTTTGTGCCCCGGTGGCATTGGTCCACCGTGGCCCTGCTGCTGCTGACCCTGGCCCTTTTGGCCCTGCTGTTTGCTGCGGCCCGGACCCTGCGGCAGGCCGCCAAATACAGTTTCAATTTTCCTCCGTCCCTGGCCGGCGCCTTGGGCACCGTCCTGGCGGCGGTGGGTTTTGGCGTGACATCCGTGACGGAATTGCTGGCATCGCCGTCCGTCCTGGAGCTGATCTGCGCCCTTTTGGGTCTGCTGACTGCGGCGGCATTGCTGCCGGTGGCGCTGTGCCGCTGGCGGGGAGACCATCCCTCCATGCTGCTCCACGGCCTGAGCTGCGCCTACCTCATGGTGCGGCTGATCTGCATGTACCGCCATTGGAGTTCCGATCCCCAGCTTACGGACTATGCCTTTGAATTGCTGGCCCTGGTCAGCGCCATGCTGGCGGTCTATCACCGGGCCACCTTTGATGCTGATTTCGGTCAGCGGTCCGCTTATGCCTTTTTCAGCCTGGCGGCGGTGTATTTCTGCCTGCTGTGCCTGGGCGGCTCCGAACCCATGCACAGCAGGCAGAAATACACCG
>SVLA01000156.1 GCA_015068175.1 Oscillospiraceae bacterium
ACGCATGAGGTCACAGGTTCGAGTCCTGTTGTCTCCACCAAAAAGGCCACCCAAAGGGGTGGTCTTTTCTTTTTGGACGGTGAATCACAGGCAACCGATTCCCATACATTTTCTGCGTGACAATTGGGAAAAATTATGATACAATCATCAAAAAGGAGGATAATCTATGGCTGAATATGAATTGGTTCGTGAGATCCCCAATCTGTGCCGCAACAATCAGATGCGGGACGTCTTTTTCGACGAAGTGGAGACCGATGATCCCGTGGCCTATGTCCGGGCCTTTTTGAAGGATTCCCTGCTGGAAGTCACCGTGGACCGGAAACCCGACGGTTCCGTGACGGTCTACGCCGTGGCCGACGGCATGACCCAAAAATTCATCTTCACCCCCATTTAAGGAGGCAATACCATGAAATACGGATTTATTGGCTGCGGCAATATGGGCGGCGCCATCGCCACCGCCCTGTCCAAATCCACCAAACAGATCCTGGTGACCGACCGTTCCGGCAAAGCGGCCGACCTGGCCGCCCGGCTGGAGATCACCTATACCGACACCCGGCAGATCACCGAAACCTGCGATGCCATTTTCCTGGCCGTCAAACCCCATATGATGAAGGGCTGTCTGGTGCCCCTGCAGGATACGCTGTGCCAGCGGAAGCCCCTGCTCATTTCCATGGCCGCCGGCCTGGAGATCTCCCAAATCGAAGATTTTGCCGGCTGCCGCCTCCCCGTGATCCGCATCATGCCCAACACCCCCACCGCCATCGGCCGGGGCGTCCTCCCCTATTGCCCCAATGATTTGGTGTCCGATGATATTCTCGCCGCCTGGCTGGCGGATATGCAGCCCTGCGGCCTGCTGGATCCCCTGGATGAGTCACTGATGAACGCCGCCAGCGCCCTGTCCGGCAGCGGCCCTGCCTATATGTACATCCTGCTGGAAGCCCTGGCCGACGGCGCGGTAGCCTGCGGCCTGCCCCGTCAGAAAGCATTGGACTATGCCGCCATGACCATGGCCGGCGCAGCACAAATGTACCTTTCCACCCATACCCACCCCGGCGCGCTGAAAGATGCCGTCTGCAGCCCCGGCGGCAGTACCATCGCCGGCATCCGGGCCCTGGAAAGCCAGGGTTTCCGCGGTGCCGCCATGAATTGCGTCCTGGAAGCCTACCGCAAAAACACCGAACTGGGAAAGTGAAACGGTTTCGTATATACAAACGGAGCGGACACAAGTCCGCTCCGTTTAGTCTTTCGAAGAATGCGGGCTTTCATGTATCTGTTTTGGACGAACCAAAGACCTCCCGTGATCTCATACCGCCAAATTCCCTCTTGAATTCAAAAAACCAATATGCTACAATGATGTTGCCAAACAAATCTGAATATTACAAGCAATGTATTATTTTTCTGCCAAGGGGGTAGTATACCCTTTTGCGTTTGCCATTCTTTTTGAATTCGGTAAAAACGTAATTCCACTTGAATGGCAAAAGGGTAATACCGCTTGTATTTAAGATTTGTTTGGCGACAATCGGAGTTGCGTTTTTCGTGCGCTGACTTCGGTTGGCGCACTTTTTTATTTTTAGGAGAATGATTTTATGTACAAAAAAGCCGCCCCCACGCTAAGAATTATCGCCTCTGTTGTCCAGTTCCTTGGAGTCATCGCTTCTGTTTTCAGCCTGCTTTTTACTCTTCGCTACAATATCATTGTTGCGTTGATTGTTGCTGCTCTTCTGGTTTTCTCAGCTTGGATCTCATCTATCTTCATCCATGGTTTTGCTGAGTTGCTCGAAGCTGTGGAAGAGATTGCTGAAAACACTCGTTCTTAAACAACCGCCGCTCTCGCCGCCTTGCAAAAGTCTGACACTTTCTTCTAACCAATCTTCACTTGCAAATTAATCCACCTCAACACGGAGCGGACTGAAGTCCGCTCCGTGTTATATTCTCTTCCAATTTGTTATATTTGTAACATAACCCCACAAAATCCCCACATTTTTATAACACTTTTTAACAATCATGTGTTGATTTTATCTGCCGGAGCCGCTATAATAGAAAGCAGAATAGGCCCCAAATAAGGAAGGAGAAAGCTGTTCATGATCATTACTCAGAAAAAGCCCCTGGAAGAAGTCATGGCCCTGGTGGCCGACGCCAAGACCGTCGCCATCATCGGCTGCAGCAGCTGCGCCACCGCCTGCCAGACCGGCGGCGAAGCGCAGGTCGCCGAGCTGGCCAAGCACCTGGAAGCCGCCGGCAAGAAGGTGGTGGGCACCACCATCGCCGACTACTGCTGCATGAATCTGGGCGTCAAGTCCAAGATGAAGCCCCTGGTGGCCGCACAGCCCGATTGCGTCATCTGCATGTCCTGCGGTGACGGCGTCCAGTGCGTAGCCAAGAACGCCCCCAACATCCCCGTTTACCCCTCCAACAACACCATGTACCTGGGCGAAGCCGTCCGCTTCGGTGTTTGGGAAGAAGCCTGCCGTTTCTGCGGCGATTGCGTCCTGGGCCAGACCGGTGCTGTCTGCCCCATCACCCAGTGCGCCAAGAGCCTGGTCAACGGCCCCTGCGGCGGCCAGAAGAACGGCAAGTGCGAGGTCAATCCCGAGAATCCCTGCGCATGGATCAAGATCTACGAGCGCCTGGCATCCACCAACCAGCTTGAGAAGCTGACCCAGACCCGTGAAGACAAGGGCTACGGCGCTTTCGCCTATCCCAGAACCATTAGCTTGAAGAAGGGGAAGTAAGATATGAGCAATCTGAGAGACGCACTGGAATCCGGCAAGTTTGGCGTAACTGCCGAGATGGCGCCCCCGAAGGGCTTTGATTTCACCGAGCAGTTGGAAGCCGCGGAGCTTCTGGCCGGCAAGGTCCACGCCGTGAACGTTACCGATATGCAGTCCGCCAGCCTGAAGGCCTCCGGCCTGGGTCTGTGCATCAAGCTGAAGCAGGCCGGCGTGGAGCCCATCCTGCAGATCACCGGCCGTGACCGTAACCGCATGGCCATCATGGGCGACGTGCTGTCCGCTGCCAGCTTCGGCATCGACACCATGCTGGCCCTCACCGGTGACCACCCCGTGGTGGGCGACTGCAAGGACTCCAAGCCCGTTTATGACCTGGACTCCGTGGGCATCCTGAAGATGCTCAGCAAGATGGAAGCCACCGGCTGCGACTGCGGCGGCAACGAGCTGGCCGGCGGCGCCCCCAAGTTCTACAAGGGCGCGGCAGTAACTCCTCTGTATGACCCCATCTTCCTGCAGATCAACAAGCTGCGCCAGAAGGTGGAAGCCGGTGCCATGTATGTCCAAACCCAGGGCATTTTCGACCTGGATACCTTCAAGCGCTTCCTGGAGGAAGTGGACAAGGCCGGCATCAAGACCCACATCATGGCCGGTATCATCCCCCTGAAGGCTGCCGGCATGGCCAAGTACATGAACGAGAACGTCCCCGGCATCGACGTGCCCCAGCACATGATCGACCGTCTGGCCGCTGCCGCTGCCGAAGGCAAAGAGAAGGGTATCAAGGGCCTGCCCATGCAGTTGGGCATTGAGATGGCCGCCGAAATGATCGCCAAGATCAAGGACGAGCATCTGTGCGACGGTGTCCATATCATGGCCATCGGCGCCGAGAAAAACGTCCCTGTCATCCTGGACAAGGCCGGCATCGCCATCTAAAATACATACAAAAGCTGCCGCGGATCACTCCGCGGCAGCTATTTTTTTATTTACTTCTTGGGAGCCTTGATCTTGTTCAGCTTGGCGTTGATCTCCAGCAGTTCTTCCTTGGTCAGCTCAATGCCCACCATACCCAGCATGCCGGACAGACGCAGGAAGGTGAAGCCGCCCAGCATATCCATCATGCTGCTCATGTTGCCCATGCTGCTGATGTCGAAGCCGCCTTCCTTCTTCTCGCCGTCCTTCTTGGCCATCATCTTACCGAACAGGCCCATGACCAGCATCTTGCCCTGCAGGGTGGCCATGATCTCCTTGAAGGTGGAGTTCAGGCTCAGGTGGCCCTCCACTTCCGTGATGTCGAACCAGTTCAGCACAGCGCCCTTTTCCCGGAGCAGGTATGCCTGGTTAAACTCCTCCACCTTGTTGATGACACTCTCGTCGGTCAGTTCACCGGCCTTGGCCACCAGATGCGTGGTGCCGGCGTTGGGGACGTCAAAGTAGAAGAAGGGCAGACCGTTGTGCTTCTGCACGCCCAGGGACACGCCGTTGGCAAACAGCTCCACGGTCTCGCAGTTGGAGTAAACGGTGACCTTGGTCACGTCCTCCACCCGGTCCA
>SVLA01000010.1 GCA_015068175.1 Oscillospiraceae bacterium
CCGTTGGCTGTGGTGATGTAGGCGATCAGCGCTTCCGCACTTTCGGTTCCGTAATCGGGATCCGCTGCGCCGCAGCCGGTGCAGGTGCCGTTCTCGTAGTTGTGGCCGGTGGCAGGGATCACTTCACCTGCGCGGACGGTTTCGCCGCAGTCGGCGCAAACCGTATCGCCGGTGTAGCCATCCTCTTCGCAGGTTGCTTCCTTGGCGCCCACAACCTTGGTGTTGGTATGTTGACACTCAGGTTCCACAGGAGGTTCGGGTTTGGGTTCCTCAGCACTCAGGTCCCCCACCAATTCGCCATAGGTATACAGGATCGCCAGACCCTTTGCTCCTTCCACAGCGCCCAGAGTGGTCAGGCTGCCCGTAGTCAGATCATAGCTGTACAGTTCTACGCTGCTGGAACCGTTGACGCTGATATAAACCAGATTCTCGGTCATCCGGGCCATTGAAGCACCGTTCTGTGCCTTCAGATCCACGGAACCGATCTTGCTTACAGTGTGGCCGCTGTTCAGCACAACGCTGCCGTCCCGGACACAACTGGTGATCTGCAGGTGATACAGCGTACCCGCCTGGTCCAGGATCATAAAGTTATCATAATAGGACTTGCTGTCCTCGCTGAGAGCAGAGCCGGTGTAAACAATGGCAGCCAACTTGGTAGTGAAGGTGCCCTCACGGAAGTATACCTCATCATCCTGGCCGGTAAAGTCAGTATAATCGTCCACCAGGAAGAGCATGGGTCTGCTGGAGCTGTATCTTCCGTTGGAAGCATCGATAAAGTAGCCGCCCATGAATTTGGTGTAGGTGGCACCGTTGGTGCTGTCCACCATGGTGACCTCCGTCAGCGGCACACCGGCAAAGTCCGCGGCGGTGTAGTTTGCGTAGGCAGTATCGCCGCCCTTGAAATTCATGGTGAAATCGTTGGCGGGGTCCACTTCCTGATAAGTGTAGGTAGTATTGCCGTACTTGGTAACACCGGTCACGGTATAGATCTTGCCATCTTGGACGCCGCCGGCGGTATATCCGGTATTGTCCGCCTTCAGAACCTCGTACTCCAGGGTCTTGGAATCAATGCGGACCCAGGCGTAGCCGCTGTCGGTCTTCATGTAACCGTAGAGATACCGGACATCTTCAGGCTCTTCGGGTTCCTCGGGATCCGGCATCTCGGGAACTGTAATATCCAGATCCTCTGCCAGGCTCAGGCCCACCAGGTCGGTAGCGCCTTCCAGTACGCCAAGCTTGCCCAGTTTTGCGGTATTGACATCATAACTGTAGAGCTCGACGCCATGTTCGGTGCCGTGGGCAATGACCACGCCGGCGAAAGTATCCGTCTCAACGTAGGTGATGGACACATCGTCGCCGTCTTCAAAGGTCAGTCCGGTGGGAACATAGTCCACCTCCCAGCCGGCATCATAGACCTCAAACCGGCCGTCAACGATCAGGCCGTAGATGCTGAAGGTCTGCAGGAAGCCGTCATACCCCAACACATAGTACTGATCAAACCAGAAGCCTTCCAGCTCCATGGACTGATAATAGGCAATGCCTGCGGGGCACTGGTCCGCCTCCAGAGGCGCCACCAGGAACTCGCCGGTGGTGTAATCCTCCAGTAAGGTCAGGTAATAGCCGCTTCCGGTGAAACCGCTGATATAGACCGGCATGCCGCCCACAACCACTTCTTCTCTGTTGGGCCTTCCGGTTGCGGAATCATAGTTATCCAGCACAACGGTCTGAACAGGCGCCGCGGTGCCGTCCAGCATATACATGAAGGATTCGCCGTCACCGTCGGTGAAGTTGTCGCCCTTGGTCACGGTGTAGGCATTGCCGGAAGGATCGATGGCATAGTAGTAGGTATTGTCGGTAGCAAAGATGATGCCGTCGCTTACCAGCGCGCCGGTGTAGAACGCATCGGAGGAAGCCAGTTCGGCATAATTCATGGTATTGCCGTCGATGGCCACCCATTTGCCGCCCTCTTCCGTCTGGACATAGGCGTGGAACATCACATCCAGGCTGTCCATCGGTTTGAAAGTGATGGTAGCGCTGGCAGATACCTTCCGGCCGCTGTCATCACTCTCGTTGGTGGTGGCAGTAATCGTGACGGTGCCGGGCTTCTTGGCAGTGACCAAACCGTTGCGGTTGACAGTTGCGATGGATTCATCGCTGCTGGACCAGGTAACACCGTGGTCGGAAACAGCCAGATAAACCTTGGCCGTCAACTGGACGGTCTCATCCACATAGCATTCCGCCTTGTCCGGCTTCACGGTCACAAAGAGGTCGTTCAGCGCGCTGTAAGAATACAGGGAGACCACGGGCCACACATCGGTACCGAAGGAACCCACTTCCACAGGGGCGCAGACCTCGGGCTGGAAGACATACACGGCAGCCGCTTCCTCACCGCTGCGGTATGCGGTCACTACCAGATAATCACGAACGATATCATAATACATGGAACCGCTGCTGGAACCCGTGGCATCGCTCATGCCGGACAGATTCAGACCGGTGCTGCCCACATAGGTCAGCTCATCGGCATAAACCTCGCCCAGATCGGGGTCATAGAATGCATACAGCGTATCATGATACAGATCGCCGCTTTCGGTCAGGATATAGTACTCATGGCCGTAACGGGTATCGACGCCGTCAAAGAAGGTCGTAGAACCAATGTAGGCGATCAGCGCGGCGGGATCCTCCGAGAAAGCGCTGTAGTGGGTGACTTCATAGCCGATCCCCTGCTCCACATCCATAACACCGATGCACATACCGCCGTTGATGATACCTACCAGGCGGTCAAAGAAACCGTCCGCGGTCTCGGGACCGGTGGCCGCGTCGGACCACAGCCAGGTCTCATGCAGGTAGCCGTAATCCGTGACATCGAAATTATTGGCATCTACGCCGTACATATGGTTGCCGTCATGGACATACAGCACATCCTCGTGGAGGCCGCCGGCCATGAAGGTATAACCTTCGGTGACGAAATTGCTGGTCCAGTTTTCAGCATCCAGCAGATTGAAATTCATCCACTCGATATCGCCGCTGGAATTATAGAGCATACCGTTCAGTTCCACATCCTGGATCTGCTTGACTGTAACAGTGCAGGAAGCTGCCAGATGGGGCAGAGACTTGGTGGTGGCAGTAATGGTCGCCACGCCAGCCCCCACGGCAGTCAGGGTACCGGCCGCATCCACCGTAACCACTGATGCGTCGGAAGTGATCCAGTTGAGGGTCTTGTCCTCCAGGTTCCAGGGAAGCACATCGTAAGGCATGCTGTGCTTTGCCCCCTCCAGCAATGTCAGGGACTCATGGCCCATGAGCAGTTTGGAGGCAATGGTGTCCACCTTCAGCTCCACGGATTCCTTGGGCACGATGTACAGGCCGGACACATTGACGCACAGACAGCCCATGCAGTATTCCTCGACACCGGCGATGGGATCACCGCTGACGATGGAAGCCTTACCGGTCTTCAGATCGAAGGTATACAAGTAGTTGAAGGGACTGACAGCATTGACCGCGGCAGCCCAATACAGCACATCCTCATCGTGATCCCATGCCATGGACTGAATAGTTGCATCACCGGTGGAAGGCAGGTCATCGCTGTACACATAGTCGCCGGCGTAACCCAAATAGGTATTGTTGACCGGCTTCAGGTCGGTCACAGCGCCGTTTTTCACATCGCCGGCAGACCAGGAATACAAATACACGCGCTGATATGTGCTGTCGCCGTTGTTGATGGCGTAGAAGTTACCCTCGTCATCAATGGCCAGCGTCAGCAGTTTCTTGTTTTCGTCGGAGAAATTCTTGACAACGCCGTCAGCATTGGCACCTTCAGGACCGGAGATGGACACCGTATACTGTTTCTCCAGGGCACCGGTGTAAAGGTCGATGGTGTAGATGGTATTGTCCGCGCCCAGGGCATAGAGCTTCCCGTCGCTGGTATTGAAGGCCATATCCCGGATCTGGCTGTAAGCCGGATCAATGGCCGCCAGCATGGCATTTTCCCATTCGCCCTGAATGGCCACGCGCAGTTCATTGTTGTCCGTGATCATATAGACAAAGCCGCCCACATATTCGCCGGCAGTAACCGAGAATCTCATGGTGGCAACGTCCATGGTGCCGCCGTAGGAAGGATCAATGGCCAGCTCGCCGTCGCCGCCATAGTAGTACAGCGTCTCAGGATCGATCTCCAACCAGCTATCGTCCACGCCCAGGGTCTTGGCATTGGTAAAGCCATACATTCTGCCCTCGAAGTCCTTCAGCCCGTCATTGTAGACCAGCTCGTAGTAGACTTCGTTGCCGGCGTAGTCCGCAACCATGATCAGACACTTGCGGTTGACGCGCACGTCTTCCATGTCGATCACGGTCTCCGTGACGGTATTGGCTTCGTCCTGGTCCACAGCGCTGATAGTCAGGGCCTGGGCGCCGCTGGCGGTCAGAACAGCCACCGCCGCCACATACTGGTTATCCTTGGCGGTGATCTTCAGATCGCCGTCTTCCAGCTTCTCCACACTCAGCAGTTCGGGCATCGTGCCGTCCACGGTGAAGGAGTAGGTCTGGTAGGCGCCGGCGCCGATCTTGCCGGAAGCCATCAGCTCCAGCATGTCATCAGTAGACAGAGGGCCGTCCTTTTCATAATACTCAGGAACCGCAAAGAAACCGATGGTGAAGCGGTCACCTTCCTGGAAGCCGCCGATCTCTTCCGGCGTATACCAGATGCTCAGACCGGCCTGCTGGGCGTTGGCCCAGTACTGACCGTTCTGATAATAGTAAGAAGACGGAACCTGATCGTCGGAAACGGCCTCCACAATATTGCCCTCTTCGTCCATAACGTAGAACATGAAGGCGCCGTTGCGGATCAGGGTGCTGACCATGTCGCCGATCTCCATAGAGGGGCGGATGGCCGTCTTATGGGCCGGGAATTCATCCTCCACCACATAGGGGTTACCCACATAGCTCCACTCGTAGTCATCTTCATCGAAGAAGGTCAGATAGTTGAGCTGGCCGGTATACGGCATAGTGAAATCGGTGCCGTTTTCGGTGGCGTACAGATATTCTTCGTAGTTGGCGCGGTCATACATGGAAGCATCGGACCAGTTGCCGTAGAAGCCCAGCACGGGGATGGAGTGGGTGGGCATAGTCGCGCCCTCCTCAGTAACCAGAGGCTGGACGTTGACATAGCCTTCCACATAAGCGCCGTTGACAAAAACCTCGTCGAGCTGTGCTTTGGTGGCATCTTCCATGGTCATGGTCACGGTGATGGTAACGGTCTCACCGGCCTGCACCAGGAAGTAGCCGGCATTGAGGGAAGCCAGCAGCAGATGGGCATCGTAACTGCTGACGGTACCGTTGCCGCTGACATCGGCAGCCCGGTCAATGGTGGCCATGTTGCCGGCAACGTACTCCAGAATGAGTTGAGCATCCTTGGAATCGGTGACACCGTCGCCATTGAGGTCGCAGTCATACTTCTCGCTGGCATCGATGTAGCCGCCCTCCACCACATATTCCACAGCCATATTCAACGCAGTGGTGGTGATGTCGGCATAGGTGATGCCGTTTTCGGTGTAGGTGCTCTGGGTGAAGAAATCACCGTCGATGCTGAAAACCTGGGCTTCGGTGCCGAAGTTATTCAGGTCGAAGCTGAAGGTATACACGCCGGTGCGGTCGGGATCGTCGCCCAACTCGGCCTTGACCTTGCCGTCAGCGGCGCTGGCGGTGGCATCGGCGTTCATCATGATGAAGGACTTGGACAGAATCACGTTGGCCAGGTTTGCCAGTCCGGCGCCCTGCTGCATCACAGGGTAGTAGTTGCCGTTCTGGGTCATGGGTTCGGCGGTGGACATCAGCAGGCTGGTGGCCAACGCGCGGCTGCTGATTCCCAGCTTCTGGTCCAGGCCGTTCTCCTTAATGTACTGCATGGCCAAAGCCGCCATACCGGCGATCTGGGGAGAAGCCATGGAGGTGCCGGAGTTGTTATAGTAGGCCTTGCCGGAGGGATCCTCGCCGTTGACGGAGTAGATGTTGCCGCCGGGGGCCACGATCTCAGGCTTCAGCTCCAGACTGCCGGGAACGCCCCAGGAACTGAAATCGCTCATCTGTGCGTTGGCACTTCCCTGCAAAGAGGTGACCTTATCGGAAATATACATTTCACCCTTGCGGTACTCGGTGCCATTGGCGACGGTAACCGCCTGGCCGCCTTCACGGATCTTGAGGCCATCGATCAGGCTCACGGAAACGGCAGGAACATCAGGATACTCATAGCCGTCCATATTCATGATCAAAGCACCTTCGACGTTGTTGTACACGATGGTGCCGATGAAGCCGTTCTTCACGGCATTGTTGGCCTTCTCTGCAAAGTTGATGGTGCCTCTGGCGCAAACCAGGATGGTATTGGGAGCGATGGCGCCGCCCTCTGCCTCCACAACGGCCGCCACTTCTTCCGCAGTGCCGATGCCATCGATAAAGATGTAGTTGACATTGCCGGCCAGCTTGGTCAGGTCGGGCAACTGGGTCAGGTCGGAGAACTGGCTCAGGTCATAGAACATGACCTGGCTGCCCACCTGGATGTAGTAGTTGGTGAAGCCCAGGTTCTCTGCAGAACCCACAGCCAGCGTATTGCTGGAGGCTGCGGGGGTGGCCACCATGGAGTAGTCCACGTCTTCCACGTACAGATGACCGGTGCCGCTGTAGCCCAGCTCGGACCAGTAACCGGAGTTACCGGCCGCCACGGCCACGATGATGTCCTTTTCGGCCAGGCTGTCCAGGATGTACTGATAAGTGCCGTGTCTTGCAAAACCCTTGTCGGTTCCCAAAGACAGGTTGACCACATCACAGCCCAGCATGATGGCATCCTCGATGGCAACCATGTAGTCGGCATCGTAAGCGCCGCCGTTCTTACCGAAGACCTTCATGATGACCAACTGTGCATCAGGAGCAACGCCCTGGGTGGACACTTCGTTCAGGGCGCTGGCGTAACCGCCGGCCACGGGAATGTAGCTGTTGGCAGCAGCAATGCCGGCAACATGGGAGCCGTGGCCGCCCTTGGTATCGTTGTCGTGGGTCACATCATAGTCCCGGTCCACATAGTTGATGGCGAAGGGGACCTTCTCGTTCAAATAGTAGGAACCGTGGGCGGTGCCGCTGAGGTACTGAACATAGGGATAGATATTCAGTTCTTCCATCACGTCGGCCACATCGGCGGCGGTCAGAAGATCCAGGGAGTCCATGTAATCCGCAACACTCATCTCCTTGGCGGCCGCATTCTGCTCCAGAGCATACAGATAGGCAGAATTGTCGAAGCTCTGGTGGTCAGTATCCAGACCCGTATCGATGATGGCGATCCGGCTGCCGGCGCCGGTGTAACCGGCGGACCAGGCGGCGGTGGCACCGGTCATCTGAGTGGAGGTGGACATCATGGGATCGGCGGTGGTACCGTCGGTCTCCAGATGGGTATAGTGATTTTCCAGGAACACCTCGTCAACGCCTCTGACTTTGGCGATCTCGTCGATCTGGCCATAGAGAACGTTGGCAGAAATGATGTTGGCAGCCAGGGTCAGATTCCAGACCACGTCCAGGGGCTCGCCGTCCAGGACCTGCTCTTCGATCCGGGCAGCAATGGTCTGCTGATCCTTCTGGAGCTGGTCACGGTAGGCCATTGCGCCGTCGCTGGATGCAATGTCCGCCGAGGAAAACATCTCCAGAGTGGATGCCTTGTTCAAAACAATGGATACGCGAACCACGTCCGTATCCGCGTAGAGGGGTTCTTCCTCTTCCTTGTTCACCTGGGACTGAGGCAGACGTACATTGGCATCAACGCCGTACACCTGATGGAAGGGAAGCTTGCCGGAAGTGGAAGTAGATCCTGCGGATCCAAACCATCCGGCTGCGAAGGACACCTTGGGACACAGTCCGATCACCATGACCAGAGCCAAAAGGCCCGTCAGGATCCGTCGCATGATACTGTTCATTTTCATAATTCTTCTCCTTTTCTGCCGGTCCGCAAAATGCAGACCTTTTTCAAAAAGTCCTCATCAGTTTATCATAAAAAAGAAACATCTGTCAACTGTCGGAGAACATAATATTACACAATTATTAATTATTTTTATGCATTTTTAACATTTGTACTTTTCGCTCTGCGGGGGCGTCGAAAGATCAACCCCCGCCTGCGGGCCGCAAGCGGGGGTTGATCGCAAATTTCGACGGGAAAAATGGACCTGAAAGGGGCCAAAATGGTCCAAACAGGGGTTCTGGCCGGGCCTTTTTGTCCCCATTTGTTGCACAAAGCCGTGCAACGCTCAGCGGCGCGCCTGGCGCTCCAGGAGTTCCTCCAGCACCGGCCGGATCACGGTGGCCATCCGCAGGAAGCCGATGTCATTGGGATGGACCTCATCAAAGGAACAGAGGTTCCGGTCCGTCTCGCCGTAGAAGGTCTCGCCGTCGATGAACCGGACATTCCGGTCGCCGGCTTCCAGGGCGGCCTGATAGGTTGCACGGACCATCTCCCGGCGGTCTTTGGCCTCCCGGACATAGACCTCCGCCGGGCGGGTCATCATGATGATGGGCAGATCCGGGTGGGCCTGACGGATGCGGTCAAAGAAGGGTTTATGGGTCCTGGCCAAATGCTCCACAGTAGGGGCATTGTGGTCGTAATCATAGACAAAAACGCCCATATCAAAGGTATTGATGTAGTCGGCCATGATCAGCTCCCCCAGGGCGCAGGCGGAGAACCCCAGGTTGTAATAATCGAAATCCAGCCAACGGGACAAGATGGCATTATAGGCATTGGTGGAATTGCAGGCGCAGCCGCCTTCGGTAATGGAAGAGCCGTAAAAGAGGACCGGCTTTTCGTATTTGTAAGGCGTGGGCGCCGTGACCAGGGCATCATCCGCCACGGAGATCTCGATATTTTCCAGAATCTCATTCCGGGGGAAATAGAGGGTGACCTGCTCCAGTTCCGGGGATTTGCAGAAGGTCTTTTCAAACACCAACTGACTGTAATCCGCCGGCGCCACGGTGCCGGCATGACGGGCATTGGCCCGCTCGCCACCATGACCTGGACGCCCTGGCAGGAATACAAGGACATGCCGATGTCCACCTCCAGAGTCTTGAGGGTCACCTTCAGGCGGAATACGGGAGAATCGGTTTTGAAGGCGGCCCGTCCGCCGGCGCAGCGGCGGCCCAGGTGGGCCAACTGGGGCAACTGCTCCATAAGGCTGTCCGGCAGCCGCGCCAGCCGCTTCTGCTGCTCAAAGAAGGGCACACCGGATACCTTGATAGGCTGATCAAACAACGTGTAGGTTTTCATGGCAGGATCCCTTTCTATTCCTCTTCATGCTTTTCTTCCCGGGATTGATGGTGGTGCTTTCTGTAAGCCGCAGGCGTGACCCCCATCTGGGTCTTGAACGCCGAGAAGAAACTCTTCACGTCCCGGAAACCCACTTCCGCAGCGATCATGCTGACCTTCTTTTCGGTGGTACGCAGCAGCAGGGCCGCCCGGTCCACCCGGACTTTCCGCAGGTACTGGATGGCGCCCATGCCGATCTCTTCGCTGAAGAGCTTGCACAGGTACACCTGGCTGATGTCCAGCAGGTCCGCAATGTCCTTCAGGGTGATCTGCTGGGCATAGTTTTCATGGATATAGGCGGTGGCCCGCTTGATCAGATTTTTACGGTGACGGTCCGTATAGGTGGCCTCCCGCTGTTCCGGCAGGCGCTTGAGTTTTTTCAGCACCGCCATGAGCTGGTATTTGATGACATCGATGTAATCCTGCTGTTTCAGATTGTACTCATAGAGGGAATCCATCAGCAGATTGGTGATGTGCATGGTGGCGCGGTCGTTATATTTCTTATTATTCAGCAGAAGGGGATCGTCGATGGTCAGCCAGGAGGGGACCCAGGCCAGGACGATCCAGCGGAACTCCGTCTTTTGGTCGCTGGGGTTCAGATAGTGCCGGTCCCCGAAATTCAGCAGAAACACATCCCCCGGCAGGACCTGGTAGACGGTGCCGTTGATCCAGTGGGTGCCGCTGCCGCTGAGGATGGCCATCAGCTCGTAAAAGCCGTGGTTATGCTCCATCTCCCCTTCGTCGTCCACGCTGATATTCAAAAATACCGGTTCTTTATTTTGGGTCAGTTGCTCCATGTCGTAATAAGGGTAGCCTTTTTTTCCTCCGGACATAGGAATAACCTCCGTTCGTTCAGGATTCGCGCTTCAAATAGTATACCCGGGCGCTGAAGGGGGTATCCAGGGCCACGGTCAGGCCACGGTCATTCAGTTCTTCCGCCGTGATATGCCGGGGCGGCTCCGCCGGGAAGGTCTGCAGAAGATAGGTCCCGTCGGCCAGGTCTCTGGGGAACACCGCTGTTTCCGTCAGGCCGTCTTCGGGCCGCTGGGCGATGATCACCCGTTCGTCGCCGGTCCGGGCAGCCAGTTCCATGATCCGCAGGCGGTCATTTTCGTGGTAGATCACCGGCGCGGTATGGTAGTGGACCCGGCATTGGGGCAGGATGTGGCGGTACTGCTTGTACAGCCGCAGGGCATCGGCCAGGAGCTTCTTCCGGTCCTCGTCATGGATCACCAGGTTGCCGCTGAGGTGCATCCGGCCACCCATGGAATTGGACAGGGCGAAGGCGTAATCCCGGAGGTCAAAGGAATCTTCCAGCCAGGACCAGGTGCCGCACTGGCAGGGGGCGATGAGTCTGGAAACGTTGAACAGCAGGCCGCCCATGAACTTGTGGCTGGGCTGGTCCGTAATGGAGGCCATATCCGTCCGGGAGAGCATGCCGTAATCCAGGCGCATACCGCCGCTGGAACAGTTTTCAATGATCATCCGGGGATGGCGGCGGCGGACGCCGTCCAGCCAATCGTAGTAGGCCATGCGGTTCAGGTGCAGGCCGTGACCCAGGCTGTCCACACCGGGCTGGGTGCAGCCGGGGGCGCTGTCGATATTATAATCGATCTTCACATATTCAAAGCCGTAAGCAGCGATGCGGTCGAAAACCTCATCGGCAAATTTGCGGCCCTTTTCGCTGGCGAAATTCAGGAAGCGGCGGCTGGCATCTTCCACGAAGCCCTCTCCCCGGCGCAGGAGCAGCTCTTCGTCGTTGTAGATCTCGCTTTCCCTGCCCACGGCTTCGATCTCGCACCAGATGCCGGCCCGCATGCCCCGGGCCTTGATCTGCCGGACCACATAGTCCAGGCCATGGGGGAAACGGTCCTTGTTTGGCTGCCAATGGCCGGCCATGGACCACCAGGAACTGCGTTCGCCGTTGCCGTTGGGCTCGGTGTACCAGCCGGAATCGGTGACGTAAACTTCCACGCCGCATTCTTTCAGGCGGTCAAGCTGCTCGATGATCTTCCGCTCCGTGACATCCGCCTGCATATAGGGCCAATCGTTATAGATGATGGGCAGGTCCCGGTCGCCCAAGCTGCGGTGGATCAGCACGTTCTGCTGATGGCGGCGCATCCGGTCGTAGACCTCTTCCAAATCGCCGGCGGCCACGGTGAGGGAGGCCGCGGGACTGGCGAAGGATTCGCCGGGGGCCAGGATCTTGCTCCATTGGGCGTGGGTATGGCTGCCCATGCCGCCCTGGATATAGTACCAGCGCCGGACATTGACATCGGAGGCGCCGGCTTCAAAGCGCCAGGAGGAGGAATGTTCGATCTGCACGGCGGTGAACAGGCCGGCTTTCCGCTGTTCCACCACGAAATAGGGGAAATATTCCTGGCAGACCCAGGTGCTGGGGGATTCCAGGCGGTAGCCGTTTCGGCACCACTGGTCATAGATGCCCAGTTCCGCGAAACTGCGGACACGGCTTTGGCATTCCCAGCTCCACTGGGAGGCGAATTCATGGAGGTATGTGGAACGGCAATCGTCATCTTCGTAGGGGAAATTGGACAGCACAAAGGAGGCTACATGGTCGATCTCGATGCTCCGGGCGCCCACATTTTCCAGGACGGTGTACCGGCGGATGGCGGGAGAATGTTGGTAGACCTCGTAATGGAGGTGAATCAGGAGCTGCTTGACCTCATCCTCCAGGGTGATGACCGTTCGGGTGCCGCCCGCCAGGGGTTCTTCCCGGCGGCCGCGGTATACCGCCCGGGCGGTACACAAAGGGAAGAAATACCGGGCGAAATGGGAGATGGGAATGGGTTCCCGGTCCACATTCACCAGGGCCTCGAAGGGGAAGGGGTTGGGGCAGCGGGCCAGCCATTGCTGGGCGGAAAGGGTATCGGCCCGCTCTGCCGGCAGGAAGCAGCAATGGAACAGATGACCCTGGTCATCCACAGCCATGACATACTGATAGAAGGAGTTTTGAAGAATGATCTTTTCCATAAAAACACATCCTTTTAATAGAGGCCGGCATACAGAGGCATACAGCGGCGGGAGGAGCAATCGTTGCTGACCTGGATCCGGTCCTCGGTGAGGGGCCGGCCGTCCACGGTGGTATCCGTAAAGCTGCAGTCGCTGCTGCGCTCGGTGATGACCGGGGCATAGGCAGAGGGGCCGCCGGTGAAGGTGATCCGGTTATTTGCAAAGATCAACCCGTCGCAGGTGGAGAAATAGACCGCCGGGGCCTTGACGGTGGTGATGTCGTTGTCCCGGATGGTGATGCCGCGGAAGATCTTATGTTCGGAGGCATTATCGGGGATGGCGGCCATCACGTCGATGGTGCTGGTCCAGGTGCCGCAGTTGCAGTTGCGGAAGGTATTGCCGCGGATGGTCAGGTCCTCGGCGCCGGAGCCTTCGTACCAACTTCCCCGGAGGATCTCCAGCATAACGAAAATGCCGGCGCCCTGGATATTCTCGAAGAGGTTCTGCTCCACCAGGCCGTGGGATGCCTGCAGCAGCAGACCCCGGGCGCGGTGGTCATGGAAATGGTTATTGCGCAGAATATAATGGTCGCTGCAGTAGGATTTGCAGAGCATCATGTGCCCCTCCCCTACCCATTCCGGCAGGTCCTGCGTAAACTGCAGCTCGTAAGCGCCGGAGGCAGTGCGGCGCATTTCTTTCAAAGTCGGACAGATCCCGGTGGGGGAAAAATCGGGGTTGCGGAGGTCGTAGAGGTCACCGGGTTCGCCCACGCCTTCGTTTTCCAGCAAAACGGTGTCGGGGGCGGTCTTTTTCAGGATGAAGAGGTTGCAATCATGGATATTGACGCTGTCATCGCCCATGCCGGAGAAATCGCAGTTCCGGATGAGGATGTGGCCCTTGCTCCGGATGATATGGATGCCGTCGCCGTCGGTGGAGAGATAACGGTTGGAGCCGGGGCGGATGCGGATGGTCTCACGGTCGAACAGCAGGTGGTGGCTATGGCCGCCCACCATATGGGTCATGCCCATGGTGGAATAGACGGTATTCCGGTCCACGGTGATATGGATGGAGTCCAGGATAAAGAAGGCCGCGCCCTGGCGCTGGCGCAGGTGCCGGGCCAGATAGATCTCACCGGGCTGCATTCTCTCCACATTGGGTTCATTGCAGAGGAAGTGCAGGCTGTTGGGGGCGGGGCCGGGGCGGAAATCAGAAAGGTTTTCCGCATGGACCCAGATCTCCAGGCCATCCTCCGCGCCCGGGGTCAGGCGCTGGGCATCGAAGCGGTTGAAGGAGCAGATGTCACAGCGTTCGGGAGCGGGGCAATTGAGGAATTCCACCGTCAGTTCTTTCCCCTCCCGGGACAGGACCCGGACCAGGCTGGCCAGGCGGAATACGTTCCAATCGAAATCCAGGGTCAGGCCCGTGATCCGGACCCGGCTGCAATTTCGCAGGCAGAAGAAATGGGAGGTTTCGGAAATGATCTCCGCGCCGCAGCCGTCCAGGGTGAAATCTTCAAAGCCTTCCAGGAAAATGAAATCCGGGCTTTTGATCCGGTAGGTTCCGGAGGCCAGGCAGAGTTTCTCCGCCTTGATCTGATGACAATGGGAAATGGCGGCCTCCAGCGGGGCAGTATTATCCGGATTGTCCGGGGAAAAACCGAAATCGGCTGCGTAAACAACGGCACCGCCGTGGGATCGGGGCGAAAAAATGGTGATCTCTTTCATGGAAACTCCTTTTCAAAAGCCTTAATGGGGTCGGCAGAGGTCTGCCGACCCCGTTCACAGAAATGGGTTTACGAGAACTTTACGGAAAACTGTTCCGCAGGCATGCCGTTTTTATCGAAGAGGCTCACGCTGGGGAAATTGCCGGCGGCATAGCGGACTCCCCCGGGAGTTTGAACATTGCTCGTCAGCACCAGGGTGTTGCCTTCCAGGGTGGCGGTGGCCGGGTAGAAGACGCCATTTTGATCCATGATCTCAAAGCCGGTGCCCTCGGTGACGGTGATCCAATCCTTGCCGCCCCGGGTCTGCTCCACCCGGAAGAAAAGGCCCTGGTCCACATTGTCAAAGGTGATGCGGACGGTATTGCCGCTGACGGTATAGGACGCATAGACCGGGTTTTTCTTATACTGGGTCATGCCGTAGAAGTCCCGCAGGGTGGCCTGGGCGGCCCGGACGCCGATGGGCTCCTTATCCTGGGGGTGGATATCCACAAATTCACCGCAGTCGATGTTCACCGAATAGGTGCAATTGGGGATGGTGGTGGCGGCCTTCTTCTGCAGTTCCCGCAGTTCAAACCAATCGTTGGAACCCCACCGGGGAAGCTGGACGATGGTGAAGGTCATATCCTCATTGCGGAAGACCCGGCGCCAGGATTCGATGAGGACCTTCATGGTCTCGTCAAAGGTACGGTCCCCCAGGTTGCTTTCGCCCTGATACCACATGACGCCCCGGACGGTATAATCGCGAAGGGGATGGACCATACCGTTGTACATTCTGGAAGGAATGGCCCGCTGGAGAGGATCGGACAGATCCTGGCCGATGGGGTTGACCTTTTGGGCATCCTCCTCCGGAAGCCATGCGGCGGTGATGGTGGCGCCTTCGGCGGCCTGGATGATGCCGATGGGGACGCCGGTGGCTTCATACAGGGTACGGGCGAAAATATAGCCGGCGGCGGAGAAGTTTTCATAGTGGCCGATGCCCATGGTGCTGGACTGCACCCAAATATCGTAGATGCTTTGGCAATCCTCCAAGGGTGTCTCGGAGGGATTGGTCCACACATGGAACAAACGGATCTCATCCGGCACGGGGGTATTGAGGAGGGTCTTGTCCTGGAGGGCGGCGACCTGCATGATGATATTGGACTGGCCGGCGCAGATATACACATCGCCGATCAGCACATTCTGCAGGACCTTGGGAACACCGGCGGATTCCAATGTCAGGGTATAGGGGCCGCCGGCATCGCCGGTTTGGACCAGGACCTCAAATGCGCCGTTTTTACAATCGCCCTCAAAGGACTGGCCATTGAGGGTCACGGTCACCTTTCCATCCTTATTGAAACTGCCCCAGATGCGGACGGTCTCATTGCGCTGGAGGACCATGTTGTCTCCCACCAGGCGGGGCAGCTTGAACTGCAGGGTGGTGGTGTCGGGGTCGGGAACGGCAGGAGCCGGGGTCGTGGGAGCGGGTTCCGGTTCGGTGGGGTCCGCAGGCTGCGGCTGGGTAACGGGGACGCGGTCCGTGACGGGGATCCGGCCGGGAGCCTCGGTCTCGCCGGGTTCTGTTCCGTTGGAACAGCCGGCCATGCAACCGATGCCCAGGGTCACGCTCATGAAGATTGCAAGGATCCTTCTCATGTTATCCCTCTTTCTGAATAAAAAACGGGGCCGGACAAATCTTGCCCGACCCCGCACAAGGAGTCGCCTGAGTGGGAGATTATCTCTTCTTACGGATGACCAGCGCGGTGCAGGCGGCGCCGGAGATCAGCAGCAGCGCCAGGACGGAAGCCAGAGTATCGGCGGTCTTGGGTGCTTCGGTCTCGGGAGCGGGAGGCTCGGTGGCGGGAGGCTCAGGCAGAGTATCCACAGCGGTGACGCTGTAGGCGCCGATGGGGGCGTTGGCCTTCAGGTCATTGAAGAACACCAGGGTGGCAACCTCGGAAGCAGGAGCGGAATTATTGAGAATCTGAGTGCCGTCGGCTCTGTAGCCGGCCACATTGGCGGCATCAGCGCCCAGGGCGCCCAACAGGTCAACGAAATTCAGGGAATTCAGAGCGGTGACGGTATTGCCATCCACCACGACCTTGGAGGTGTCGGGGTTGAAGATCTGGGCGGGGTTCTTGACGGAGGTATAAGTGACGTTCTTGGCAGTGATGCCCAGGTTGTCGGAATAGTAATGGGCGTTCTTATCGTACAGGAAGATGATGACGTCTCCCTTCTTGACGGAAACGTTCTCAGCCTTGATGGACTTGCCGTTGGCAGAGGTTTCGTAATCGAACAGCGTCTTTTCAATGATGATGTTCTCGGGAGCGATCTTATTCTTGTAGACGGTGACAAAGATGCCGTCGCCATTGGGGGCGGGAACCTGGTAATTGAAGGTGGCATTGACGGTGACGGTACCGGTTGCGGGAGCGGTGAAGTAGTCACCGATGATGTACTCGCCGATGGGGCTGGTGGCGTTGCCCAGGCCTTCCCACATGACCATCCACTGGTTGTCGCCGCCGCGGAGTGCTTCGGGCAGCTTCAGGGTAGCACCGGCGCTGGTATCGGGCACCAGGTACTCCACGGTGTTGGTCTTGCTGATGTAGAAACCGGTCCACAGGCCGATGGTGTCGGGATCCGCCAGGACGTTGAAGATCTGATTGTACTGCGCGCCGGCGGAAACCTTCACGCCGGAGGTATCCTTGGGCGTGAACTTGGCCTCGTCCAGGCCGGGGATCTGCTGAACGGTCTTCAGGGAGTTGATAAACATGGCATCGCTATACTCGTGGGCGCCCTTGTTGAAGAAGACATACAGCTTCTCGCCGGCAGCCAGCTTATAGGTCTTGGACAGAGTGGCAACATCGCTCAGGACGGGAACTTCTTCCAGCTTGTTCATATCCTTGTCGAACACCAGCATGACGACGCCGTCGGAGCCGCCGGCAGTGATCTGATCCGCAGGAACGTAGCCGGCGAAGTCCAGCAGGTAGTTGGCAGCTTCGGGCGCGGTGAAGGCGAAGCCGATATCATAGTTGGGGTGGGTGGAGACGATGCGGTTGGGGTCGCCGGAGTTGACGTAGAGACGCTCGTACTGGTGCAGGTCAGCAGGCAGGATGGCCGTATAGGAAGCGGCATCCCACACGCAGTCGAGCACATTGGCGGCTGCATAGTCGGTATTGGAGACGTAAACGGCCTTCCACTCGGGGGTCTCGCCGCCGGCAAAGGCGACATACTCAGCGCCGTTTTCGCTGGCGCTGACGATCATGGTGCCGATATTGGCCAGCATCAGGACCGCAATCAGAATGCTCAGAACTTTTTTCATATCATTACCCTTCTTTCCGGAAATCACGATGATCAGAACCACAACGGCGACCACCAGAACAGCGCCCACAATGATCAGCGCCAGGGCCCAGCCGGGCATGGCATCGGATTGGGTGCCTGCAGGGGTGTCGGTGCCGTAGGTCACATCGATGTTGAGGTTGGTGATGGGGGTGCCCTGGTTGAACACGCGGCAGATCATATCGCCGGTGATGATGGCATTGTCATCGGTCACTTCCTTGGTGGTGACGGTGTCGATGACCTTGATGGTATGGTTGATCTTGATGTTGAAGCTCTCCATGAATTCCTTCAGAGTCAGCTTCTTGGTGAGGGTGATGGTGTCGGTATCTTCGCTGACGATCACGTCCTCGTACTTGGTGGTCAGGTAGTAGCTGTCATCGTCCTCGATGACGATGTCGCCGCCATTGCCGCCGGAGGGCTGGGTGGCATCGGTGCCGCCGGAGGGCTGGGTGGGATCGGGAGCGCCTTCCTCCAGGCTACGCCAAACGGCCTGGAAAGCGGTGAAACGGAAAGCGGGAGAATTGGCCACTTCCACGGGAGAATGCCACTTGAAGAAGATCTTGTCGCCCTTGGTAACGTTGATCACCATGTTGATGTCCAGGCTGGCGCCGGATGCCAGGACCGCTTCGGAGCCGCTTTCGGGATAGAGCATGGTGCCGAAGTTATTCTTATAGATGCCGAAGGTAACTTCGGTACAGCCGGGCACTTCCATGTAACCCTTCAGGGTGATCTCGATCTGGCCGCCCTCAACGCAGTTGAGGAGGTAGCCGACGTCACACTGATCGGAAGGTGCGCAGATGTTGATGCCTTCCCAAACGGTAGCATAGGGGGAACCGGGAGCGCACCATTCGCCGGGACTCTTCTTGATCAGGTCCGTACGCAGGGTATTGTCGGACTTATTGATGTAGAAGCCCTTCCAAATACCTTCCGTCTCCGGGGTGGTCCATTCCTCGCCCCAGAAGGGGCCGTAAACGCCTTCGTTGACGTTGATGGTGGCCGCGGAGGCGGTAACGGTCATGGCCACCAACAGGCTCATGACACAGAGGAATGCGAGAATTTTCGTACTCAGTTTTTTCACGTTTTTCATCCTTTCTGATTTGATCATTGGGTTTGCGGACTGAAACATAGCGCTTTTGTGTTTTCCCTCCCCTTCTTGTTGATATAGGTTTTTTATTACAAATGACCTACCGTCACTTGAAGGTAATGGTGCGGCGGACAATGTCCGCTTTGTCCCAAAGGAACCGGTCGTCCCGGACGGCGCTGATGTAGTAAAGGTACATCGTGTCGCCGGCGGTATAGACGGGATCCTCGCCGGAGATGGCCAGGAGCGTGGGGTACTGGCTGCCCATGGGATCGGCATCGATGTAATAGTTGTTGCCCCGGAAATCGGTGAGGTCGTCGGAGATGTTCAGGACGATGTCACCGTCGTTGGTGCCGTAGGCCGGGGAGGAACAACGGGCCATCACATATTTATTCAGGTAGGTGCTGTATATGATGGTGGTAAAGTTGGGCGGGCACTCTTCATCGATGACGCTGGTGGACTTACCGGCGATGGCCGGCTCGCTGAAGGAACCCTGGTAGTATTTTTTGAAGAGGTCCGGCTTTTGTCCGGTCTCCATGCCCCGGGCCGCGGCGATGACTTCATTGAGGTCCGCCCGCAGGACCGCCAGGGATATTTTATAACCGGCATCATAGTCGATCATGTAAACATAGACATAGCCGTCTTTGATGGCGAAGGGGCCGTTGCCGGTGTCCCGGGATGGGTACTGCATCCAAGTGGGTGCCTGGGATCCAAAGCCGTAATAGGGGTGGATGCTCTCGCAGGTATGGGTTGCGATTTCGCCGCAGTAGTACCAGGTCTCGCCGTTATCCGGGGAATAACCCAGGGCCAGGGAGGCGGCGAAGCCGGCATTGTTTTCCGAAGTGCGGATGCCATCCTCGCTGAACCCTTCGCTGGAGTCAAAGTGATGCTCCAAATGCAAAATGGTGAAGCATTCACTGCCTTCAAAGCGGTAAATCTGGCCCACGGAGACATAGTTGAATTCATCCAGGCCATAACCGAAGGGGGAATTCTGAACCACCCGGGCCTCGTAATGGAGCTTCTGCACCGGGTCCTCCAGGGTGCCGATGTAGGCGGTGACGGTGTTCTGGCCGGTGAGGGGGCCGGAGCTGATGAAGGTATAGGTGCCGTCGCCGTTATACAGGGCGCTCATGATGCCGTCGGGATAGAGGGACGCGCCGCTGGGGGTGCCGGCCTTCATTTCGTCCCGGGTGGCAATGAGGACTTCGTCGGAGACGGTGAAGGGCGGGACCAGGGCGCCGGCATTATAGATCTCCAGCTTTTCCAGGGTCAGGGTGCCGTCATAGACCGCGGTGGAGAGGATGCGGATGGTATCCAAAGTACCGGTGAAGCCGTAGAGTTCGGAAATGTCCACCACATACAGTTTGGATTCGGTTTGTTCCGTTTCGATCTCCACCGTCACGGATTTCTGGATGGTGAAATTGGGGTCTTCGTCGGTAGTGAAGTACACCGTCAGGCCGTTGGCCTTGGAGGTATTGGTCAGGGTAATGCCCAGATACCCCAGGCCGTTGGTATCCAGGTCCATCTTCGGCGTGTCGTAGGACAGCCGGTTGGTTTCCTGGGTGATGGCCGGTTCAAAGGTACGCAGCACTTCATAGGCCGGTTTCGGTTCCGTAGGTTCCGTGGGCGGCGCGGCGGGGGCCTCGGTGGGTGTATCGGTCGGCTCCGTTACGGGGACACGGACAGGCGTCCGGGTCTCATCCGCCACGGGCGGCGCTTCCGGGCCGCAGCCGGTCAGCAGCAGGGCCGCCAGAAGGGCCGCTGCGATCCATCTTCTTTTCATAGGCCCACTCCTCAGTCGGTGACGGTGACCTTACAGCACATATACTGGGCGGTGGCCCACAGAAGCTGCCAATCACCGACGCCGTTTTCGTCCCGGGCGTTCCAATCGCACCAGTACAGATAGAAGGTCTCGCCGGATTCGGTCTGGCAATCCTCTTCATAGGAGAAAATGGAGGGGTACTGCTCTCCATGGAAGCCGGTGGCGATCCATTGGCGCTGAGCATTGGACCAATCGGTGAAGCTGTCGCTGGCCAGCAGAAGGATATCGCCGTCATTGGCCTGGTAATACAGAGACTGGCAAATGAGCATCAAATACTTCTGCAGTTTGGTATTGTAGGTGACATACAGGAAGTTGGGGGCCACATCCTGGGGAAGGACATTGGTGAAGGAACCGCCCCAGCCGGGTTCATCCCATTGACCGTCCTTATACTTATAAGCCTGGGGCATCTGGCCGGCCAGGGTCTTTTCGTACAGTTCCGTCAGCTTGACACGGCAGACCGCCAGGCCGTAGGCCAGATCGGTCTCCCGGATATCGGTAATATAAATGTACAGATATTCATCGTCCACATAGATGGTGCCGTTGCCAATGTCACGGCTCACGGAGGTCTGCTCGCCCAGAGGAATATCGTGGGAGATGAACTCGCCCAGGAAATACCAGCTTTCGCCGTTATCCTTGGAGGTGGAGAGGCCGATGGTGGCGGTATAGGCCGAACCGTCATAATGGCGCTCCAGGTGGGTGATGCCGATGAGCATACCGGTGGTGGGCTCCTTGATCACCTGGGCAATGGAGCAGTAGCCCAGCTCGGTCCAGTCCACGCCGTTGACCCGGCGGCCGGCATAGCGCACCGTTGCGAAGGGGTCATCCGGAGTGCCGGTGGTGACGAACGCGCCGCTGACGCCGCCGGCGGAGCTGGAGCCGATGTAATGGATGGTACCGTCATCATCGCGCCAGCTGCCGACGATGCCGTCGGGACCGAAGGAAATACGCTTGACGTTCATGCGGTCCTTGGCGGTCAGGTAGACCTGGGCATTTTCGATCTTCAGGCCGTCGATGTAGCCTTCGCCGCCCTCTTCCACGGAGAGGGTCTTCAGGGTGATCTGGCCCTGGCTCAGACCTTCGGCGGTGATCTTCAGGCCCGTCAGGTGGCCCAGCCAGCCATAGACAGCGGAAACGTCCACCGTCAGCTTTTGGAAGCCGTCGGTCTTTTCCAGGGGAAATTCAAAGCGCTTGAAGGGAGTATAGTTGGGGTCGGCCTCGGTGATGAAATCCACGGTCAGCTTTTCGGCATCGGAGGTATTTTCCAGGGTCAGGCAGAAAATGCCCCGGTAATTCAGGTCGATGGCCTCCGGCAGCGCCACGGTGGCGCTGGGGGTGCGGGAGGAAGAATCCATCACGGCACCCTGATTGGTCAGGCGGGCGGTGCCGCCCAGATTTTCTTTCAGGGAACGGAAGGTGACCTCATTGTCCGCGCCCCCGGAGCAGGCGGCAAAGCAGCTCAGCAGCAGCACCAGGCAAAGGCAAAGGGCGCTGATCTTCAGGAATCGTTTCATACAAATGACCATCCTTTCGTTTCGGTTCAATTACAGTCAAAACAGAAGTTCCCACTTCAGTTCGGCAATGGACAGACCGTTTTCGGGGTAATGGGTGCTGAAGATGTACCACCGGTCATCCTCGCAGACCACTTCCGGGGCATGGCCCGGAAGCATGGCCACCGGCGCGGCCTCCCGGAAGCCATCCAGGGTACGGGCGGCGAAAACAAAGGTGCGGTTGTCATAGCAGCCGTTCTGTCCGTCATAAATACTCCACAGCAGATAATACCAACCCGCCCGCTTGAAAAGGATGGGACTTTCCATGGAGGCTTTGCCGCTGAACATATGGGGCATCAGCACTTCCGCCTCGGAGATATGGACGAAGTCCCGGGTCTGCCGGACCCAGATGATCTCTTCATCATTATAAATAATGTAGAAGATGCCGTCTTCCTCATAGACGTAGGGATCACGCATCCAGAAATTGCCCTTCATGGGATCGAAGAGCTTGCCCTTGGTCTGCCATTGGTCCAGATCCGGGGACACGGCCATTTTCATGCAGACCGGGGTATAGATCATGCGGTAGAGGTCACCGTGGCGGAACACGGCGGGGGCATAGCACTCCGGGCATTCATCGGGGCGCTGGCTGGCCCAGAAGAAGATGGACTTTTCCTCCATCTGCGCACCCTGCAGGAGCTGGGACAGTTTGCCGTCAAAGACCGCGTGGTAGAACTGGCTTTCGGACTCGTGGAGGTCCGGGCAGGAGAAATCAAAGGCATTGCGGAAGCCCGGCGGTGCCGGGTGGGTGATGCCGATGGCATGCCACCGGCCGTTGTGATCCCTGATCACGGAAAAGTCATTGGTGATCCACTCGGGATACATTTGTCCGTTCTTGAAAGACGCGGTATCCGGGCCCCAGTAGACCGCCGGCTGGGGCCGATAAATATGGACATATTCCCCATCCAACCGGGGAACCGGGATTCTTTCGGCAAAATACATAGAACTCCCCCCTCTTGTTTGATTTAATTGTAGCAGAATTTCCATAGCGGTCAATCCAATAAATTATACTGTGTAGGACGGTTTTTATATTAGCTCAAGAATTTTTCGGGAAGCGGGAAATGGCAGTACAAGAAATGGGATGTTTTTTATAATATCCGGGATTGTATCGTCCCGCGGAGGAACCTATAATGAAATTGCATAATTTCTGCTGTTTTTATAGAAAGGATGTGTGCAAATTGCCATCAATGAACAAATCAGGCAAACCTGCCAGACGCAAGAAGGATGATGGATTTGAACTTTCAAGAAAGAAGCGCCTGAAGAAGTATCGGATACTGTATCTGATGCTGATCCCCGGCGCGCTGTACTTTATCCTCTTCCATATCCTGCCGCTGTACGGCATCGCCATCGCCTTTGTGGATTACGATCTGCTGGGGGGCATTTTTGAAAGCGAATTCGTGGGACTGCGGCATTTTGAGGCGTTTGTAAGTTCCGCCAATTTCTGGACCATCCTGAAAAACACGGTGGTCATCAGCAGCCTGAAGATCCTGCTGGGTTTCCCCCTGCCCATCGTTTTTGCCCTGCTGCTCAATGAGATCCGGGCGGTGAAATTCAAGAAGGTGACCCAGACCATTTCCTATCTGCCCTATTTTCTGTCCTGGGTCATCGTTATGGGCATCACCACGGTGCTGCTGAACGATTACACCGGCGCTGTGAAGCCGCTGTTTGAGTTCCTGGGGATCGATTACATCAACCCCACCACCAATCCCGATGCGTTTATCGGTTTCCTGGTGGTGGCCCATGTGTGGAAGAGCGTCGGTTGGGGTTCCATCATTTATCTGGCGGCCCTGGCCGGCATCGATCAGGAAATGATCGAAGCGGCCCACATCGACGGCGCCGGCCGCTGGAAGCGGATGATCTACATCACCCTGCCCTCCATCGCGCCCATGATCGCCATTCAGTTGATCCTGACCATGGGCGGCATCCTCAGCTCCGACTTTGAACAGATCTATCTGTACACCGGCGGACAGCGCTACAATCCCATGCTGACCGCTGTGGCGGAGACTTTTGACACCTGGATCTACCGCAACGGTATCGCTTCCGGTCAATTCTCCGGTCCCGCGGCCGTGGGCATCTTCCAATCGGTCTTTGGCGCCGGCCTGGTCCTGCTGACCAACAAGATCAGCAAGTTCCTGGGCTACGAAGGCATTTGGTAAGCGGCGGGTGGAAAGGAGGAAGTATATCATGCTATTGAAACCGAAAAAATCCCGTAATCACATCAAAATGGGCAAACTGGAAGCTTTTGGCGTGGGTACCATCTATGTGGTGCTGGTGCTGATCTCTCTGGCGTTTCTGATCCCCTTTGTGTACGTTCTGTCCACCTCCCTGACCAGTGAAAAAGCCCTGGCCCAGAGCGGCGTGACCCTGATCCCCACGGAAGTTTCCCTGGCGGCTTACGAGTTCTTGTTCAAATACTCCGATGACATTCTGCGGGCATTTTTTAACACCGTGATCATCGCAGGCTGCACCACGGTGCTGATGATCCTGGTGACTTGTCTGTTTGCTTATCCCCTGTCCAAGAAGGATCTGCCGGGACGGACCGGAATTCTGCGGTATGTGCTGTTTTCCATGATGTTCGGCGGCGGTCTGATCCCCACCTATTTGCTGATGCACGAATACGGCTTTGCCGATTCCTGGCTGTGCATGATCCTGCCGGGATGTTTCTCCGCCTGGAACATGATCCTGGTGCGCAACTACTTCTCGTCACTGCCCCGGGAGCTGGAAGAAGCGGCCCTCATCGACGGCGCCGGCTACTTCACCATCCTGTTCCGGGTGGTGATCCCCTTGTCCAAGCCCATCCTGGCCACCCTTTCGCTGTTCACCATCGTTGGCGCCTGGAACAACTGGTACACGCCCCTGCTGTATCTGTCCCGGCAAAAAGATCTGTGGCCCATCATGATGTTCCTGAAGACGGTGCTGGAGTCCACCAATCCTTCCACCACCATGGGTATGCCGGTTTCCGGCGCATTCCCCCCTTCGGAGAGCCTCAAGATGGCCGCGGTCATCGTGTGCATCACCCCCATCCTGCTGTCCTATCCCTGGATCCAAAAATACTTTGTGAAAGGAATCATGATCGGCTCTGTGAAGGGCTGATCGGAGGTAGCGGTTATGATTATGAACGCAAATGTGTATAAGGACCGCGTTTATGCCTGCTTCACGGGCAAAAATATCGGCGGCACCGTCGGCTTCCCCTTTGAATTTGTCCGCCAGGCCAATGTCATCGACGGCTATGACGAATCTCTGTCCTTCCCCATGCCCAACGACGATCTGGACCTGCAGCTTCTGTGGCTCATCGCCCTGGAGGAAAAGGGCTGCCGGCTGGATGCGGCGCTGCTGGAGGAATACTGGCAGCGATATCTGACCCCCCATTGGTCGGAATACGGCGTTTCCAAGATCAATATGCGCACCGGTGTCCAGGCGCCCATGAGCGGCACCGTCAACAACGGTCAGTACAAACACTCCAACGGCGCATGGATCCGCTCGGAGATCTGGGCCTGCCTTTGCCCCGGAATGCCCCAATGGGCCGCCTCTATGGCCGTGGAAGATGCCATTCTGGATCACGGCAACGGTGAAGGCGTATGGGGCGAAGTATTCTGCGCCGCCATGCAGAGCATCGCCTTTTTGCAGACCGATGCTGTCAAGCTGGTAGAGCAGGCCCTGGCCTTCGTTCCCCGGGATACCGGCCTTTACCGCGCCATCTGTGATGCGCTGGATTGCTACCGCAGCGGCCTTTCCCTGGCGGAGGCCCGGGACCGGATGCTGACCCTCCACCGGGGCCAGTACGGACGGTCCTGCAGCCCGGAGGATCTGGCCAAAGGCTTTGACTCCGGCCCCATCGGTTATGACTGCCCCCTGAACGTGGCCATCGTGGCCCTGGGTCTGCTGTACGGCGAAGGGAATTTCGACAAGATGATCCGCAGTACCATTTATTTCGGTGAGGACACCGACTGCACCGTGGGCACCGCCGCCGCCACCTTCGGTCTGATGCACGGCACCGCCGCCATCGATCCCAAGTGGAGCGCCCCCATCGGCGATAAGATCACCGTAGGCACCCTGAACCTGGGTGAGCTGGGCATTTACGGCGACATTCTGCCCCAGACTGTGCCGGAGCTGACAGAGCGCATCTACCGTCAGCATCGGATCTTTGCCATTCAGAACGGCCGGGATTCTGCCGCCGAGGGCATTGACACGGAAGCCATCCGTCCTCAGGATCTGGCGCCGGACAGCCGGTTCCTGGATCAGATCCGCCGTCGGATCTCCTGCCAGCAGTTCCGCTTTGATTTCTACACTGTATTGGTGGATTACGTTTCCGAAGATTGCCACATCGATCAGGGGGTGCCCCGTACGGTGAAGATCACGGTCCGCAGCGAATACAAAACTGCGGATGTGTTGAATTTCCGTTGGCTGCTGCCGGAGGGGATCACCGTTTCCCCCGTGAAGGAAGGCCGTTTCTTCACGGGGGAAAC
>SVLA01000157.1 GCA_015068175.1 Oscillospiraceae bacterium
TGGCCTCCAAGGAAGTGGAAGAATCCATCTGCCGTGTGGCCCAGATGGGCCGCGCCTCCGGCATGCACCTGGTCATCGCCACCCAGCGTCCCTCCGCGGACGTGATCACAGGCCTCATGAAGGCCAACATTCCCAGCCGCATCGCCTTTGCCGTGTCCAGCGCCATGGAATCGCGCATCATCATGGACCAGTCCGGGGCGGAAAAGCTGGTGGGCTGGGGCGATATGCTCTATGCCCCTCTCGGCATCGGCAAGGCCATGCGTGTGCAGGGTGCCTTTGTTACCGACGAAGAGCGGGAAAAGGTCATCGAGTACATTAAGAAAGACGCCGAAGCCGCTTACAGCGACGAGATCCTGGCCGAGATCGAGCGGGCGGCTGTGGACAAAAACGACAAGGGCGGCAAGGCCGCTGCCGACGATGCGGAGGAGAGCCTCTCCGATGCCTACGACGAGCTTCTGCCCCAGGCGGTGGAGGTGGTGCTGGAGCTGAAGCAGGCTTCTGTGTCCAGTCTCCAGCGGCGGCTGAAGCTGGGCTATTCCCGGGCGGCCCGCATCGTCGACCAGATGGAAGAGCTGGGTGTGGTGGGTCCCTACGAAGGCTCCAAGCCCCGCAAGCTTCTCATTACCAAGCAGCAGTGGCAGGAAATGCAGTATGCCACGGGGGTGGCCCCGGCGGACAGCATCGCCGCGGAGTTTTCCGATGTGGCGGATGACGCCCATTTTGCCGAACTTCTGAACAGCGAGGATGAGGACGAACTGTGAAATTTCACGAGTCCATGAACGATGAACAACTCCATGCCATGAGCTCTCTGGCCCTGGCCCATGTGGGCGACGGGGTGTATGAGCTCATGGTACGATCCATGCTGGCCCGGCGGGGGGAGCTGACCCACGGGGCCCTGCACCGCCGGACGGTGGGCTATGTGTCCGCCGTGGCCCAGGCCAAGGCGGCGGCCCATGTGCTGCCGGGCCTCGGCGCAGAGGAACTGGCCGTGTATAAACGGGCCCGCAACACCCGGGCCCACACCAACCCCGCCGGCTGCACCGCCGCCCAGTATCACGCCGCCACGGCCCTGGAAGCCCTGTTCGGCTGGCTGTGGCTGAAAGGGGAGACCGGGCGGCTGGAAGAACTTTTTGAACAGTGTATGGAGGGTATCGATGCCCCTTGACGCCATTTTTGTCACAGAACTCTGTGAGGAACTGAAAAACCGCATCACCGGCATGAAGATCGACCGTGTCCGCCAGCCCGAAAAGGACACGGTTGTTTTTACCCTGCGGGGCCAGGGGGTCACGGAGCGGCTTTTGGTCTGCTTCGGCTCCAGTGCCCGCATCTGCCTGACAAAGCAGGAATACGAAAACCCGCCCCAGCCTCCCATGTTCTGCATGCTCCTGCGCAAGCACCTCATCGGGGCCCGGATCCTGGACGTTTCCCAGCCGGAGCAGGAGCGGATGATGCTTCTGAAGCTGCTGACCTACAACGAATTCGGCGAGGCTTCGGAAAAGACCATGGCGGTGGAGCTTCTGGGGCGCAATGCCAACCTCATCCTGGTGGATGAGGAGGGGCGCATTCTGGACGCCGCCCGGCGGGTGGACGCGGAAATGAGTCCTGCCCGGCAGGTGCTGCCGGGGCTCATCTACCGGCTGCCTCCCAAGCCGGAGCCGGGGCGCTTTTCGGGCCTTTCGCCCCTGATCGCCCGGGAGATGGAGTTCCGGGGCCTTGAAAAAAGCCCGGAGGCGGTGGCAAAGCTTGAAAAGAAGCCCCATATGCTGCTTCTCAACGGCGAACCCAAGGACTTCAGCTTCCTGCCCATCTGGCAGTACGGCCCCGGGTCGGAGAACGTGCCCTACGACAGCTGCTGCGAGCTGTTGGAAGCCTTTTGGGCGGAAAAAGACCGGCAGAGCCATCTGAAAAGCCGGGGCAAGAGTTTGGCCAAGCTTGTCCGCAGTGCCAAAAACCGCACGGAAAAAAAGTTAGCGCTGCGCATGCAGGAGCTCAAGGACTGCGAGGACCGGGAAAAGTTCAAGCGGCGGGGCGATCTCATCACGGCCAACATCTGGCGCATGAAAAAGGGCATGGACAGCCTCGTCTGCGAGGATTTTTACGCCGAGGACTGCCCGGCGGTGAGCATCCCCCTGGATCCCATGAAAACGCCCCAGCAGAATGCGGCGGCCTGCTATAAGACCTATACAAAGAAAAAGGCGGCCGAAGAGCATCTGACCCGGCTCATTGAGGAAAACAGCACGGAGCTGGAGTATCTCGGCAGCGTGGCCGACGAGCTGGAGCGGGCCCAAAGCCGCCAGGATCTGGACGATATCCGGGCAGAGCTGGAGGAGGGGGGCTATGTGCGCGCCTCCGGGGACAAGCGCAAGAAGAAGCCGAAGCCCGCTCAGCCCATGCGCTATGAGACGAAATCGGGTCTGGAGATCCTGGTAGGCCGCAACAATGTCCAGAACGACGAGCTGACCTTCAAAATCGCCCGGCGGACGGACTGGTGGTTCCATGCCCAGAAGATCCACGGCGCCCATGTGATCCTCTGCTGCGAGGGCCGGGAGCCGGACGAAGAGGCGGTGATGCAGGCGGCGTCTCTGGCGGCCTTTCATTCCGAGGCGGCCCAGGCGGGGCGCGTGCCTGTGGACATGACCCAGGTGCGCTTTGTGAAAAAGCCCCGGGGCGCCCGGGCGGGCATGGTCATCTATACCGACCAGAAGACAGTGCTGGCAGAACCGAAGGAAACGGAAAAATGAGGAAAACGTACGCCGGACATGCACGAAAGTGCTTGACCGGCGTTCTTCTATGTGCTAAAATACTAAACTGGTCTGGTTTGCACCTGTTGCACAAGGCCGGTACATTTATTTATAAACGGAAAATAAACTGTACCGAAACGGAATAAAAACAGGAAGGAGAGAGGATATGGCAAGATATATTATCAAGCGTGTCCTTTTGGCCATATTGACCGTTTTCATTATATGCGCCATCACATTTTTCACCATGAACGCCGTTCCCGGCGGCCCCTTCAACAGCGAGAAGGCCCTGGATGAGGCCACCATCGCCGCCCTGGAGGCCCGCTACGGTCTGGATCAGCCGGTGCCGGTGCAGTTCGTGCGTTATCTGAAGCAGCTGTTCCAGGGGGACCTGGGCGTGTCCCTGAAAAACGGCCGCGAGATCTCCGATATCATCGGCGAATCGTTCCCCACCTCGGCCAAGCTGGGTCTGCTGGCCATTACCGTGGCGCTGATCTGCGGCACCGTCTTCGGCAGCACGGCGGCCCTTATGCGCAACAAGTTCCCCGACCGGGTGATTATTTTCTGTTCCACCCTGTTCACGGCGGTGCCGAGCTTCGTGCTGGCGACCTTGCTGCTGCTGGTGTTCTGCATCAAGCTGGGCTGGTTCCCTGTGTGGAGCGCCAATGAGACCAACTACGTCCTGCCGGTGATCGCCCTGGCGGCTTATCCCATGGCCTACATCACCCGCCTTTCCAAGACGAGCATGCTCGACGCCCTGAGCCAGGACTACATCCGCACGGCCCGGGCCAAGGGTGTGGCCAAGTGGAAGATGATCTTCAAGCACGCCCTGCGCAACTCTCTCATTCCCGTCATTACTTACGCCGGCCCCCAGATCGCCTACATCATCACCGGCTCCATGGTGGTGGAAACCGTGTTCACCGTGGGCGGCCTTGGCAGCAAGTTCATCAGCGGCATCAACAACCGCGACTACCCCCTCATCATGGCCACGACCATCTTCCTGTCCGTGCTGATGGTGGCCGCCAACCTCATCTGCGATCTGCTGTATAAGCTCGTGGATCCGCGCATCAACTACGATTAAGAAAGGAGGATGTTCATGAAAGACCTGGAAAACAACGCCATGCCGAAAAAGCAGATTTTCAGCATGCAGATGGACCTGAGTAAATTCGAGCCTGCCACCGAAGACGAAAAGCGGCAGCAGGACGTCATGAGCGAAAGCACCTCCTTCTTCAAGGACGGCATGCGCAAGCTCTTCAAAAACCCCCTGGCGGTGGTCAGCATTGTGCTTCTGGCCATCATCGTCCTGACCATCATCGTCGCCCCCATGATCGTGCCCTACGGCTATGAGGAGATCCTCTCCGTCAACGGCAAGCGCGACAAGGGCGCCAAGAACCTGGCCCCCTTTGAATACAGCGAGGCGGAGCTGGAATACATCGCCGAAGGCAACACCCGCTTCCCCCACATCTTCGGCACCGATGAGC
>SVLA01000158.1 GCA_015068175.1 Oscillospiraceae bacterium
GCATCAGCTCCAGGGCATCCTCCGGCGCCGTTGGGGCGGTGTAATCCATGGCGCTGACAGGGACCGCCAACAAACTCAGCAGGATCAATAATAAAACCAACTTCCTCATAATTCCCCCGCGATCTTCAGTACAAGTTCCAGCAATGCAGTCATCAGCGGCAAGGACAGCCACAATACCGCTGCAGCCGTCAGGATCTCCACCGCCTTCCCCATGGCCCCGTGACCCCCGTCCACGCAGACCAGCGCCGCCATTTCACCAACGAGACCCACCCCTACCGCCTTGAGAAGGATCTGCATATAACCGCTGTCCAGCCGGCAGTATGCCTCCAATTCCCGCAGCAGGGAAAGGATCGGGTCCAGAAATCGGACCGCTGCCGTCATCACCGCGGCACAAACCGCCAGAGTCAGCAAAACGGTCATTTCCTTGCTGTGTTTCCCCAGAAGCACGGCAATGACCACCGACAGTAACACCAGGCCAATGGCCCGTAAATAGCCGTCCATCAAAAATCAAAAAGGCTCTTGACCAGGTCAAACAGCTCGGAGATCCGCTGTGCCACCACCATCAAGACCACCACCAGCCCGGCCAGGGTCGTCATGGTCGCCTGCTCGTCCCGGCCGGAACGGGCAAGGACCTGATTCAGGATCGAAACAATAATCCCAATGGCCGCAATTTTGAAAATCAGTTCAATATCCATAGCTAAAACAACAAGATCACCAGGGCCACCCCGGCGCAGAGGCTCAGGGTGCGGACCAGGTGCAGTTTCTCCTTTCGTTCCTGCCGAAGTCGGGCGCAGACCCCTTCGCATTCCCCGCAGATCCGCTCCAGCTCCCCGATCTGCTCCTCCAGATCCATGCGGCCCAGACAACGGCCAAGGTCTTCCATAAATCCCCGCAAATAGGGATCGATGTCGTTGCACTGAATGACGGAATCCACGCAATGCCGGGCATCGGGATAGCATCTGCGCTCCATTTCGTCGGCCACCGCTCCAATGATCCCGGATAAAGATCCGCCGGCGCCGGATGCGGCCATCCGAAACAGTTCCGGCAGCGGCGTGCGGTATCGCTTCAGCTCGCCGATCATCTGCCGGATGGTATGACAAAAACAAGTCAGCTCCCCCAGCCGGGTCCGGTCCTGCCGAAGCAGGGTCAGCGGTGCGGCGGCGGATCCTGCAAGGATCAAACCGGCGCCAAAGATCCGGAGCATCGTCCCACCACCCTTTCCATATGCCAGCGCTGATCCCGGTCCAGGATCACCAAATCCGTAAACAGACCCGTATTCCACAGCGGTCCGTACAATTCCCGGCTTTTAAGGTCACGGACCGAGGCCGCATGGGCCGTGGCTATGAGCCGAACACCGCACCATCCGGCGCTGAGCAATGCTGTGCAATCCGAAGCGGCGGTGATCTCATCCACGGCGATCCAAGCCGGACCCATGGTCCGCAGAGCCATTTCGATCCCCGCCGCTTTACCGCATCCCGTCAGCACATCCATCCGTCCGCCGCCGGGCAGAGCCTCAGGAAACAGTTCCATCCGCTCGTCCACCACGGTGAGCGTCTCATGCTCCCCAAGCCTGCGGCACAGATCCCGCAGAAGGGTGGTTTTTCCGCTGCCGGGAGGCCCCAGGATCAACAGATTCCCGCGAAGCGGAATCCCATCCCCCACGCCGGAAATGTCTCTGGCCACCCGAATATTCAAGGAAGTGGGCCGCCGGATCCCCCGTACGGTGCCTTCTGCCACCACAGCTTGTCCGCAGATCCCGATCCGGTGTCCCCCCGGGGCCGTGATGTATCCCCTGGCAGCAGTTTCCGCCGCCCATGGGGAATATCGGCTGGCGGAATTGATTACAAAGGTCAGCTCTTCCGATGTGACCGGGCCGGTCAGGTTGCAGGGTCCTCTTTTCAGCACCAATTCCGGAGGTCTCCCCAGCCGCAGGCGCAATTCCTGCAGATCTTTTCGGCCCAGCCTGTCCACATCGGAGCGGATCCTCTGGGGCAGGATCCCAAGCAATTCCTTCCAGGCGCAATTCATTGGCATCAACTCCTGAAGAATTCTATGAGCGCCCGGTGTCCTTTTTTCCCATAGGCATAAAAAAGATGCCGACAGCTTTCGCCGTCGGCACCTTCTATTTACTTACGCACCACATGGACGATGGTATGCCCAACCGTGCCAAATACCACATTGATGATCAGTTCCGGCACGAAATTGGCCAGGACCAGGCCCGTCAGCACATAGGCGATGATGTCACCGCCGCCGGCCCAGGCACTCAGAACATCCCTAAAGACGGTCATCATGCAGGCAATGAACACGCCGGTGTTCACCACGGGGCAGACAATGGCGCTGCAGAGCATAGCCACATGGGGATTCACCCCCTGCAGCACCCGGTATACCCAACCGGATACGCCGCCGGCCAGAATGCCCTTGCCCATCACCACCAGGAAGCACAGAAGCGGACTGGTCTGGAACACCATGGCACCGCCGGGATCTGCGCCGGTGACGCAGTTGATGTATACGATGGCACCGAAGGCTGCACCCAAAAGGGCACCGGCTCCGGGTCCCAGCAATACAGAGCCGATCACAATGGGAATCAGCACCAGGGAGATGGAAAATCCACCCACCGGCGGGATGATCCCGGAGAGCATCTGCATCACCAGCACCAGCGCCATCAAAAAGGCAATGGCCACCATGCGTTTGATTTTCGCGTTTTTCAATTCAATATCCTCCTCGCTGTCCCTCCGGCCTGCCGGATGGGACGCTATTTTATCTAAAGCGCCGAAACGCCAAAGATCACATCAGTTCGTCAGGCACACCGTCGCCGTCGGCGTCATCCAGATCGTCAAAGGTGACCTGGGTGCTGTGGCCGGCCTTCATGGCTTCCCATTGTTCCTTGGTCACCAGGATGGTCCGGGGCTTACTGCCCTGGAAGGGGCCAACGATGCCCTTTTCCTCCATTTCATCCACAATCCGGGCCGCGCGGGCATACCCCAGTTTCAGCCGCCGCTGGAGCATAGACACAGAGGCCTGGCCTGTCTCCAGGATCACATCCACCGCCGCAGGGAGCATCTCGTCCCCATCCATTTCCGCCTCTGTGGGTTCCGGGTCGGATACGGCCGCCTTACCGTTGCCGGACTGGGCCGCTTTCCGCTCGATCTCCTCCATGACGGTCTGGTCATAGGTGGTATTGTAGTTTTCCTTCACATAATTGGCCACCGCTTCCACTTCCGGATCGCTGACGAAGCAGCCCTGCACACGCAGAGGCTTGCCGGCGCCGATAGGCGCAAACAGCATATCACCGCGGCCCACCAATTTCTCAGCGCCCTGGGTATCCAGGATGATCCGGGATTCCATAGCGGAGGAAACGGCGAAGGCGATCCGGGAGGGAATGTTGGCCTTCATCAGGCCGGTGATCACGTCCGCAGAGGGACGCTGGGTAGCAATGATCAGGTGGATACCGGCAGCGCGGCCCATCTGGGCAATGCGGCAGATGGACTCTTCCACTTCCTTGGCGGCCACCAGCATCAGGTCCGCCAGCTCGTCGATGATGACCACCACCTGGGGTAGTTTGTTTCCTTCTTCGCTTTCCATGATGGAATTGTAGGATTCCAGGTCACGGACACCGGCATCGGACATGGCCTTGTAGCGGCGCATCATTTCGGTAACGGCCCATTGCAGGGAACCGGCAGCCTTCTTCGGATCCGTAACCACGGGGATCAGCAGATGAGGAATTCCGTTATAGATGCCCAGTTCCACCATTTTGGGGTCCACCATGATGAGCTTCACATCCTCAGGGCTGGCCTTGTACAGCAGGGAGATGATGATGGAGTTCATGCACACAGACTTACCGGAACCGGTGGTACCGGCAATGAGCATATGGGGCAGCTTGGCAATATTGCCCACAATGGCGTTGCCGCCGATGTCCTTGCCCACAGCAAAGGTGGACTTGGACTTGGCCCGGTTAAACTCATTGGAGTCAATGACCTCCCGCAAGGTCACGGTGGTAACCGCCTTGTTGGGCACCTCGATGCCTACCACGCTGATCTTCCCGGGAACCGCGGCGATGCGGACACCGGACGCGCCCAGGCTCAGGGCAATATCATCGGCGCAGGTGGTCAGCTTATTCAGACGCACGCCCTTGTCCAGCTCCACCTCATAACGGGTGACGCTGGG